>NZ_SJYZ01000007.1:0-157420 GCF_004337555.1 Microbacterium sp. PI-1 | reverse complement strand
CCCACAGCGGATTCCGGTCGCGATATGGCAGCCGAAACGGTGATTTGGGGTGACATATCGCGACCGGAAGGAGGGTCTGGGCTAGAGGTTGCCCTCCGCGTAGATGCGCAGCGTGTCGCGGACGAATTCCGCACCGTGCGTGCCGCCAGATGAGGTCGCGTAGTTCGCGCCGAAACGCGGATCCGCGACGTACATCTCGCCGAGCCCGATCACGTACGCCTTGACGTCGCCTCCGGGGACGGCGGCGGGTGTGCCGGGGATGCCCGTGAGCCACTCGACGTGGCGCCGCGCGATCTCCTGAGCCTCGGAGGATGCCGGATCGATACCGCTCTCCGCGGCGGCGATCCAGTCGCGCCCGAGGTCGGACACGCGCTGCTGCCAGTCGGCGCGTTCGGCATCCGTCATCCCGCGCCACCAGCGGTCGCTGTCGGCGTAGGCCTTCTTGCCCCAGCGCTCCTCGACCTCGTCCTTGTACTGCGTGTGGTCGAAACCGTCGAACATGTTCTCTGCCATGAGTCGTTCACCTCCTCTCAATGCCGTGATGGTGGATTCGACCGACGCGATCTGTCGCGCCAGCCGGGTCTGCTCCTCGCGCAGCAGCGCGAGATGGGTCTCCAGTGCGGAGGCTTCGGTCTGCGAGGGCATCCGGTCGGTGGATGCGCCGAGGACCTCCGCGATCTGCGGCAGCCCGAGTCCGAGCTCCCGCAACAGGAGGATGCGCTGGAGTCGTACGAGTGCCTGGGCGTCGTAATGCCGGTAGCCGTTGTGCGCGATGCGCGTGGGCGGCAGCAGACCGATGTGGTCGTAGTGCCGCAGCGTGCGACTCGTCGTGCCGGCCAGCCGCGCGATCTCCTGGATCGACCAGTCGTCCGTGTCCATGCCTACGCATCCTTCCGTTCGATGACTCGACTCTAGGAGTTGACGTAACGTCAAGGTCAAGACCCCAAAACACACGAACGGCCCCACCCTCGATTCCAGGGTGAGGCCGTTCAGGGTGAAGAGGTCAGTCGGTGGCGGTTCCGAACGCGGTGAGCGAGGCCGTGAGCGCGTCGGCGACCGCCTGCGCATCGATGTCGAACAGCACGTCGACGTTCGGCACCCCCTGCCAGCGATCGATCATCTGCACGACGGTCTGTCCGCGGGTGTGCGTCCCGTTCAGCTCGACGTCCACACGAAGGTTGCGCACCGTGAACCAGTCGGGGTTGAGGGCATAGGCGACGCAGGGCACGTCGTTGAGGTGCATGCCCTCGGTCTTCCACTCGGGCATCTCGTCGGGGTCGTTCTGACGATCCGGGTATCCGATCATCTCGCAGAGCGCCAGGCCCATCGGCGAGCGCGACTCCCAGAGGGTGCGGACGTGGTCCGGCGTGAGGGCGAAGCTCCGGGACACGTCCAGGCCGACCTGCGTGAGGGGAGCCCCGGACTGGATGACGATCTCCGCGGCTTCGGGATCGTTGAAGATGTTCGCGCTCGCGACGGGCGTGACGTTGCCCCATGTGAGTGCCGCGCCGCCCATGTAGATGATGCGGCGCACGGAGCGCGCGAACTCCGGCTCCAGCTTGATGGCCAGAGCCACGTTCGTCAGGGGCGCGAGGGCCATGATCGTCACCTCGCCCGGAGCCGACATGACCGTGTCGATCATCCGGCGGACGGCGTCCGGCTCGACCTCGGCCTGGGGGTCCGGGTCCGGGTACTCCCAGAAGCCCACCCCGCCAGGACGGTGGATGTGCTCCGCGAAGTGGGGTTCGCCGACCAGTGGCCGGCTGGCACCCTTCCAGATCGGCAGGTCGGAACGACCGGCGACGGCGGCGATCTTGCGGGCGTTGGCCGTCGCCGTGTCGACATCGATGTTGCCGAACACCGTGGTCAGCGCCTCGATCTGGAAGGCGTCGGAGGAGAGTGCCCAGAACAGCGCCCCCGCGTCGTCGATCCCGGGGTCGGTGTCAATGATCAGTCGTTCCATATCCATGCTTTCTTTCATGTCCTAGCGGCTGGTCTGCCGATCGGACGCTTCACTGAGCCCGTCCACGGTCGCCGCCCTCAGCCGTGCGGCGCGGGCGGAACGCGTGTAGACGAAGAGGTACCAGCAGTTGATCGCGATCAGCGTGATGTTGAGGGCGACCATGGGCGCACTGCCGAGCATCAGGTTGTATCCCATCAGCAGCGAAGAGGCTCCGAGGTTCAACCAGCGCAGGCGCGAGATCGTCGGCTGCAAGAGCGAGACGATCAAGAGAGCGCTGCCGGCCCAGCCGACGATCTCGCGCCACAGATCCATCAGGAGGTCACTTGCCCACGAAGAGGCCGTTGCGGCGCTTCGCGAGGACGTAGAGCACCACGCTGATCGCGCAGAGGGCCGCGATGTAGATCGGGAAGATCCACATCATGCCCTGGCTCTGCAGCCAGAGGAGCAGGTACGAGGCGGTGCCACCGAAGATGGCCACTCCCAGGCCGTAGCCGAGACCGAGCCCGGTGCCGCGGATGTGCTGCGGCAGCAGGGAGTTGGACACGACGACGAAGATGGTCATGTTCAGGAGCAGCACGATCGCCCCACCGAACATCACGCCGGCGAGCGTGCCGACCCCGGGCTGCGAGTACAGCAGCGCCAGGAAGATCGTCGGGATGGCCGCGAGACGCGCCACCACGAACCACTTGGACATCGGGAACCGATCGAGGATGCGGCTCAGCGCGAAGGCTCCGACCGTCAGGAAGACGCCCATTCCCGTGGTGATGGCGAACACGGCGGTGGGGTCTTCCCCGAACGTGCCGTTGGCGAGGTTCGGGAGTCCGGCGATCCACGTGTAGTTGTACGCCTGGATCGCACCGACGATGAAGACCGTCGCGAGCACGCTCAGCCAGTACTTGCGGACGTCGCGCCACACCGAGTTGTCCTTGGTGGGGACCGCACCCACCGTGCGGATCGCCGCGGTGTCGAGGGTCTCGGGCAGCGTCCGACGCAGCCACAGCACGATCAGACCGAACAGACCACCCACGATGAACGGGATGCGCCAGCCGTACGCGGCGAGGGCTTCGGGGCCCAGCAGCAGGCTGATCAGGAAGATCGACGTGGGTGCGAGCAGGTTGCCCAGGTTGTTGAAGAACGCGAAGAAGCCGGCGACGTAACCGGGGCGGTTCGGAACCAGCTCGAGCGCGTACGCCGTGCCGAGCGGCGCCTCCACACCGGCGGAGAGTCCCTGCAGGAGGCGCGCGAGGACGACGACGATCGGCGCGAGGGCTCCGATGGTCTGGTAGTCGGGGAGCACGCCGATGATGAAGCTGCCCAGCGCGACCGCGCCGACGGCGAAGATCATGATCTTCCTGCGCCCGAAGCGGTCGGCCACGAAGCCGAAGACGACCCCGCCGAGCGGACGTGCGACGAACCCGACCGCGAAGACGGCGAGTGCGTTCAAGGTCGAGGCGAGTGGACTGTCGGAGGGGAAGAACGCCGCGCCGAGGTAGACCGACAGCAGTCCGAAGATCGCCCAGTCGTACCATTCGAGCGCGTGCCCCCAGCTCAAGGCACGGAGGTTCTTGCGCTCGGTGCGGCTCGCCTTGCCCCTCAGCTGCTGCGGTGCGGTGGCCACTACTTCTTCAGTGCTCATGGAGCTCCTTTGCTCTGCCCCCGAGAGGGAGTTGATCGACCCTTGAATGCGGATATCCCCTGGTCATGACACAGTTCTCACCCAACGGCGAGGAGTGTGCATCTTCGGGAAGCAGATCCGAGTACGACTATAGTATAGCAGTAGCCCCCTCCGTGACGGAAAGAGTTCATCGTGAATTCCTCACTCGACGACGACGACCGACGGCTCCTCGCCGCCGCATCAGACCTGATCATCCGTGCGCACGATGCGAACCTCCACCGCGTCGCCGCCGCCGCGCGCGGAGCCTCCGGAGCCATCTACCTCGGCCTCAGCCTGCGCACCCCACGAGAGAGCGTCTGCGCGGAGAGCACGGCCCTCGCCAACGCCCGGATCGGAGGTGAGCAGGAGATCGAAGCCATCGTCTCGGTCGGCCTGCGCGACGACGGCACGACCGTGATCCTCAACCCCTGCGGCGTCTGCCGGGAAGTCGTGCCCGCGATCGCACCGGGCATCCGCACGCTCGCAGACGGCGGCGGCCACCCGGTGTGGGTGACCGCCGCCGATCTGCTGCCGATGCCGTGGGTCCGCGCGCGCACCTACGACTGAGCCGTTCGCGGAGGTCAGCGCCAGGGCAGCGGTCGCCGCAGCACCTCGCCGATCCGATCCAGCACGCCGTCGAAATCCATGTCGAAGACGACGCGGTGGATCGGTCGCGTCTCGTCCTTCACCGGATGCACGCCGGCGAGGTAGCGGTCTCCGGTCTCGGGGTCCCGGAATGTCTCGAGCGGCCGCATGACCGCCCCGGTCACGAGTTCCGGATACAGCAGGCTCGCCACCGCCATGCTGTCGTTGATGCCCATGACCCGGCGCCCCTCCGGCTGCGGGTAGGAACGCGAGTAGAAGCCGGCATAGTCACGACTGATCGCGGTGATCAGCTGCGCGGGCGCGAAGCCGGTCGACGAGGCGATGTCGAGGAAGAAGTCCTCAGGGACAAGGGCCTGACGGGTGACGTACGGCCCGCACCAGGTGACGTCGCCCTCGTGGGCTGCGACGATACGCGCGGCGTCGATGTCGAACGACACGTTGGGGTCACGCGAGACCCGGAACCGACGATCCTCCCACGGCGCGGTGTCGTGGTACAGCGCCGGGCCGAGCGTCCCGACGATGGTGGTCGAGCGAAGTCGCTGCAGCAGGTCGGGCCGGGCCTCGACAGCAGCGGCGAGGTTCGTCTGCGGACCGAGCGCGAGGTAGTCGATCTCGCCGTCATATCGGTCGACGAGGTCGAGCACGACGGAGACACCGACCGGCTCGGGGTCGACCGACTCGGCGGGCCGGAGTCCCGTGTTGCCGAAGCCGTCCTCGCCGTGGATGCCCGGGTTCATCCGCAGCTCCTGCACCAGCGGCTCGTCCGCTCCGCGGTAGACCGGAACGTCGGTGCGTCCGCAGGTGTCCAGCACGTACCGTGCGTTGTCGGCGGCCCGCTCTCCGGTGGTGTTGCCGAAGACGCTGACCACCGCCAGGATCTCGACCTCCGGATCGGCGGCCAGAAGCATCAGGGCCAGGGCGTCATCCACCCCGGTGTCGGTGTCGACGATGACTCTTCTCATGGGTGCTCTCCTCGTTCGGGTTTCAGGGACGCGACAGCCCGAACGCGGCGAATGCGTCCTGTGCCGGCTTCTCGGTCAAGAGGGTGACGAATCGGGACGCGTCGTCGCCGGCGCCGGGACGGGCACCGACGGCGAACCGCCCGTAGGACTGCAGTTCGTGGGGAATCGGCTCGACGACGTGCGCACCGGGGACCGAGCGCAACTCGCTCACCTGCTGGATCGCGACGTCGGCACGTCCGTCGAGCAGCGCCTCAGCCGTGAGTCCGCTCTCGCATCGCACCGCGCGCTCATCGATGCGTTCGAGGAGGCCACGCTCGCGAAGCATCTTCATGAAGTGCACACCGCTCGCCCCGCTGAGCGTGTAGGCGACGGCACGGGCGGCGAGCAGATAGTCGAGGAACGTCGCCGCCGAGTCGTCGGCCGGTCCTGCTGCGTCGTCCGGTCGGGCGAAACCGACGGAGGAAACCGCGATCTCGGCGACGACCTCGGGGTCCACCAGACCCCGCGCCGCGAGATCGGTGACGGAGGACGAGACGCCGAGCACCAGGTCGGGGCGCTCTCCCGCGGCAATCCGTTCCAGGAGTACGGTGGTGGGCTCGAACGTCGCCTCGATGTGCGTGCCGGTCTCGCGCTCGAACGCGGGGAGGACGTGCTCGACGAGGGGGCTCTTGACGACGAGCCCGCTGTACAGGGTGATCACGAGGAGGTCCTTCCGGAGGGCGTGGCGAGCGCGTGCAGCTGCGCCGAGGTGAGGGGCGACGTGGCGAGGCCGCGCGTGAGGAGGAACAGCTGCGCGGTGTGCTCGAGCTCCTCCACCGCGTCGAGGGCGGCATCCAGATCGGCCCCGGCGACGACGGGGCCGTGGTTGCGCAGGAGCAGGGCATGCGTGACCCGCGCGGCATCCTCGACGGCACCGGTCGCTGCCGGGTCTCCCGGGGCGAAGTAGGGCAGCATCCGCAGTTTTCCCACTCGCATGCCGTAGTACGCGGTCAGGGGCGGGATCGGATTCTCGGGATCGACGTCGGACAGGCACGACACCGCGGCGGCATGGACCGAGTGCGTGTGCACGACCGCATTCGCCTCCGGCCGCACACGCAGCAGCGCGACATGGAGGAAGGCTTCCTTCGTCGGCTTCGGACCGTCGAGGTGCGATCCGTCGAGGGCGACCACCGACAGCCGGTCCGCGTCGACGTCGGCCAGGCTGACCCCGGTCGGCGTGAGCAGCACGCGGTCCCCGTCGCGCACGGCGAGGTTCCCGGTGCGGCCATGCGTGAGGCCGCGGCGGTGAATCGAGTGGGCGACGCGTTCGATCGCGCGGCGGGCATCGGCGCTCATGCTGTGCGCCCCTGTGCCGCGACCTCGACGAAGAGGTCCTCCTCGCCGAAGTTCCCGGACTTGAGGACCAGATGCACGTCGCGCTCCTCGTCGTGGATCCAGGGGGCTCCCGGTGCGACTTCCTCCCCCACCACCGCGACGGTCGTGCCGAGGGCCCGGACGACCTCGCCGGAGGTCTCCCCTCCGGCGACCAGCAGACGCTTCACACCTCGATCCGACAGCTGCGAGGCGATGAGGCCCGCCGCCTGTTCGTAGAGCTCGCCGGCACCCGGCACATCCTGACGGCGCTCCGCTGCCGGGGTGGAGGAGTAGAGGAGGGCATCCGCGTCGGAGGGCAGGTGCTCCCACCACTCCACGGCGCGCGCGGCCAGCTCCTCGGCGGTGTCGCCGGGCTCGGCCACGACGCGATGAGCGGGGCCGCCCGAACCGACGAAGCGGTCGATCTGCTCGAGCGTGCGTCGGGAGCAGCTGCCCGCGATGATCGCGGTGCGACCCGATGGGGGCGTGGGCGCCGTCGTGCCGCCCGCCGTCTCCCGCAGAGCCATCGCTCCGACGAGCCCGGCGGATCCGGCCACGAGGACCTCCCCGTCGACGGCGTCGGCGAGGACGGCGAGGTCGGCATCGGTCACGGCGTCGGCGACGAGGTGACGGATCCCCTCCGCACGCGACCGTCGCATGACCTCGCGCACGGAGTCGGCACCTCGCTGCACCACGTCGAGGGGCAGGAGCCCGACCGGCGCCGTGCACTGCGCCGCGAGCAGCCGCGGCACCGAGGAGTCGCGCATCGGGGTCACCGGGTGGTCGCGCATGTGCGTCTCTGCCAACAGCACGTCGCCGACGAAGAGGTGGCCGCGGTAGACGGTGCGCCCGTGCAGGGGTGCGGCCGGCGTCGTCACCACGAGATCCGCGCGAAGGGCGTCGGCGATCGCCTCGGTGATCGGACCGATGTTGCCCTCGTCCGTGGAGTCGAACGTCGAGCAGTACTTGACGTAGATGCGATCCGCTCCCTGACGCCGTAGCAGCGTGAGCGCGGCGAGACTCTGGGCGACGGCCTCCTCGACGGGAAGGGACCGGGTCTTCAGCCCGATGACGATGCCGTCGGCGGGACCAGCATGCTCGTCGAGCTCGGTGCCGAGAACGAGGAGCGTGCGCAGTCCCGCCCGGCGCAGGGCCGCCGCGACATCCGTCGCCCCCGTCATGTCGTCGGCGATGACGCCGATCATCCTCGATCCTCCCGGAGTGCCGCGGTCAACCGTCGAGCGGCTGCGGCCGGCCCGTCCAGGACCGTGACACCGAAGCGATCCGCGAGGGACGACGCGGCCCCCGCGAGCGAGTACTGGGCGAGAACCACCAGGTCGTAGGGCTCGTCGACGCCGGCGATCCCTGCAGCCAGTGTCTCGACGAGCTCCGGCGCGGACAGGGGCGCGGCCGCGTCCGGGATCACCAGCGGGTGCACGCGCGCCGCCGACCCGGCAGCCGCGAACGCCTGCTCCAGACGCGCTCCGCTGTCGCTCGCGGCCGAGGCCAACGAGGCGACGAGCAGAACCCGTTCGGGGGCGGCGGCGACGGCTTCGGCGAAGAGGGGACCGTCGGCCGAGAGCACGGTGACACCGTCGGCATCGCTCTCCCGCCGGTCGGCACGCTCTCCGAACTGGGAGCACGTGAGCAGCACGCCATCCGCTCCCCCGGCCAGAGCGAGCTCGATGAGGCTGTCCATGCGCGCAGCCAGCGGTGCGGTGATGCCGCCCTCGGTCTGCGCATCGGCCAGGAGACGATCATCGAGCAGGTTCCACACCGTCGCCGTGGGAAGGGCGGCGGTGAGGGCGGCGGCCGCCGGGGCGATCGCCAGGGGTGTCGCGCTGATGAGCGCGATTCTCGGGTCGGTCACCGGAGGGTCCTCTCGATCCAGGTGAGCCCGTCGCGGGTGCCCGCGACGGGGGCGTACTCGCAGCCGATCCACCCGGGGTATCCGCTCTGCGCGATCCGGGCGAGCACGCGCTCGTAGGCGATCTCGCCGGTTCCGGGTTCGCCGCGACCGGGGTTGTCGGCGATCTGCACATGCGCGACCATCGGCCGGAGCTGCTCGAAACGCTCGATGACGTTCCCGCGGTCGACCTGCGCGTGGTAGACGTCGAAGAGCACGCCGACGATGTCGGGATCCACCACCTGCGCCACCGCCGCCGCGGTCTCCATCGAGGCAAGGCCGTAGCCGGGCTGATCACGCTTGTTGATCGCTTCCAGTGCCAGCCGGACCCCCGTGCCACGGGCCTGCTCGGCCGCCCAGGAGATGTTCGACACATAGGTCGCGAATGCGGCGTCGGGGTCGGCTCCGGACGGCCTGATGCCGGCCATGGCGTGGACCACTCGTGCACCGAGAACCGTCGCGTACTCCAACGCCCGCAGCACCCCGTCACGGAACTCCTGCTCGGCACCGGGCACGAAGGCCGCGCCCGAGGCCGTAGGCGTCCCCGCGGGTCCGGCGGGCGTGTTGATGAGGATCTGCGCGAGACCCGCATCGTCGAGCAGCCGACGCACTTCTGCGGGCGCGAGGTCGTAGGGCGAGGCGAACTCCACCGCGGTGAAGCCCGCTTCGGCGGCCGCGTCGAACCGCTCGGCGAAGGGGACCTCAGTGAACATCCACTTGAGGTTGGCGGCGAGGCGCACCGGCCCCGACGAGGTTTCGACGATCATGCGGTCACCGCGTCGTAGTCGGGGTTCACCACGAACTCGGGAGCCTGACCGCGGAGAGTCGCGATCACGTTGCGCGCGGCCATGCGACCGGACTCGCCACGGGCCTCGCGGGTCGCGCCCGCGACGTGCGTCGTGGCGAGGATGCCGGGGGTGTGCAGGAGCGGGCTCGATGCCCCCAGCGGCTCGTCCGCGAAGACGTCGAGAGCGGCGGCGCCGATGCGCCCGTCGCGGACGGCGTCGACCAGGGCGTCCTCGTCGATGATGCCGCCGCGCGCGGTGTTGATGAGGACCGCGTCGGACTTCATCAGGGCCAGGCGAGAGGCGTCGAGGAGGTTCCGGGTCGTCTCGTCGAGGAACAGGTGCAGCGTGACGAAGTCGGCTTCTCGGAGCAGATCCTCGAGTTCGAGCCGACGGATGCCGTTGGCCGCGGCGAAGCCCTCGTCGAAGTACGGATCGTACGCGACGACGTTCATCCCGAAGCCCGCGGCGATCGTCGCGACCGCTTTTCCGATCGAGCCCAGCCCGAGGATTCCGAGAGTCGCTCCCCGCAGCTCCCGTCCGGTGAGCTGCTGCCAGGTGCCCGCCGCGAGGTTGCTGATGTTCTCGGGGATGCGCCGGGCACAGGCGAGCGCCAAGGCGAAGACGTGCTCCGCGACCGCCTGACGGTTGGCGCCGGGGGTGACGCACACGGGAACTCGGCGTGCCGTCGCCGCACCCACGTCGACGCTGTCGTAGCCGACGCCCGTGCGCACGATCATGCGCAGCGCGGGGGCCTGCGCGAACTCCTCCTCGCCCAGGGGGCGGGTGCCGGCGATGATCGCGCGGACGCCCGAGAGCGCCCGGGCCCGTTCCTCGGCGGACAGGCGTTCGAGCTCCGGCTCATGCCGAGTCGTGAGTCCTGCGCCGCGCAGCATCCGGTCGACCTCGTCGCCGGGTTCGAGGAACGCGGTGGTGATCAGCACATCCTGGGAATCGGGCGATGTCACCAGATCCCTCCTTCGTAGTCGGGGGCGGCGAAAGCGCCGCCGTGCAGAGTGGGTGCGGGGGCGGAGAAGTCCACGCCGTCGGTGTGGTCGGCGGCATCGTCGCGGGGCACGTAGCCGATCGCGGCCCATCCCGCGTCACCGTTCCACCAGCGGCCGGTGTTGGCCGAGCAGCCGTAGACGACCGCACAGCCCACCGGGGCGCTCTCGATTGCGCAGCGGAAGAGCTCGACCCCGTCGCGCCAGCTGAGCCAGAGCGCGAGCTGACGCCTGTCCTCGGGCTCCGGACGGAAGGTGCCGATGCGGACGAGCACCGACTCGACCCCCCACTTATCGTGGTAGAGGCTGGCGAGGGCCTCACCGAACGCCTTCGAGACCCCGTAGAAGGTGTCCGGACGCAGCGATGCGCTCTCGTCCAGCACCTCCTCCGCGGGATGGAAACCGACGACGTGGTTGGAGCTGGCGTAGACGACACGGCGCACACCGGCCCGTCGCGCTGCTTCGTAGACGTGATAGGTGCCGTCGATGTTCCCGCGGCGGATCTCCTCGAACGACGCTTCGTCCGCGATCCCGCCGAGGTGCACGATCACGTCCACGCCCTCCGCCGCCGCCGTGAGCGCGTCGAGGTCGCCGAGATCACCGATCACGACCTCTTCGCCGGGGAGGAGCGACTCATCGGTGTCGGTCCGCGCGAACAGCACGACGCGGTCGTAGCGGGAGGCGAGCCCCTCGCGGATCACCCGTCCCATGCGCCCGGTCCCGCCGGTGTACAGCACTGTCGTCATCATCGTCCTCTCGTGCGCGCTCGGCGGTCAGCCGATGCTGCGGTCCTCTTCACCCGTGGAGGCATCGGCGAAGAAGCCGATCGCGGCTCCCGCGGGGCGTCGGCGGTGTGCCTCGCCGGCCTCCCATCGCAGTTCGACGTCGTGTCCGGGTACGAGGCTGGCTCCGGTGTCGGTCAGCAGTGAGCGCATCGCGACGATCGTGGCCGCGCTGGTGTCGGCGTCGAGCGTCGAGTCGACCCGCCCCGAGGCGAGTTCGTACAGATTCTTGACCGCATCCCCGGCGAAGACGCGCTTCTCGTCCGCACGCTCGAGATAGAAGGCGAGGTGGTGCGGGGTATGCCCTGCGCTGTCGATGGCATGGATGCCGGGGAGCACTTCCTGGCCCGCCGCCATGCGTCCGACCCGATCCGTGCGGCGAAGAAGCTCCTGCACGTGGAGGTCGGGAAGGAAGGGGGTCCCGGACGGCTGCTCGGCCGCCCAGCGCAGCTCGCGCTCCCCCACCCAGGTCGTGGCGTTCGCGAACATCGGGAAGTTCGAGACGTGATCCCAGTGCATGTGCGTCAGCAGCACGTCGGTCACGTCGTCCGTGGTCAGACCGTATCGCTCGAGGCCGGCATGGATGAGGGGGATGTACGCGGGCTGTCCGGCATCGACCAGCACGCGTCGCACGCCGTCATCGAGCAGCCACAGGCTGCTCCATCCGAATGCACCGTGCGAACTCGACTTACCGGGGAAGCCCTCGACGAGCGGACGTGCGACGTATCCGGACGGTCCGGCTGATCCGGTCGTCGACGTCGACATGGTGCCCTCACTCTGCGCGCTCACAAAAAATAGTATAGCGCAATCCCTCCAGGAGCGACAGGTCGCCTCCTTCGCGGAACCGCTCGCCGTTCAGGCGTTCAGAAGCCGCTCGGTGGCACCGATGATGTGGTGGCGCATCGCGTCGGCCGCGCCCTCCGCGTCACCGGCCACGATCGCCTGGTACACCGCATCGTGCTCCGGTGCCGCGCTCACCGCTCCTGTGCGCCCGAACTTCGAGAACAGGCGGAACCGCTGGATCTGCCCGCCGAGTGCCGCATAGGACAGCTCCAGGAAGGCGTTGCCGGACTGCGCGGCGATCATCATGTGGAAGCGCGCATCGCTGCGCCAGTAGAGGTCGAAGCCTTCGGTCTCGGTATCGGCGACCTCGGCCGAGCGCCGGAAGTCCTCCACCGCCTCGCGCAGACCCTCCAGGAATTCAGGGGTCGTCCGCTGCGCGGCTTCGTAGGCGAGACGGGGCTCCAGCAGCACACGGGCCTCGCCGAGCTGCTCCACCTCTTCCCGCGTCATGACCGGGGCCACGCGGTAGCCCCGCAGGGCCTCGCGCTGGACGAGTCCGGTGTGCTCCAGCCGCGCCAGGGCCTCACGCAGGGGCGTCTGACTGACATCCAGCTCGCGTGACAGGGCACCGATGTTCAGGCTCTGCCCCGCCGCCCGCTCCCCCGACATGAACTGGTGCAGCAGCACCTCGTACATTCGGTCGGCGATGGGCTGCTTCGTCGATCGCCCGGCCACATCTTCTCCCCTCGAAGTCCTTCCGTCGAAGACTACCGCTCGGCCCATCGACCCTCCGACGGACGCGCGGGGGTTGACAATGTCGAGATATATCGTGTTACTGTGGCGACACACGATATATCTCGAACACTCACACAGGAGAAGCACATGACCGAGAAGTGGCTCATCGCCCCGGGCGAGGAACGCGTCATCGACATCGAGTCCGTCACCCGCCTCAAGGTGGGCCTGGTCGGCGGACAGGTGGATGTCATCGCCCACGACGAACCCGGCATCCGCATCGAGGTGCACGGTGTCACCACCAAAGACCTCCGTATCGAGTCCCACGACGGTGAGGTCGAGATCGACCACCCGCAGTTGGGCTGGGACAACTTCCTCGAGGTGTTCCGCAACTTCGGCTCCGGTGGCCCCCGCGCCGAGGTGAGCGTGGCGGTCCCCCGCTCGATCGCCCTGACCCTCGGCGTGGTCAGTGCCGGCGCCCTGGTCTCGGGCATCCGCAACGACGCACGCCTGAACACCGTGTCCGGCGACATCATCGTCGACACCCTGATCGGCGACCTCACAGTCAACTCCGTCTCCGGCGATGTGCAGGTGCGCGGACTCACCGGTTCGATCAGCGCCAACAGCGTCTCCGGCGATGTCGCCGTCACCGGGGCCGTGCGCAAGGCGACGGTCGACATCGTCTCGGGCTCGACGCTCGTGGATGCGGCCGGCGACGTGAACACCATCAACGTCAACTCGGTCTCCGGCGGCACCACGGTGCGCCTCGACGAGTCACTCGCCGCGAACTACGTCATCCGGTCCCTGAGCGGTCGGCTGCTCATCGACGGGATCGAGCGCAGCACCTCGGGCCCCAGCAACTACACCGGCACCACCGGGGAGCTCGCCGGGCGCTTCGTCGACCTGCGCGCGAACTCCGTCTCCGGTGGCGTCACCGTCCTCCGCCGCACCCCGGCCTCCATCACCGACGACGAGGAGTGGGACGCATGACCCCGGCCGTCTTCTCGCACGGCGACCTCCGTCTGTACCTGCTGTCGCTCCTCGCCGAGGCGCCGCAGCACGGCTACGGCATCATCCAGTCGCTCACCGACCGCACCGGCGGCACCTACACGCCCAGCGCCGGGACCATCTACCCGCGCCTGGCGAAGCTCGAGGAGGAGGGCCTGGTCACGAAGACCGTCGACGGCCGCACCACGATCTACTCGATCACCGAAGCCGGCCGCGCGGAGCTCGCCTCACGGGAGGGCGACCTCGCCGGGATCGAGGCCGGGATCACGGACTCCGTGCGCCTGATCGCCAGTGAAGTGCGCCAGAGCGTCCAGGACGCGATGAAGAGCCTCCGCGCCGACCTCGCCGCTGCCGAGAAGGGTGAACGCTCGGCGGCGAAGAGCCGGCCACGCACGGAGAGCGACGACTCCCGACTCCTCAGTCGAGAGGAGATGCACCGAGCGGATGCCGTGGTCAACGCTTTCCGCGCCCGGGTGCGGACCGATCTGCGCACCCACCTCGCCAAGGGCGGCACCCTGTCGTCATCCGTCGTCACCGAGCTTGAGACGGCGCTCGACGAGGCCGCCCGCAACGTGACGGCAGCCCTCAGCGTCCGCGGATCCTGACCCCGCATCCCCCCCCACCGATGCTCGACACCCCCTCTGATCGTCGACGCCCCCTCGCATTCCCGGGAATGCGAGGGGGCGTCGACGGTCAGGAGGGGTGTCGCCGCGTCACTCCGGCCAGATCTCCTTCTGGTCATCCGGCACCATCTCGCCGAGGGGCACGACCAGGATCGAGCGATGCTGCCGGTGGGCGAGGCGCGCTGCGACCGAGCCGGTGAAGAACTCCCTGATCGATTCGCCGATGCCGCGCTTGCGCGTGCCGACGACGATCAGCTGCGCATCCAGCTTGTTGGCGAGTTGCTTGATCGCCAGGGCCGGATCCCCGACGAGCTGGCGGGCGGTCCAGGTGATGTCCGCGCCCGCGAGCAACCTCGCAGCTTCGGCCTCGACCGCCTCGAACTCCGCGGCACCCGCATCGAAGTTGATGTCGATCGGCGCCGAGTGCACGTACCCGTCCGGGTCTTCGTAGGTCACGAAACGCGTGACATCGACGTGCGCGACGACGAGCGGCGCGCTCAGCAGACGCGCGTATCTCACGGCCTCATCGATCACGTGTCGGTCCTGGCCCGGTTGCATGCCGACGATGACGGCTTTCTGCAATGCCGCGTTCTGTGCGGCCTCGTCGGACGGAGTGGAGGTGTCGTCGGTCATGAAGATCGTTCCCTTCACCGGTCTGGCTTAGGCCAGAGCGTCTTACCCGCGTGCTATTCTGAATGCTACTCTTACCGGCTTCAGGCCGGTGTCGTGAAAAATGCCGCGGGCCTCGAATCCCGCCGCTTAACTCGTGAGGGGGTCTCGCGCATGGGCCGTGGCCGTCAGAAGGCGAAACACACCAAGATCGCCCGCGAACTCAAGGCGTACAGTCCGTCGGTGAACTACTCCGCTCTCGAGCGCGAGCTGGGTCACCCGACCGACGAAGACGCATATGTCGACAAGTGGGCGGATGACTATGCCGACGAAGACGAGGACGAACTAGAGAAGGCCTGACCGCCTGATCTGTTTCGAACACCCGCAGGCCATGCGGGTGTTTCGTCATGCCCGCCGCCTGTGAGGTGATCCTCGGCGACGGAGCGCTGTCCGTCATGCGCGGGTGTCGGCACCTGAGAAGATCTCCTCATGGCCCGCGTCGTCGCCCTCTACCGTCACCCGATCAAGGGGCTCACCCCCGAGCGCCGCGACGCCCTGACCGTGCAAGCCGACGGCCGGATCGCCGGAGACCGCGTACTGGCGTTCCGATTCGCGGACGCCGCCGTGCCGGAAGACCGGGACGGCCTGGACTATTGGCCCAAATCCAAGGGACTCGCACTCCAGGACTTCCCCGCTCTCGCCGCCCTGCGCACCGGATACGACGACGAGACACGGCGCGTGCGGATCGAACACTCCGGCACGGTGCTCGTCGAGGCAGGACTCGACGACGATGGTCGGCGCGAGCTGACCGCAGCCGTGACCGAGTTCGTCCTGGCGAGCCCCGAAGGCCGTCGCCTCCGGCGACCAGGTCGACTCCCGCTCGTGCTCGTCGGCGATGGGGAGACCTCGCGCTTTCAGGATCGTCCGCGCGGCTACGTCTCGGTGCATGGCCGGGGCAGCGTGCACGCACTGGGTGAAGCCCTCGGGATGAGCGTCGACGACCGACGCTTCCGTTCCAACGTGGTGATCGACGACAGTGCACCCTGGAGCGAGCTCGACTGGACGGGGGAGGTCCGCGTCGGCAGCGTCGTCTTCCAGGCGGCCGGGCCCATCGTGCGGTGCCTCGCGACCCATGCGAACCCGGACACCGGCGTGCGGGATGCCGCGGTGCTCACGACCCTCACGGGCTCCTTCGCGCAGCCGGAGCCGACCCTCGGACGCCTGCTCCTCCCCAACTGGACACCGTCGGATCACGGCGAGCTTCACGCGGGCGGCGTGATCCGCGTCGGCGACGAGGTCCGCGCGGGGTGAGCAGGATCCGCGACCGCATGCCGTCGTGATGTCAGCGCTCCCTTTGGCGAGGCCATCTTGCGCCGAGTTCTCGTCATCCCAGGCTTGTGAGCGCAAACATTTTCTGATTTGATGTGCTTGTGATCGACGACGCTCCGGCGTCAGCCCCGGCCCAGGGCGGTCCGCATGAACCTGACCTCGAAGAGGAGAACAGCATGGCAATCACCCCTCGCTTCACCCGCACCGCCGCGATCGTCGCGGTGGGTGCGGTGTCGGCCTTCGGCCTCGCCGCGTGCTCATCCGGCGATTCCGGTGACAGCAGCGCCGGCGGCGACCCCGTCACCATCGAGTACCTGCACCGCCTCCCCGATGGCGAAGGGATGACCCCCACCTCGGAGATCGTCGAGCGTTGGAACGCCGATCACCCCGACATCCAGGTGAAGGCGACGAAGTTCGACGGCAAGTCGAGCGACATGATCCTCAAGCTCGAGACCGACGTGAAGGCTGGCAACGGTCCCTGCCTCGCGCAGACCGGGTACTCCGAGGTGCCGCAGCTGTTCGTCAAGGGACTGCTGCAGGACGTCGCGGACGAGGCCAAGAAGTACGAAGACGACTTCTCGGCCGGGGCCTTCAGCGGCATGAAGGTCGGCGACGCGATCGTGGGCCTCCCGCAGGACACCGGCCCCCTCGTGTACTTCTACAACGAGGCCGAGTTCACGGCGCTGGGCCTCGATGCCCCGAAGACGCTGGACGATCTCACGGCCGACTCCGCCACGGCAACGGCCGCAGGCAAGTACGTCACCGCCTTCACGCCCGACGAGGCGCAGAACTGGCTCTCCGCCCAGTCGGCCGCGGCCGGGGACACCTGGTTCACCACCGCCGGCGACGAGTGGAAGGTCGACGCCGAGGGCGACGGCTCCGAGCGTGTGGCCGCATTCTGGCAGGGTCTGCTCGACAGCAAGCAGACGCTCGCGACCGAGCGCTGGGGCGAAGGCTTCACCGCCGCGCTCAACGACGGCAGCCTCATCGGCCATGTCGGAGCCGCATGGGAGGCCGGTTTCCTCCTCGACTCGCTCGACGGCACCCCGGCCGAAGGACAGTGGCGTGTGGCTCAGCTCCCCGACTTCGGCGCCGGCGCGATGAGCGGCCCCGACGGCGGCTCCGGCGTCTCCGTGATGAAGGGATGCGAGCACCCCGCCGAGGCCATGGAGTTCAACGCCTGGTTCAACACGCAGGTCGACGACCTCGCCTCCCAGGGCCTCGTCGTCGCCGCCAAGGGCGACGTGGAGACCCCCGAGAAGATGCTCCGTCAGTTCGGCGGTCAGGATGTGCTCGCCGAACTCGGCACGGCGACCGAGAACCTGAACCCCGACTTCCCGTACGCCCCGGGCTTCTCGACGCTGTCGAAGATGAACGAGACCGCCGCGGCCGCCGTCGCCGGCACGGCGACGGTCGCCGACATCTTCACCACTGCGCAGGACACCGCCGTGGCCTCGCTGAAGGATCTCGGACTCCCGGTCGCGGAGTGAGTCGGCGAGAAGGCATCATCGGATGATCGACGGCGGAGTGCACGCGCAATCGTGCACTCCGCCGTCGTCTTGAGGTCGAGAGGCGACACCATGGTCACAGTGACCGAAACACGAGGCGCGACTTCGGCACCGGCGCCGCGCATCCCCGCGGACCCCACCCGCCGACGGCGGTTCGGGACCCGACGCGAGGGTCTCACGGGATGGCTGTTCATGACGCCGTTCGCCGTGCTCTTCGTGCTGGTCTTCCTGGTGCCGATCATCGTGTCGATCCGGTCGTCGTTCTTCGCGCAGGTTCCGGCGGGAGGCGGCCTCTACGGCGGCGGCGAACTCGTCGATACGTTCGTCGGCCTCGAGAACTTCGTCACCGCGGCGACCAACGGCGCCTTCTGGACGGGGATGGGGCGTGTGGTCCTCTACGCCGCCCTGCAGATCCCGGTGATGATCCTGCTGGCACTCGGTCTCGCCCTGCTGCTGGACTCCTTCATCGTGCGCCGCCCCACGCTCTTCCGGCTCTCGTTCTTCCTCCCCTACGCGGTTCCCGGCATCATCGCCGCCATGATGTGGCTCTACCTATACACACCCGAGGTCTCGCCCTTCCTGCCCTTCCTCCCGGAGGGCACCGACTTCATGGCACCGGGCACGATCCTGTTCTCGATGGCGAACATGACGACCTGGACCTACACGGGCTACAACATGCTGATCTTCCTGTCGGCGCTGCAGGCCGTTCCGCGCGACCTCTACGAAGCGGCTCGTCTCGACGGGGCCTCCGGCTTCCAGATCTCGATGCGCATCAAGGTGCCGCTCGTGCGCGGGGCCGCCCTCCTCGCCGTGCTGCTGTCGATCATCGGCACCATCCAGCTGTTCAACGAGCCGGTCGTGCTGCAGGCCGCGAACTCGTGGATGGGCAAGGACTTCACACCGATGATGCTCACCTACAACACGATGATGGGCGAGATCTCGCCGTCCGGCAGCGGTCCGGCCTCCGCCTACTCCCTGCTCATGGCTCTGATCGCGGGTGTGCTCGCGATCGTGTACGCGCTGCTCCAGCGCCGGAAGGGCGACGCATGACCACCACGCGCCTCCTCACCACCGCGACGTCATCACGACGACGCCCCCGCCGGCCGCGCGACGCGGATGCACCACCGCCGTCGATCGCTCCCACCCCCGTCGCACGCGCATTCGGCATCACCGCCCTCGTCGTCGCGACGCTGTACTTCCTCGTCCCGGTGTACTGGCTCATCGTCGCGTCGACGAAGAACAACACCGACCTCACCTCGACCTTCGGCTTCTGGTTCGCCGACGGCAACCTCGCCGCCAACTACAGCAGCCTGATGGACTGGACCCAGGGCCTGTTCTGGCGCTGGGTCGGCAACTCGATGCTGTACTCCGTGAGCGCCGGCGTCATCGGCACACTGTTCGCCGTGATGGCCGGCTACGCGATCGCGAAGTTCGCGTTCCCCGGCAAACGCCTCGCCGTCGGGGTCATCATGGCCGGGCTCCTGCTGCCGGTCGCGCTGCTGACCGTGCCGCTGTACATCGAGTTCCAGGCACTCGGCCTGACCAACACCGTCTGGGCGATCATCATCCCCTCGGCGGTGTCGCCGTTCGGCGTCTTCCTCGGGATGGTCTACGCGCAGTCGTCGGTGCCGACCGAACTGCTGGAGGCGGCCCGCATCGACGGCGCCGGAGAGGCCCGCATCTTCTTCACGATCGTGATGCGCCTGCTGGGGCCCGCGATGGTGACGATCTTCCTGTTCATCTTCGTGGCCACGTGGAACAACTTCCTGCTGCCACTGATGATGATCTCCAGCCAAGATCTGAAGCCCGTGACGCTCGGCCTGTACGGCATGGTGAGCTACTTCGCCCCCGACAAGGGAGCCGTCATGCTCGGCGCCCTGCTCGGTGTCATCCCGCTCGTGCTGCTGTTCTTCGCCCTGCAGAAGTACTGGCGTTCCGGGCTCGCCGCCGGCGCCGTGAAGGGCTGATCTTGGTCAGTCGGACGTGACAGGCACCTCGACGGTGCAGTGACCGGAGGCTGCGCGCGCCAGCCTCCGGTCATGCGTGAGCAGCGTGCACCCGAACACGCTCGCGAGCGCGACAGAGGCCGCGTCATAGGCCGTCACGTTCCGGCGCAGCGCCAGCACGTGCGGGACGAGCGGCAGCGTGGGGTGCAGCTCGACGCGGAGCCGCGCGAGGTCGATGGCCGCAGCCTCGAGCGCGGCCAGGAGTTCCGGCACAGTGGGGCGGGACGCGATGAGCGCCAGCTCAGATCATCCTGATCCCCAGGGTGCGCTCGCCGCGCGGCGCCAGAGGGCGGCGGCCGGGGAATCGGTAAACCCGATATCGTCCGCCGTCGTGCAGGACGCTTCTTCGTGCACACAGACGACCGGCCCGGAGGGGAATCCTCCGGGCCGGTCGTGTGTCCGCGGGGCGGTCAGCTGTGGCGGCGTCTCCGCAGCCACAGGGCCAGACCCAGGCCGATCGCCGCGAGGGCCGCGAACGCCGCGCCCGCCCAGATCGCCCCCTCCGCACCGGTGGAGGCGAGGTCACCGCCGCTCCCGGCCGCCGCGGTCACGGCGAGGTCACCCCGCGCCAGCTCGACGCCCTGCGCATCGGTCGCGACGAGCGCGTGCGCGCCGGCCGGCGTCGCCGCGGGGATCGTGACGGTGGCGACGGCATCACCGTCGGCCGAGATCGTCACCTCACCGATGCGGACCGGCTCGGAATGCAGCCACAGCTGCACCAGCGCGTCGGGATCGAATCCGCTCAACTGCACGGTCAGGCTCGCGCCGGCGACGACCGATCCGATGGCTGCGGTGATGGTCGCCTTCTTCCCCGGCTTCGCCTTCTTGACCTTCAACGGAGCGCTGGCGAGCTCCGCGCCGGCCGCATCCTGCACGATCACCCGGTGCGTGCCCACAGAGGCGTTCGTCGGGATCAGCAGTCGCGTCGTCAGCGCGCCCTCCGCATCGACCGTGGCACCGGTCAGCCGGGCGTCGTCGAGCCAGACCGACACGGTGGACTCCGGAGCGAAGCCCGTGAGCGCGATGCCCACCGTCTCTCCCGCCCGCACCGAGTCGGCGTCAAGACCGAGCTTCGGGTCGATCACCGGGTTGCAGCCGCTCAGATCGTCGTCCGGCCGCGTCGCGGGAGCATGACCGCTCTGCGGGGTCGGCGAACCGTACACGGCCATCTCGGCGACGGCCGCGAACTGCGTGCCCGAGATGGACGACGTGGCGGTCACGCGGATGTAGCGCGCCGTGGTCTCCGCGAAGTCCACGTCCTGCCACTCGGCGACGTTCTGCCACTCGCCCGAGACGACGGGCGTGTACGTCTGCCCGTCGGTCGACACCGCGACCTCGTAGCCCTTGATCGGACCGTTCTGGTTGGCGCCGCGGCGCAGGTACGAGATGCCGTCCACCTGCTCGGCGGCGCCCAGGTCGAAGGTCAGCACGTGCGGGTACGACGTCGCCGCCGAACTCCACCGACTGTGCCAGAACGTGCCCGCATTCCCGTCGAGCATGTTCACGGCCGCACCGTTCTCCCCGGATGTCTCCTCGGAGCTCGCCGTCGCGGAGATCTGCGCGTTGGGGATGCGAGCCCGTGAGGACACCGACACCTCCTGCGTCGTCACGACCGTGCGCACATCGCAGTCCGCGAGATACGTCGCCGCGATCCCGATGCCGACCGTCGTGCCCGCGGCCTCCGCCGGCGCGGTGACCAGCCACGTGGTGTCCACGCTGTCCCCGGGCTCGACCTTCTCGAACAGGTTCGACGAGTCGTCGGCGACCTCGACCGCGTACCCCTCCGGCACCTCGAGCTGCACGCCGATGTTCTCGACGGCGAGGGACTCGCTGTTGGTGAAGGTGGTCGTGAACGCGGTCTGCGCGCCGGGGCTCAGGACGCCCGCCTCCGCAGACACCGTCGCACACGGGGTGCCGCCGGTCGTCGGGCCGAGGTCTGTGACCGTGAAGTCGTCCAGCACGAAGTCCACGTCCGGTCCCCCGACGCGTTCGAGTCCGACCCAGGTGTAGTCGCCGCATCCGACGATCACATCCTGCGAGAACTCCGCCGTCTCCAGCGCCTGCGTGATCCCGGTGCGACTGAGCGTGGTCGAGGTGACCGTGCCGCCCGCCACCGCATCCGTGCCGGTGAGCCAGCGGTAGGCGCCGCTCGCGCCGACCTGGTAGTCGAATCCGATCCGGTACGAGTGCCCCGCCTGCAGCGGAACGAGTGTCGGATCGGTGCGATAGACGACCCCGCTGTTCTCGGAGTGCGACATGAGCGAGTGGTCGCCGGTCAGCGTCGTATCCACCGCAAGCCCCGCGAGCGCACCCGCGTCGAACGGCTTGGCGGTGTTGCGCCACTCGCTGCTCGTGTACGGATCGTGTCGGCGCGAGATGCTCGTGCGCGGGTCGTCGATGCCGTTGGCGTTCCCCTTCACGAACGGGCCCCACCCGGCCTCGTTGCCCTCGAAGTCGTTCGAGTACACCGTGCCGGCCGTGAACGGTGCGGTCGTGTCGCGCGAGACCCGGGCGTTGTCGATCCGGACCTTCGCGTCACCCGCGACGGCACCGACGGACACGGTGACCTCACCGGACGCCGGGGCCAGGAACGACGTCGACCCGCGCTGGTAGTACTGACCCGCCTTGGAGTCGGCGCGCATGTAGTTGTACGTCGGAGAGAGGTTCCAGGTGCGGGTCACCGCACCGGAACCGGTGTCGACCGAGACGCTCACGTCGCGGGTCGCGGTCGGATCGATCTGCACCTGCGCCGAGAACGCGTACCGCTGCCCGGGGGTGAGGCCGGTCACGGTCTGCGAGATCGACGAGGCGGCCGCACCGAGCACGGCGACGTTGTCGCCCCGGGACTCGTTCTTCGCGCTGCCGAGGTCGGTGCGCTCGACCGACACATCGCCCTGGGGATTCCAGACGTCGAGCGAACCGGAGTTGAAACCCGGGTCGTCGAGACCGGCGTCGTGGTACTCGACCGCCGCGCGCTGGGCACCACCCTGCGGCACCACGACGTAGGCCGTGCCCTCGTCTCCGCTGAGCGTGAGCTCGCCGCCTGCCGCATTCACGGTGCCGACCTTGACGCGCCCCTGGTCTCCCAGCTCGAACACGTCGAAGGCGGTGTTGCCGCGGAACGCCTCGGTGAGCCCGAACGTCTCCTCGCCTCCCGACGCCGAATAGAAGTACATCTTGTCGGCGTCGACCGGGGAACCTGCCTCCTCGTTGGAAGACAGCGACTGCCAGGGGAGCAGGTAGGAGTCACCCCGCAGCACCGTGGCGCCGTCCATCGTGATGACCCGGGTACTGCCGTCGATGCGCACGGCGACGTCGTCGGTCAGCGTCGCCTCAGCACCCGCCTCATACGTGAGCAGGTCGAAGTGCTGGAGGAACTTGGTCGGCAGGCTCTGGGTCCAGATGTTGTCGACGAAGCCGTCCCAGTTGCGGTTGCCGACCCAGCCCTCGGCGTCGACGAGTCGCTGCTGTCCGAGCAGCGCATCGTCGTTCCAGACGTCGGCCTGGCCGTTCTGGATGAAGCGCACCATCGTGGAGTTGATGCCCTTGTTCGTCACCCCGCCGTAGCTAAGGTCGTTCGGCCAGTGCGACCAGACCGTGCTGTCGACGAACTTGTCACCCCACTCTGTGGCGACCTCGAGGTCCATGCTGTTGAGCTCGTCTGCGAGCTCTTCGGCGACCCACCCGTTCGAGTAGTACACGTCGATGTAGACGCCGCTGAGACCGGGGACCTCGTCCCGCAGCTGCTGGAAGCGGTCGAGCACCCGTCCGGTACCGAGGTCGGTCTGCTGGTTGATGTAGTACGACTGGTCGAGCCAGTTCCAGCCCGGCTTGTACGGGGCGGCACCGTCGAGGATCGCAGAGTCGAAGGCGTTCGCCTGCGGATAGATCTCGGTGGCGTTGACGTGCACGCTCATGTCGGCGTTGAGCTTCGCGCCCTCGTCGACGAGGGTGTTCAGGTCGGAGAGGCCGCCCGCCCGCTCGTTGTAGTTTCCGCCGTAGTCGGTGTTCGCCGAGTCATGGCCTTCACTGCCGTAGCCCTTGTTGAGCACCCACTGGCCGAGACCGTCGGTCTGGTTCGCGATGCGCTTGGTGTTGTCGAGGACCAGATCGAAGTAGTTCGTCGCACTGGAGGCGAAGTTGAAGGGGATGCGACTGACCACGCGCTCGGCGACCCGATCGGCGCCGAGACGAGGGGTGTCGACCTCGCGGTAGCGGATCGCGCCGTCCTGCCAGTCGACCTTCGCGTCGCCGTTGCGGTCCGCCGCGAGGAGGACCGTGACCTTCGGAAGGGCGTAGGTGGTCACCCGGCTGTCCATCGCCGTGGTCGGGTGGATCAGCCAGGCGCTGGAACCGACCTCGGCCGTGCGTCCCGCCGCCTCGGTGATGCGTGTGGTCAGGCGCGTGTTCCACGACGCCGTGCCGCCGGAGGCCTGGGTCGTCGCGTTGGTGATCACGCTGCCGATGAGCGCGCCGTTGCCGAGGAAGGCGAAGGCTGCCCCCTTCTGGCCGGTCGCCGTCGAAGCACTCACCGCGATGTGCTCGTCGGCGTTCTTGGTGCTGTCCGGGCTGATCACCGTGCGATCGAGCACCGACCCGGCATCCGCGGCGGTCGCGGAGAGGAAGGCGTTGTCCGGAAGCCCCAGAGTGGTCACGGCTGCCGCCCCCTCGACCGCGGTGACCTCGAACCCGACGGTTCCGTCCTCCGCGACGCGGATGCTGCTGCGCACGGTGACGTCGATGCCCGTCAGCGTCGACACATAGTCGATCCCGGTGGCGGACGGCGTCGACGTGGTCTCCGACGCGTAGCTCGCGCCGTTCACCGACCAGGTCTTGGCCGAGGTGCGCTGGCCGGCGATGCTCTCGCTCCCCACGCGATACTGCGTGATGCGGGGGAACTCGGTCGAGACGACCGCCGTGGTGCCGCCGGCGGCGATCTCGACGGTCTCATCCGTGTCCGGCTCCTCCGGCTCGGTGACGATCGGGGGCAGCTCCTCGTCGGAGAGCACCTCGATCTCGCCGGCTCCGCCGCCGGTGGTTCCCTGCGCGTCGATCACGAGCAGGGCCACGTAGCGGCCGTCCTTCGCAGCATCCAGTGTGATGCGCTGCTTCTCGTCGTTCGCGGCCGGAGCGTACAGCACCGCCGTGCCCGAGGCCGCACCCCATCCGCCGTCGGCCGGCGAGCTTCGCGCGACATCGGGATCGTCCGTCACGTAGACCTCGACCGTCTTCGCAGCCACGGCCTGGCCGCGCTTTACCGAGTAGTCGAGGGCCTTCACCGAGAGGGAGCGCTGGAGGTCGACGACGATCCAGTGCGGGAACGGCGCGTTCGCGGTGTAGCGCGAGGTCCACTGCGTCGCGAAATCGCCGTCGAAGGCGCCGAGAGCGGTGCCGTCGAGCGAGGGCGGCGCCGGGTACGGGTCCGATTCGCTCGACACCGCGTGCAGGCGGTAGTCGGCTTTCGGGACCGGGATCAGCTCGGCGGCCTGCGCGGCCGGCGCCTGGGTGAGCACGCCGCCGAAGGCGAGTGCCGTCGCCAGCAGCGAGCTGAGGGCGACGGTAGCGCGGGGCGGTCGGGAAGGTTTCGACACGTCTTGCCTCTCGGTCGAGCGGCGGCCGGGAGCACAGACGCCCCGGTGCGCCGCAGATGATCATCGACGACCCTCATCGATGTTTGCGCTATCACAGTAGACGCGTGGATGCCTAAATATCAAGCATCAAGCGAGCAGAAGCGCAAACATTGGCGAGAAGTGGCGTGCACGGACGAGAAGAACAGACGAGAAGAGCCGCCCCACACCCTCGGTGCAGGACGGCTCTCGTGGCGTCCGGATCAGGAGCCGATGAACTCCTCGGTCTCCCCGAACGACGGTTCTTCACGGATCTCGACGGTCACCCCGAGGACATCGGTGTCGAGCACGACGATCTCGTTGCGGCCGGCCTTCCACAGCGGCGCCGGCGCGTAGAGCGTCTCCTGCGGACCGACCTTCCAGTACCTGCCGAGGAGGAAGCCGTTCAGCCAGACCATCCCCTTGGCACCGCCGGGGAAGGCGAGCCAGGCATCGAGCGGCTCGGCGACATCGAGGGAGGCGATGGCCACACCATCCGTTGCGTCGGTCGCGTCGGTCGCGGCGGTGGGGAGAGCCGGTACCTCCTGGGGAACCACGCGATGCGTCCAGCCGTTCACGAGCCGACGGCCGATCATCACGCCGCGCATGATGCCCTTGCCCTCGCCCGTGTACGGCCCGTAGTTGATCCGTCCGAGGCTCTCGACGAGGATCGTGAGTCGTCCCATCCCGCCGTCAGCGGGCAGAGCGAGAGAGGTCTCGCCGTCGCGCTCCAGCACGCCGAGGCGCCGCTCGTCGAGGAACACCACGGCACGGTCGTGCAGCCCGTCGACCGTGAGCGTCGCCTCGGCGGGGAAGGACACGTCCGCCTCATACGCGACGAGGCCGTCTTCCGCACCGAGCTCCTCGAACGTACGCGGTCGCGGCGAGACGTCACCGGCCACGGGGAGCGAAGCGATCAGCCCGAGCAGGGATGCGCGCGGCTCGAGCGGCGTGGTCGCCGCGCCCTGCCGCCGCGGCGCACCGGGAACCGGGGGGAGCTCACCCGCATGGAACGGCGCGAACAGCGCACGGAGCGCGTGGAACTTCTCGGTGAGCGTTCCGTCTTCGCCGATCGGTGCGTCCGAGTCGTAGCTGGTGACGGTCGGCTGCAGGACCTGGTCGTGGTTGGCCCCGTTCCAGAGGCCGAAGTTGGTGCCACCGTGCGCCATGTACAGGCTCACCGATCCGCCGGCGGTCAGCAGCTCCTCGATCGTGCCCCCGGCGCTCGCGGCCGAACGCACGTGGTGCCGCTCCCCCCAGTGGTCGAACCAGCCACCCCACAGCTCGCTGCACATGAGCGCATCACCCTCGCGGCGCAGTTCCACGGCCCTCGCCACCCCGGTGCCGAACGTGAAGGTCGCCAGGGCCCCGGCGACACTGCCATGCTCGATCATGTCGCCCGTGATGCCGTCGGCGGTGGTGAGCATCTCGACCATCCCGCGGCGGCGGAGCCCGTCCCGCAGGTGTGCGAGGTAGTCGGCGTCACTGCCGAACGACCCGTACTCGTTCTCGATCTGGATCGCGACGATCGGTCCGCCGTGCGAGGCCTGGAGCGGAACGAGCCGGGGGATCAAGCGGTCGTACCAGGCGTCCACCGCGGCGAGGAAGCCGTCATCGCTGGTGCGCAGCGCCGCGACGCGCCCGGACAACCAGGACGGGATGCCGCCGTTGGACCACTCGGCGCAGATGTAGGGACTGGGGCGGAGGAAGACATCCAGACCCACCTCTCCGGCCAGACGGATGAAGCGCTCGATGTCACGCCATCCGTCGAAGCGGACGTCGCCCTCGACGCGCTCGTGGAAGTTCCACGCGACATAGGTGTCGACCGTGTTCGCGCCCATCGCCGCGAGTCGGCGGAGACGGTCCTCCCACAGGTCGGGATGCACCCGGAAGTAGTGGATCGAGCCCGCGAGGATGCGGTGCGTGACACCGTCGCGGAGGATCTCCCCGTCGCGCCAGGACAGGGTGGGCGCGCCGATCGGCGTCGCGGTGGCCGAGGCGTCGACGGCAACGGAAGAGCCGTCGAGAGCCGAGGCGAGAAGGTCAGGCATAGCGCTCCAAGCACGAGTGTTTGCGTTCACATTATCGCATCGCCCGACTCGCCGCCTCCTGGATTTACGCCGATTGATCGCTACCATTGAGCACATGTCCCCTCGCCGCCCGAGAGACGACCGCGCCCCGAGCCAGGTCGATGTCGCCCAGCTCGCCGGAGTCTCCACGCAGACCGTCTCCCGCGTCATGTCCGGGCAGGACAACGTGCGCCCCGACACCGCCCGCCGTGTCCTGGCGGCAGTCGAGGAGCTCGGCTACCGCGTGCACGCCGCCGCCGCCTCGCTCGCCTCCGGTCGCACTCGCGTATTGGGCGTGATCGTGGTCTCGACGGACCGGTACTCGTCGGCGGCGCTCGGTGTCGGCATCCAGCAGGCGGCCGCGGCCAATGGATACACCGTGTCGACGGCGGCCGTCGCGGACCATGCCTCGGCTGAAGCGTTCCTGGAGGCCTTCGACCGACTGGAGCGTCAGGGCGCGGAAGGCATCATCCTCGGTGTCCCGGTCGAACTCGAGAGTCCGGCGATGCGGACGCGCACCGAGCGCACGCCCGCGACCCGCAGCGAACGCACCTCCCTGGACGAGGACGCCCCCCTCGCGGTCGACCAGCGCGCCATCGCCCGCCTCGCCGTCGAGCACCTCCTCGACCTCGGGCACGAGACCGTGTGGCACGTCTCGGGCGACGACTACTGGACCGAGACACAGCAGCGCAGCGAGGCCTGGGAGCAGACGCTCCGCGATCGGGGCATCGTGCCGCCGCCGTTGATCCCCGCTGACTGGACACCCGAATCCGGTTACCGCGCCGGGCGCACGATCGCCGCCATCCCGGAGGCTACCGCCGTCTTCGTCAGCAGTGATGAGATGGCGTTCGGTCTGATCCGCGCCCTGCACGAGGCCGGTCGCAGTGTGCCGGAGGACGTCTCGGTGGTCAGCGTGGACGACATCGCTCTCGCCGCGTACGCCTCCCCCGCGCTCACGACCGTCCGCCAGCCCTTCGAGGCGATGGGCCGTGCGGCCGCTCTCCGGGTCATCGCTCAGATCGAGGGACATGAGGCGGTCGGCGAGATGCCCTCCACCGAGCCGCAGCTCATCGTGCGCTCGTCGACGGCCCCGCCCCGCTCGGCGCGCTCGGCGCGCTAGGCGCACGAGGCGCACGAGGCGCACTAGGCGCACGAGGCGCACGTTCCAGGGCCGCAGCCTGTTCCAGGCCCGCACAACCTGAAGGAGATCTCACGGAAAGAAGGAGCGTACTGAGCAAAGCCTCCTTCGTTCCGTGAGATCTCCTTCGAAACGTGTGCCAGCATCCACCGCCACCACCGCCACCACCGGCGCAGCCACCGCAGCCACCGCACCTCCGCGCCGCAGCCCGCTCCGTACGCTCACCAGCGGCCGTGCCGGCGCTCCCACTCGTCCTCGACGGTGCGGCGACGCCCTGCGACGACGCCCGCGGGGATCACGACGACGAGCACACCTGCGATGACGAGGAGCGGGATCTGCCAGCCGTCGGTGGTCTCGTGGAGCAGCCCGATCAGCAGCGGGAACACCGCGGCGATCGCGTAGCCGATGCTCTGCACGAACCCGCTCAACGCGACGGCGCTCTCCGGCGTACGGGCACGGATGCTGAGCAGGACCAGGCTCAGCGGGAACATGATGGCCGTGAGACCGAAGATGCTCACCCACAGCGGCAGGGCCACGGTCGGGATGAGCAGGAGGCCGGCGAGCCCGACCAGTCCTCCGGCGACGGCCACGAAGAAGAGGGGACGTGTCGCCTGGAACCGGACCACCAGGATCGGCACCAGCAGTGAACAGGGAAGACCGATCAGCGCGAACAGCGACAACAGGAAGCCCGCTGTCGCCGGGCTGACCCCGCCGATGTCGACGAGCATGGTCGGCATCCACGCGAACGAGACGTACGCCATGGTGGAAGAAGCCCCGAACACGAGCGCGAGTGCCCAGGCGAGCGGCAGTCGCCACAGGCGGGCGAAGTGTCTGCGGTTCGCCGGAGTGGTCGAGATCGGACCGGTCGCGACGGCCACCGCATCCTGCACGTCGTTGACACCGTCCGTGGGATCGGGGACGAGGAGCTCCGTCTTCATCGGCGCGTCCGCGCGAGCCCGATTCCCCAACAGCAGCGCGACCCAGGGCACCAGTGCGATTCCGGCGACGATGCCCCACATGCCGAGCGACACCCGCCAGCCGAGCGAATCGGCGACCGGAACCGCGACGAGCGGCGGCAGGAAAGTCGACACCGCCATCGTGGTCGAGTAGATCGTCATCATGATCCCGAGGCGGTCGGGGAAGTACTTCTTCACCAGCGGGGGAAGCAGCACGTTGCCCGAACCGACCCCCGCGAACACGACCGCGGTCGCCGCGAGCAAGGTGGTGGAGTCGATGGCGAGACCGCGCAGCAGCAGCCCCAGAGCCATCAGGGTGATCGCGGCGATCGCCATCCGCTCCAGGCCGAAGCGCCGCTCGAACAACGGCGTGAGCAGCCCGAAGATGGCGAAGCAGACCGGAGGGGCGGCGCCGATCAACCCGATGATCACCGGCGAGACGGGAAAGTCCTCGGCGACATGGTCGATCACCGGAGACAGGGAGGCGACCGCCGAGCGCAGCGAGAACGCCACCAGGACGATCCCCACGAGTGCGAGAGCCCGACCCTGCCACAGCGGTCGAGCGCCCGGCATCGTCATGAGGTCTGCGACCCCTCCACCCAGGCCAGGTATTCGTCGGAGACCGTGCCGGTCACGTACCGGCCGTCGAAGCAGCTCAGGTCGAGGTCCGTGAGGGCCGACCCTTCGATGATCGCCGCTTTGAGGTCGTCGACCTCCTGGTACACGAGGTGATCGCAACCGAGTTCCTCGGCGATCTCGGGGATCGTCCGCCCGTGGGCGATGAGCTCGTGGCGTGAGGGCATGTTGATGCCGTACACGTGCGGGTGCCGCACGGGAGGCGCCGCGGAGGCGAAGGTGACCGAAGCGGCACCGGCATCCCGCGCCATCTGGATGATCTCCTTGGATGTGGTCCCGCGCACGATCGAGTCGTCGATCAGCAGCACGTTCTTGCCCTGGAACTCGGTGGACATGGCGTTGAGCTTCTGACGCACGCTCTTCTTGCGCACCGCCTGCCCGGGCATGATGAAGGTCCGGCCGACGTAGCGGTTCTTGTAGAAGCCCTCGCGGTACTCGATGCCGAGCTTGCGGGCGACCTCCATGGCGGCGGGACGAGAGGAGTCGGGGATCGGCATGACCACGTCGATCTTGTCCATCGGCACGTGCTTGGCGATGGTGTCGGCCAGACGGTCGCCCATGCGCAGACGCGACTCGTACACCGAGATGCCGTTCATGACCGAGTCGGGGCGCGCGAGGTAGACGTACTCGAAGGCGCACGGCGCGAGCGTCGCGGCCGGGGCGCACTGCTTCGAGAACAGCTCCCCGTCGTTGGTGATGAAGACCGCCTCACCGGGCTCGACCTCACGGACGACGTCGTAGTCGCCGTTCTCGAGCACGAGCGACTCGCTCGCGACGACCCACTCATCCTTGCCCTCGGCACCGGGGACCGTCGACGGGCGACGACCGAGGATCAGCGGGCGGATACCGAACGGATCGCGGAAGGCGAGCAGACCGTAGCCGGCGATCACGGCGATCACGGCGTACGCGCCCTCGATCCGCTCGTGCGTGCGGGCGACGGCTTCGAAGACGCGCTCGGGGTCGAGGTCGACGGCCGAGGTCGTGTTCTGCAGTTCGCCGGCGAGCACATTGAGCAGCAGCTCGGTGTCGCTGGACGAGTTCAGGTGGCGGCGGTCGCGCTTGGCCATGTCGGCCGTGAGCTCGCGGGTGTTGGTGAGGTTGCCGTTGTGGATGAGGATGATGCCGTACGGCGCGTTCACGTAGAACGGCTGCATCTCCTCTTCGTTCGAAGCCGTGCCCTTGGTCGCGTAGCGCACGTGGCCGAGGCCCACGTTGCCGAGCAGCGCGCGCATGTCACGGGTGCGGAACGCCTCACGGACCATGCCCTGCGCCTTGGCGTTGTGCATCACGCCGTTCGCTTCGGCGGTGGCGATGCCCGTCGCATCCTGGCCGCGGTGCTGCAGCAGCAGGAGTGCGTCGTAGATGTCCTGATTGACCGGGGCAGAGCCCACCATTCCGACGATGCCGCACATGGGCTCTTACTTCGCTCCGTCCGCGTAGGCGCCGACCAGGCGCACCGCTCCACCGTCGACGCCCTTGGCGCCCTGTTCGAATTCACCGGCCGGACGCGGACCGAAGCCCACCGTCCCGACCTGCCACGAGAGCATGCCCTCGGCGTTCAGCGCCGCGATCGCGGCATCCTTCTTCTCCGCGGCGACCACGGCGAGGAAGCCGATGCCGAGGTTCCAGGTTCCCTCTGCCGACTCCAGCGTGGAGCCGGCTATGTCACTGAGCACGCGGAAGACGGGGCTCGGCGACCAGCTGCTGCGGTCGACCTCCACCCAGCTGCCCTGCGGGAGCACACGGGCGAGGTTCGCCGCGATGCCGCCGCCGGTGACGTGGCTGAGAGAGTGGACTCCGCCGTCCAGCTGCTCGATCAGACGCAGAAGGGGAAGCGTGTAGAGGCGGGTCGGCTCGAGGAGCGCCTCGCCCCAAGTGGTGCCGAAGTCGGCGGCGTTGTCGCCGTACCCGATCCCCGCGCGGGTCACGATGTGGCGCACGAGGGAGTAGCCGTTGGAGTGCAGTCCGCTGGAGGCGACCGCGATCACCGCATCGCCGTCCTGCACGAGCTCGGCCCCGAGGATCGCATCGGCCTCGACCACACCGGTCGCCGCACCCGCCACGTCGTAGTCGCGGGGCCCGAGAAGCCCGGGGTGCTCCGCGGTCTCGCCGCCGACGAGTGCCGTGCCGGTGGCCGAGCACGCCTCGGCGATGCCCCGGACGATGTCGGCGATGCGCTCCGGGACGACCTTGCCGCACGCGATGTAGTCGGTCATGAAGAGCGGCCTCGCGCCCACCACGACGATGTCATCGACGACCATCCCGACCAGGTCCTGGCCGATCGTGTCGTGCTTGTCGATCGCCTGCGCGATCGCGACCTTCGTGCCGACGCCGTCGGTACTGGTCGCGAGCAGGGGGCGACGGAAATCGCGCAGCGCGCTGGCATCGAACAGTCCGGCGAATCCGCCGACACCGCCGAGAACTTCGGGGCCGTGCGTCGCGCGCACGGACGACTTCATCAGCTCGACGGCGAGATCACCTGCAGCGGTGTCGACGCCGGCTTCGGAATAGGGATTGGTGGGGGAGGCAGCCACGCTTCCAGCCTACCGCCCGCGAGGGGTTCGACTCTCCGCCAGGATCACTCTCGGATCCGGGCCCTCGACCCGCCTACGATGGGGCCATGGCCGACAAGCCGCAGTGGCTCATCCGCGAAGACGCGAGCGTTCCGGTGCTCGTCGCGCTCGCGTTGCGGCAGAGCCTCGGGATCCGCGAGCCGGAGGGCCTCCCGACGCTCCGTGAGCTCGCCGTCCGCGCACCGGATGCGGTCGACGCCTCCCCCGCGGTCGAGGCGCAATGGCGCGAGTACTGGGACATGACGGTCGAGCCGCGCGCGCACCCCTCCGACGTGCCGCTCGAGCTCATCGACGGGTTCGACACCCTGGTCGCGCTGCCGGCCTCGGGCGCCGAAGAGCTGACCGCCGCGATCGCTCCGCAGGCGGAGTCCGCACTCCGCTACGCGCGCGCCGCGCACGACCGATATGTGAGCTCGATGAAGAGCCATACCGGTGGCGATGCCTACCGCGCCTATGCGAGCGCGATCGCGGAGTTCGAGCGCGAGGTCGGGCGTCGGGCGCACTCGTTCGAGCTCAATGTGCAGGTGCTGCCGTTCTCGCAGCGCGGCATCTGGTGGATCGGAGCGCTCACCGTCGCGGTGACCGACGGCCTGCGGCGCGACGTCGTGGCGTTCGACGCCGCCATCCGTCCGGTGATCGCCGAGCTGGCGTAGCCTCAGTCGTCGACGACGGTCTCGTGGTCGACCCGCACGACGCGGTCGTGTCGGCGCGCCACCCGCTCCAGGATGAGGGCGACGACTCCGCCCAGCGCGATGCCGATCGGCACCGTCCACAGCAGGAGGAACCCGAAGACCTGTCCGGGCGGATAGACGACATCGAGCGCCTGCGAAGGCTCGAAGCTGCCCGCCCAGGTGAGGATGCCGGCGGCGATGATGCCGACCACCACGCCGATGCCCATGAACACGCCGTACCGCGGCACGCGGCGCACGGTCGCTTCGACGGTCTGGTGGGAATCGGTGGGGGCCATGACTCCATTGTCCCACCGTCTACGGATGCCGGGAACCGGGGCTTCCGGCCCTCGGTCTCGGGTGCGCATCGGTCGGACGATTGCACGGATGCAGGAGCCGGCCGAGCGATTCCCTCCTGCATCCGTGCGGTCCTCCGACATCCGTAAGCGACAGGAGACGGAGGGCGGCCCTCCCCGCGTGCGCCGTGGGGAGGGCCGTCCTGTCCTCGGGAGGGGATCAGACCTCGGTCGTCGTCTCGGCGGTCTCGTCCTTGCGGTTGCGGCGGGCGATCAGCACACCGCCGGTCGCGGCGAGCACCACGACGACCAGGCCGCCGACGATCCACGGCCACACGGGTGCGCCTTCGGAGGTCGCGGGCTCGGTCACCGTCGTGACGGACGCCGCGGCCTCGGAGTCGACTTCCTCCTCCGGCGTGACACCGCAGTCGGCGTTCACCGGGATGACCGCGGTCACCGGATCCAGCGCCTCGCCCGCGGCGTAGGTGCCGAACGCGGCAGCCCCGGCCTCGGTGAGCGTCGTCGGGATCGCATCGAGGGTCAGCACACCGTCGACGATCGTCGCGTCACCGCGGGCGAACTCCGCGAGGCGGACGCCTTGCTGGTCGATGCTCTCGCCGCCCTGCGTGGTGCCGGTCACGTCGAAGACGAGGTAACCCTTGTCCCCGGCGAGCTCGATGCCGGCATTCGCGAGGGTCGTGTTCAGTGCGCCGTCGTGTCCCGTGAACGTGATGCTCCCCCCGAAGGAGACGAGACCGGTCAGGGCCTCGTCGTCGAACGATCCGGTGCCGTTCTGCCACACGAAGTCCGGGTACTGGTACGCCACGTCGGTCAGCGTCCAGCCGCCCTTCGCGATGCCCTCGATGTACGTGCGGAACGATTCCTTGTAGCCCCACTTGAGCGTGGCGCCCTCCACCGTGCAGGATCCGAGCACGGTCGTGGCGCGGGTCAGCGTGAACGTCAGACCGCGGTCGACCGATCCCTGGAGGGTCAGGGTGTGGGCACCGTCCTCCAGGCCCGCGGGCACCGACCCCGACCAGGTCGCGACACCCGCGGAGTCGGCGGTCACGGTGTCGAGCAGCACGGGGCTCGAGTAGACGACGACCTTGATGCCCTCTTCGTTCGGCTGGAAGCCGGAGGCCGAGATGGTCGCCGGCTGCCCGGATTCGAGGGCGGCGAGGTTCTCCGCGTCGACGTCGATGCCGTCCGATGCCGGTGGGGCGGCGGGCAGGGTCGTCTTGGCCTTCACGGCAGCCGCAGCCACGGTGCCCGTCGTCCCGGACGGAGCAGCGGCCACCGAGCCGATCGTGAACGTGACCGGGTTGAGCGTGGTCGAGTACCCCGCCAGGACCCTGTCCCGTCCGGCGGCCGTCAGTGCGGCGGGGGCCGCGGTGTACGTCACGGCACCGTCGACCGTGGTGCGTGCGGCACGGGAGAGGTCGAGGGTCGCGAACGGCACCTGCGCACCGCCGCTCGTCACGGAGAGAGTCGCCGCCCCCGCCGAAGTGATGCGGATCTGCGGGTTCGAGACCGTGACGTCGAGCACACCGTGGTGACCGGTGAACCGCACCGATCCGCGGTAGACGACGCCCCCCAGACCGGTCCCACGGTCGTAGTCGCCGCCGACCGACTGTCCGAACTGGAACTGACCACCCGATCGGGTCGCCCCGTCGGAGACCGTGATCGATCCCTGCGCGATGTCACTCGTGACGTAGTTCACGAACGACGACGAGATGGCCCAGCGGAGCGACCCACCGGGGACGCTCGCCTGCGGGGTCGTCGGCTTCGTGGGCTTCGTGGGCTTCGGGGGGACGACCGTCGCGAACAGGGCATCCCACTGCGCGGGGGTGATCTCCACCGTCGAACGCGCGTAGATCGTGTCGGCCGTGGGCATGGAGTGCTGCTTCCACACGATCACCTCGTACGACTTCGTGCGATCGAGGTTCTTCGCTGCCGTCGTGAGGTCGACCGCGAACGCCCCGTACGTGATCTCCCTCACGTACGTCATCGCGAGGAATCCTCCGGAGGCGGTGACATCCGCCTCCGTGCCGGTCTCGATCAGAGCGGCGTACGCGCCGGGGATGTCGCCGAGGTTCGTGGCCGCGGCCGTGACGGTCAGCCCGTCCTTCGCGGTCGCCGAGGTCACCGAGGTCTCGAGAGCCGCGGCGTCGCCGTAGTTCAGTGCCACGCTGCGTTCCTGCGCGGCATTGGTGACCCCACCCGCGCCGTAGGTGAAGACGCCGTAGGAGCCGGGGGTGGCGGCGGCATCCTTCAGCGTCAGCGTCGCCTCGAAAGTGCCGTCGTCGGCGATGTCGACCCACTGCGCACGGATCGCACCCTGGTACTGCGACGGGACCTGGTTCAGTACACCCTCGGCGAGCGCCCACACCTGCGCCGCGACCGAGCGGTTCGCGGAGGAAGCGCCCTCCGACGGCTTCCAGTCCGCGGCGAAGTTGCCGAAGACCACGTAGGTGCCCTGCGGAAGATCCTTCGGGATCGGCACCCCACGGCCGCCGACGTTGGCCGCCGGGTCGTAACCCGAGCCCTTCACGACGATCTTGTCGCCGGCCGCGAGGGCGGCACTCCCGACCGGGGTGGTGCCGTCGGCAAGGAAGACCTCGAGCGACGGGGTGAACGTCGGGGCGGTGAGCGCATCCCACTCGGCGTCGCTGATAGTGACCGCGTCGCGGGCGTACAGGGTGTCGTCGTTCGGCATCGTGTGCTGCTTCCAGACGATCACCTCGTAGGACTTCGTGCGGTCGAGCGTGGAGGCAGCGGCTGCGAGGTCGACGGTGAACACGCCGCCGGAGATGCCGCGCACGTACTGCATCGCGAGGAATCCGCCGCCGGTGGTGACCTCCGCCTCGGTTCCCGCCTCGATCAGCGCGACGTAGGCACCCGTGATGGCGCCCAGCTTCGACGCCTTCGCCTCGATCGTGAGCCCATCCTTCGCGCTCGCGCTCTTCACCGTGGCGGTGAGAGTGGCGGCCTCGGTGTAGTTCAGTGCGACGCTGCGCTCCTGATCGACGTTGACCACGCCTCCGGCCGCGTAGGTGTAGACGCCGTACGAGCCCGGAGTCGCGGACGCGTCCTTCAGCGTCAGGGTCGCCTGGAACGTGCCGTCGTCGGCGATGTCGACCCGCTGCGCGCGGATCGCACCCTGATACGGAGACGGCACCTGGTTCAGCACGTCCTCGGAGAGCGCCCAGACCTGCGCCCCCACGGAGCGTGTCGACGACGCGGCACCGGTGGACGGCTGCCATGTCGAGGCGAAGTTGCCGAACACGACGTAGGTGCCCTGCGGAAGGTCCTTGGGGATCGGCACCCCACGGCCGCCGACGTTGGCCGCCGGGTCGTAGCCCGAGCCCTTCACGACGATCTTGTCGCCGGCCGCGAGGGCGGCATTCCCCGCCGGGGTGGTGCCGTCGGCAAGGAACACCTCGAGCGACGCGTCGGTCGGCGGGGTCGTGCCCGGGTCCGTACCGGGGTCGGTCCCCGGGTCCGTACCAGGGTCAGTCCCCGGATCGGTACCGGGATCAGTCCCCGGATCCGTACCAGGGTCAGTCCCCGGATCGGTACCGGGATCGGTACCGGGATCAGTCCCAGGATCCGTGCCCGGGTCGGTGGGCACGGGGCCGAACACGGCATCCCACTGCCCCGCGGAGATCGCGACCTCACCGCGTCCGTAGATCGTCGTCGCGTCCGGGTTCGAGTGCTTCTGCCACACGAGCACCTCGTAGGACTTCGTCCGATCGAGCGAGCCTGCCGGCGCCTCGAGCGTGAACGTGCTCGCCCCTCCGGCGACGACGGGCATCACGAACGCGGCGTATCCACCCCCGCCGCTGAGCCCACCTTCCGTGCCGGTGACGATCAGGGCCGCGTAGGCGCCCGCGACATCGGGCAGCCCGTCGGCCTGCACCTGCACGCGCACCCCCGACGTGTCGGCGGAAGAGACCGATGCCGTGACCGCGGTGTCGGCGGCGTGCGCGGGCGGGACGATCACCGCACCGGCCGCGACGAGAAGGAAGGAGACGAAAGCGGCGAGCAGCACGCGTAGGCGAGTGCTCCCTGAGGATGCGGTGGCTATGGCGTTCACGATTCTCCACGGCTCCGGGCACGCAGAAGATCACGTGTGCCGACGGTGCCGCAATGCGGTCGGGCGACGGGTGGGTTTTGGTTAGGCTTAGCTAAGTAAGCACTGATCCTGAGCGTAGAGGTGCCGATCGAGGCGCGTCAAGTTTTAGGATAGCCTTGCCTAATGCGCCGCGTCATCGCCGTCTTCTTCGTCGCCGCCCTCGCCGCCGGGCTCACCGCGTGCGCCGAGCCGGGAGCCACCGCCGCACCCCCTCTCGCCGTGGAGGACACGTGCCCGCAGGCATCCACACCCCTCGCGTCCCTCGGCCTGATCGACGACGTGCGCGGACATGAAGGCCCCTCCACCGCGTGCCTCTCCAGCCATGCGATCGACGCCGTCGACGATGACACCGCGCCGGACCTGCCGGTGACGGTGACCGACAGCGAAGGCCGGGACGTCGAGATCACCGACGTCGACCGCATCCTGCCGATCGACATCTCGGGCACGATCGCGTCGACCGTGTTCGCTCTCGGTCTCGGCGATCAGGTCGTCGGGCGCGACGCGTCGACCGACTTCGTGGGCACGGAAGACCTTCCGGTCGTCACGAAGACAGGCCACACGCTCAATGCCGAGGCGATCCTCGAACTGTCCCCGACCGTCATCCTCACCGACACGACGATCGGCCCGAAGGAGGTGCGCCAGCAGTTGCGCGACGCGGGCATCGCGGTCGTGGTGATCTCCAGCGACCGGCGGCTCGACACCACCGACGAGCTGGTCACCGAGATCGCGGCAGCCCTCGGGGTCCCGAGCCGGGGCGAGGCGCTCATCGCGCGGCTCGATGCCGCGGTCGATGAGACGCTGGCCGAGATCTCCGAGGTGGTGCCCGCCGACGAAGCGGATCGCGCCCGCATGCTCTTCCTCTACGTCCGCGGCAGCGCGAACGTGTACTACATCTTCGGCGAGGACTCCGGGGCCGACTCGCTGATCGACGCGGTGGGCGGAGTCGACGTCGCCGCCGAGATCGGATGGGAGGGCATGAAGCCCATGACCGCCGAAGCCCTCGTCGCCGCGCAGCCCGACGTGCTGGTGATGATGACCGACGGGCTCGAATCCGTCGGTGGCATCGACGGGCTGATCGAGCGGATCCCCGCCGTGGCTCAGACACCCGCCGGAGCACACCGTCGCGTGATCGACATGGCCGACAGCGAGATCCTCAGCTTCGGTCCGCGCACCGCCGACGTGATCGGCGCCCTGGCCCGCGCCCTGTACGCGCCCGAGCCCGCGAAGTGACCGGCGAGGTCGTCACCCCGACTCCGACCAGGCATCGGGGCCTGCGCTTCACGCTGGTGACGGTCGGCCTGGTCGTCGCGCTCGCGATCACGTGCATCGTGTCGATCACGAGCGGGCAGTACGACCTGTCCCCCACCTCGCTGGTCGGGGTGCTGCTGCGCGGCATCGGGATCGACTCGGCGTGGGCTCCGACGGCATCCACCGACTACGGCGTGATCTTCACCCTGCGGATGCCGCGCATCGTGCTCGGCCTGCTGGTCGGTGCCGCCCTCGCCGTCTCGGGTGTGCTCATGCAGGCGATCTTCGGCAACCCGCTCGCGGACGCCGGCGTGGTCGGGGTCTCCTCGGGCGCGGCTCTCGGTGCAGCCGCGAGCATCACCTTCGGGCTGGCGACGTTCGGGATGTGGACGACGCCCGCCTTCGCGTTCCTCGGGGGCCTGGTCGCGGTGTTCTCGGTGTACTTCATCAGCCGGTCCGGCGGACGCACCGAGGTCGTGACCCTCCTGCTCACCGGTATCGCGATCAATGCGATCGCCGGCGCGGGCATGGCGTTCTTCACGTTCCTCGGCACGACATCGACCCGCGAGCAGATCGTGTTCTGGCAGCTCGGCTCGCTGAACGGCGCGCTGTGGTCGAACATCCAGCTCGTGGCGCCGCTCGTCCTGATCGGCGTGGTCGTCGCCCTGATCGTGGCGCCCGGCCTGGACCTCTTCGCCCTCGGCGAGCGCACCGCACGACACCTCGGCGTGAACGTCGAGCTGCTGCGGGTGGTGGTCATCGTGACCGTCGCGCTGCTGGTGTGCGCGGCGGTCGCGTTCGCCGGGATCATCGGCTTCGCCGGGCTCGTGGTGCCGCACCTGATGCGCATGATGATCGGCCCCGCCCACCTCCCGCTCGTGGTCGCCTCGGCACTCGGCGGCGCGCTGCTCATCGCGGTCGCCGACCTGGTCGCGCGCACCGCGGTGCCGCTCGCGGATCTCCCCATCGGCATGATCACCTCGCTCGTGGGCGGGCCGTTCTTCCTGTGGCTGCTCGTGCGCACACGCCGTCGCTCGGGAGGATGGGCGTGACCGTCCGGCTCCGCGGGGCGGGGCTCACGGTGCGCGTCGGCGAAGGGCGGACGATCCTCGACGATGCGTCCATCGACATCCACAGCGGAGAGATCCACGCCCTCGTCGGGCCGAACGGTGCGGGCAAGTCCACGCTGTTCGGAGTCCTCGCCGGAGACGTCACCGCGCACGCGGGCACGGTGGAGCTCGATGGTCGGCCCCTCGACCGGGTCACACCGCGCATGCTCGCCCGGCAGCGTGCCGTGCTCCTGCAGGAGAACACCGTCACGTTCCCCTTCAGCGCAGAGCAGGTCGTGCGGATGGGCCGGACCCCCTGGGCGCGCACGCCCGCGGCCGAGGAAGACGACGATCTGGTGTCCTCCGCGATGGCGCAGACCGAGGTGACGGCACTCCGTGCGCGCGCGGTGCCGTCGCTGTCGGGAGGTGAGCGCGCCCGGGTCGCGCTCGCCCGCGTGATCGCCCAGAGCACCGGCATCCTGTTGCTCGACGAGCCGACCGCGGCGCTCGACCTGAAGCACCACGAAGACGTCATGCGGCTGATCCGGACGCGTGCGGACGCCGGGATCGCGGTGGCCATCGTGCTGCACGATCTCAATGCCGCGCTCGCGCACGCCGACCGCGTGACGCTCCTCGCCGACGGGCGGGTCGCCGCGACCGGCACGGCGTCCGAGGTGCTGAGCGCCGAGCGGATCGAGCAGGTCTACGGCCAGGCCGTCGATGTGTTCCCCCACCCCGCGACCGGGGTTCCGCTGGTCGTCGCGCGGCGCTGATCCGCGGCGCGGCTAGGGCCGGATCGGCAGTCCCTTCGGGCGGACTCTCACCTTCGCCGGCCCCGACGGGTACCGGATCTCGCTCCACGATCGCGCCTGAGCCGACTCCTGGGGTCGCCGACGCTACGCTGGAGGATCGCCCACGGGAGGATCAATATCGCCATGCCGTCTGCATCCGACCTGCTCGACGTCGCCCTCGCGGCCGCCGCAGCTGGAGCCGATGTGCTCGCCGAGGCCGCCCGTGAACGCGATGCGTCGTCCGATCACCTCGGACTCCGCACGAAGGGGGCCTCGGGCGACGTGGTCACCGAGATCGACCTGCGTGCCGAACGCGCGATCCGCGCTGCCCTCGCCGCGCACCGCCCCGACGACGAGGTGTCCGGAGAGGAGTACGCGACCACCGGCTCCGGCTCCGCGCTCCGCTGGTCGATCGATCCCCTCGACGGCACCTCGAACTTCGTGCGCGGGCTGCCGCACTACGGGTCCTCCGTCGCCGTACAGGATGTGCGCTCCGGCGCCTGGCTCGCCGGTGTGGTGCATGCTCCGGAGCTCGACCTCATCTACTCCGCGGGGGTGGGGCTGGGGGCATACCGGACATCGGGCGACACCCGTCGGCGGCTCCACGGACCAGCCGCCGGCGCGACACCGGTGCTTCTCGCCGTCGGATTCTCCTACGACCCCGAGCAGCGGATACGGCAGCTCGCCGAGCTCCCGGCGCGCATGGCGGCGTTCACGGATCTGCGCAGTGTCGGCTCTGCCGCACTCGGACTGTGTCTGGTCGCGGAAGGCAGTGTCGACGCCTTCATCGAGACCGACCTGTACGAGTTCGACTGGGCAGCGGGAGCTCTGATCGCCGAAGAAGCAGGGGTCACCGTGAAGCGTCCGGCCACCATGCGGGGCGGAATCCTCGCGCACCCACCGCACCTACCGGTCGAATAGGCGGCGCCGAAAGCCCGCGGGACTGCAGGAAACGGACCTCGACGACCTCGGTGCTGCACGGCTCCGCGGAGTTCTCCTTCCGGCCCTCAGCTGGTGGCGCGCACGACTTCCTCGACGAAGCGCGCGACCGCGACAGAGCCGGGATCCGCATGACCCGCTGAGCGCTCCTGCTGCCACCCCGCGCGACCACGTCGCGACTGCCAGCCCGCGCTCTCGGCGACCGCGGCGAGTGCCGCCGCCGATACTTCGGCGGCCCCCGCTCCGGCATCGAGCGCCTCGGCGATGGGGAGGAGCACATCGATCACGGTCTTGTCGCCGCGCGCAGCACCGCCCTGCGCGCCGATCCTCGTCGCTGCCGTCTGCACGACATCGACGAGACCCGCACGGTCGAGGTGAGCCCCCGGCGGGACGTGCTCCCCCGCCGCGATCAGGCCGCTTCCGATCAGAGCAGCGAACGTCGAGGGGTTCGCTGTGGCGAAGGCATCACCCGCCACGCGCAGGATGCTGCGTGCGTCGAGATCATCCGGGAGGCTGCGCAAGGCATCCGCCACTGCGGCACCACCGACGGCGACCGTGACGCCGAGGTCTCCGTCGCCGAGAGCGGCATCCAGGGCGCGGAGCTCTTCGCGGTGCCGCTCCATCTGCGGCAGTACAGCGAGCAGCAGATCGCGAAGAGCGCTGCGGGATCCGGCCAGGGTCACATCGACAGTGGCCGCTTCTTCGCCGACGGCGGTCGCGGTCGTGAGGACGTCCCCCACCGGCGCTGCCCCCTGTCGGAAGAACGGTGACCCGGCAGGGTCCTGCAGCAGCTCTTCCAGCTCGTCATCGAGCTGCATGATCGACAGCGAGGCTCCGGCCATCTCCAGACTCGTGACGTACTCGCCGACCAGTCGGTAGCCGATGGCCACCCCGGCATCCGTCAGCGTGCGGTGCACTCGGCGGTACATCACGTACAGCTCCTCGAGCGGCGTCGAGCCAAGGCCGTTCACGAGCACGGCCACGCGCCGCCCCTCGGTGAGGTCGAGTTCGGTGCCGATCTCGGTGAGGAACCGGTCGGTGATCGCATCCGCCGGCTCAAGAGGGCCGCGATGGCTGCCGCGCTCTCCGTGAATACCGACGCCGATCTCCATCTCCCCCTCGTCGAGCGTGAACGTCTCCTCACCCGCTGCAGGAAGCACGGTCGGCGACAGGCCGACGCCCATCGTCCGGGTCGCATCCGACGCCTTACGAGTGACGCGCTCGACCTCGTCGAGGGACGCACCGCGGTCGGCCATCGCCCCGGCGACCTTGTAGACGAGCACGAGTCCGGCGACACCGCGGCGAGACTCCGCGCGTTCACGCGGCGCGGACTGGATGTCGTCCGCCCCGAGCACCGTGCGCACCTCGATGCCCTCAGCGCGGCAGCGCTCGGCCGCGGTGTCGAAGTTCAGCACATCGCCACCGTAGTTGCCATACAGGTAAAGGAGCCCGGCGTCGGAGTGCACGGCCACCGAAGCCGCGTGGATCTGGGAGGAGCTCGGCGAGGAAAAGACGTTCCCCACGGCGACCGCCGAGCACAGCCCGCGCCCGACGTAGCCGAGGAAGAACGGCAGGTGTCCTGACCCGCCACCGGTGACGATGCCGACCCGCCCCGGCGCCGGCGCATCCGTACGCGCCAACGCCCGCCGATCTGCGGTGACGGCCCGCAGCTCATCGGGGTGGGCGAGGAGGATGCCCTCCAGCGTCTCGTCGACGAACGCCTGAGGGTCGTTGAGGATCTTGCGCATGTCAGAACTCCTGTCCGGTGAGGATCGGATCGTATGTCGTGTGGTCGATGAGCACCCGCCCATCCGCTTCCAGCCGCCCCGACGAGCGGAGGTCCTTCACGATGTCCCAGTGAATGGCTGACTCGTTCCTACCGCCGCACTGCGGATAGGAGCGGCCGAGCGCGATGTGAACGGTACCGAGGATCTTCTCGTCGATCAGCAGATCGCCGGTCATCGTCCGCACGTGCGGGTTCGTACCGATGCCGAGCTCGCCCACGCGGCGAGCGCCGTCGGCGTCGAGGATGCGCTCCACGAGGTCGAGACCCCGTGCCGCCGATACCCTCTCCACCTGCCCCTCGACGAACTCGAGCCGGAGGTCGGTGATCGTCGCCCCGCCGAACCAGAACGAGCCGGGAAAGGTGATGTGCCCGTCGACGCCGTCTTCCACCGGAGCGGTCGCGACCTCGCCGTCCGGAAGGTTCGCCTCGCCTGCGAACGGCACCCAGGTCCGCCCCCTGCAGTTCAGCCGCAGGTCGGTGTCCTCGTCGAGGATGTGCACGAGCGACGCGTTGTTCAACTCGGCGCAAAGACGATCGAGGTGGGCTCGATGGACGGTCCAGTCCGCGAGGGTACCTGCGAAGAACTCCTCCTCCAGCTGCGCGCGCGGCACACCGATGAGCGCCGCCCACTCAGGAGTGGGGATACGAACGAGCGTCCACCGGGTGCCCTGCCAACGCGCGGTCGAGACGACCCCCTTGCCCTCGCGCTGCAGGCTGAGCCTGGTGCCGTCGATCTCGTCGGCGGGCGGTTCCATGCCCCGGAAGGACACGTGCACGTCGGCCCACTGCATCGAAGCCAGTTCGAGCGGTGCGGCCTCGCGCAGCAGCGACGCACTCGCGTGTTCGAGCGCGAACCGGTCGTATTTCTCCTCGACGAGCAGCACCTGCGGCATCCCGCCGCGGCGATACACCTCCTCCACGAAGGCATCCACCGCGTCGAGCACCGACGACGTCGTGGCGAACACCGAGACCTTCGTCCCCTCGCCGACCTCGTTCACCGCGGCCAGGTGCTCCGCGAGTTCTTGCCACCTGCTCATCAGTCCACCTCTCTCAGCGCGCGCAGGGCGCGGTACGTGTGCGGAAAACTCTCGTAGGCAGTCTGCAACCGGGAGGCGAGGCTCTCTTGAGGCGCGACCTCCTCTGCGAAGGCGACCCAATCCGCCGCCTGCTCCTCCGTGACGACGTCGAGGCCGATCGCCGCGAGCATCGCGTCCCCGTAGGCGGCTCCCAAGGTCGCCGCCGTCCGTTGGCGCAGGCCCGTGAGGTCGCTGACCGTCTGCATCAGCACCTCGTTGTGTGTTCCGCCGCCGATCGCGACCACGCGTGGCTCGACATCGCCGCCTTCGAGCAGTGCAGACACGGCGAGCACGATCGACTGTCCGACTCCTTCGACGACAGCACGGGCGATCTCGGCCCGACCGGTCGAGAGCGTGAGACCGCTGAACGCGGCACGGGCAGCGGGGTCGTGCAGCGGTGTGCGCTCGCCGCTGAAGTGCGGCAGGTGCAGCACTCCGTTCGCGCCCGGCGGCGCGGAGCGGACGAGTTCCATCAGGCGCCCGAACATCGCGGCGTCGCCATCTCCGTGGTCGAGTCCGAGCAGGTCGGCGACCCATCGTGTCGCGGTGCCGGCCGTCGATGTGCCCGCGGCGAGGACGAAGCGACCCGGCAGTGCGAAGGGTGCGGCCCACAGACGCGGATCCGCGTGCGGCTGGTCAGTCACGCGTATGAAGTAGCCGCTCGACCCATACATGAGCATCAGATCGTCGGCCGCGACCACCGAGGCCCCGACCGCTTCGGCGACGGCGTCCGTCGTGCCGACGAGCACCGGTGTGCCCTCGGGGATGCCGGTCACTGCAGCAGCCGCGGCGGTGACCGTGCCGGCGACGTCGGTCGACCATCCGAGACGGGGCAGGGTCTCCCGGCGGATGAGGTCGTCGATCCCGCCGAGGTCCCAGTCCAGCCGGGCCAGGTCGTAGCAGGGATGGAAGTAGCCGGCCGTTGCATGGTCGATCACGACCTCACCGGTCAGACGCGCGACGAGGTAACTCTGACTCGTGAGGTACCACCGGGTGCGCCCGGCGACTTCGGGCTCGTTGCGCTCGACCCAGAGCATCTTCGGCCCCGCGGACTGGCTGGTCAACGCATTGCCCGCCCGGCGGTAGATCTCGTCCCGTCCGAGTCGCGTCTCGAGGATGCCGATCTCCTCGGTCGCCCTGGTGTCGATCCCGTAGAGGATGGCGGGGCGGAGCGCACGCAGCTCGGAGTCCACGGGGAGCACACACGGGCCGATCGCGCTGCACGCCACCGCGGCGATCACGGCATCCGGTACTGCGCTCCGCAGCGTCGTGGCGACCTCGACGAGGTCGTGCCACCACACCGCATCCGCGTCCTGCTCGACTATTCCAGGTGCGGGCGTGCTGATGCCGTGCCTTGTGCGTGCCTCGGCGTGCACCCGCCCGGTGGCATCGACCAGCACGCCCTTGGTCTCGTACGTTCCGACATCGATGCCGAGGAACAGGTCCATCAGAGTGCCTTTCGGATGCGGGAGTCAGGCCCGGGGAATCTCGGCGAGCGCGATCGTCTCGGTCTGACTGCTCGGCGCGCGACGCGGCCTTCGCCGGACCCTCACCTGATCGAACACCATCACCGCGATCAGGATCACCCCTTGCGCGATCGCATACTCATATGCCGAGAGTCGGATGGCCGTGAAGCCGGACTGCACAACCTGCAGCACGAGCGTCGCGAGGACCACGCCCGTGATGGTGGCGAATCCGCCGGTCGGGTTCGTCCCGCCGAGCACCGCGATCACGATCACGAGCAGCACATAGGACGTGCCGTAGTCGGCGCTCGCGGTCGGGTTGCGGGACAGGAACACCAACCCGGCGATGCCGCCGAGCAGCCCCGTCGTCACATACGTGCCGTAGAGCACGCTCGTGCTGCGGATGCCGGAGTACATCGCCGCCGTGGGGTTCGCCCCCTGCAGCTGAGTGCGTCGCCCGAACGGGGTGCGGGAGATCAGCACCCCGATCAGCACCGCCACCACGAGGAACTCGAGGAACAGGATCGGGATGCCGCCGACAGTCGCTTGCCCGACCGATGAGAGCACGGCCGGGGCACCGTAGAGCGTCTTCCCGCCTGTCCACACGATCGCGATCCCGTTGAAGATCTGCATCGTGGCGAGGGTCGCGAGGATCGGCGTGATGCCGACCGTCGCGATCAGGAAGCCGTTGACCGCACCGGCGAGAGCGCCGACCAGGATGCCGATGAGAGCGATGAACCCACCCAACGACTCGGCGGTCGCCGGATCACTGCTCGCGATGGCCGTGAACATGGTGCTGACCGTGATAGCCGACAGGTTCGCGATGGCTACCAGCGACAGGTCGATCCCGCCGGTGAGCATCGCAAGGGCCATCGCGATCGCGAGGATTCCGACCTCGGGTGAGGCGACCATCATGTTCTGAAGATTGATCGGATTGAGGAAGACCCTCGGGTTGAGGATCGCGAAGAGTCCGAACGCAAGCACGAAGAGCACCAGCATCCGACCGATGCCACGATCCACGTGGATGCGACCGAGCAGCGAACGCACCGAGCGATCGACCTGGTCGTTCATCCGGGCGAGCTGCCCGGGAGGGGGCGTCTGTGGCATGGTCACTCCTTCACCGTGTCGAGGACGAACGTCCGGCGGGAAGCGCGGCGAGCCATGACGGCCTGGATCCCGACGCCGATCACCAGGAGGAAGCCGACGGCGGCACGCTGCCACGCCGTCGGCACGCCCATCAGGATGAGACTGTTGTTGATGATCTGCACCAGCAGCACGCCGAGCACAGTGCCGGTGACGGTGCCGCGTCCACCGAAGATCGAGGCGCCGCCGAGCACGACGGCCGCGATCACGTCGAGCTCCGTGCCGACGAGGTCCTGCGGGTTGGCGCTGCGCCCGAGCACGACGTGGATGAGTCCGCCGATCGCGGCGACCGCCCCGACGAGCACGTAGAGCAGGATCTGCAGGCGCACCACGGGGAAGCCCGCGCGGCGAGCCCCTTCCAGGTCGCCGCCCATCGCGTAGATGCCGCGGCCGAACATCGTGCGCCGCAACAGGAATGCGGCACCGATCACCAGCAGCACGACCGGCACGATGAGCATCGGCAGGTAGGCGCGAGTCGACTCGATCGAGATGAGGTTCGCGGTCGACAGCCAGGAGATGCCGTTCGGCAGCTCAGCTATGTATCGTGAGCCGATGTAGGCGAGCAGCACACCCTTGAAGATGCCCTGCGTCGCGAGCGTGACGATCAGGGTCGGCAGCCGGAACCTCGCGATCACGATGCCGTTGACGAAGCCGAGAGCTCCGCCGATCACAATTGCGAAGGCGAGGATGCCGATCAGCCCGAAGTCGAGCCTCTCGCCCTGCGCGAGAGACACGGTCGTGTAGGCCGCGAAGATGCCGATGGCTGCGAACGAGACGTCGATACCGCCGGAGATGATCACGAGGAGCACCGCAAGCGCGAAGACCATCGGCACCAGAGCAGAGCGCAGGATCGAGAAGAGCGTGTGCACACTGAGGAAGGCGGGGTTCACGGCGCACATCACGATCACCAGGACCACGATGATGCTCGCCAGCACCAGCTCGTTCGACATGCGCCCGATGCGGGGAAGGCGGATGCGGGTGTCGGTGGCGCTCACGCGGCCATCACCTCCTGGATTCGGGGTGCGGCGATCTCGTCGCCCGCCAGCCGCGACACGATCTCGCCGCGGCGGACCACGAGCACGCGGTTGCAGAGGGAGACGAGTTCGGGAACATCGTCGGAGATCATGAGCACACCCATCCCGTCACGCGCGGCCTCGCGGAGGATCTGCAGGATCTCCTCCTTTGAACCCACGTCGACGCCGACCGTCGGTCCGTTCAGGATCAGCACTCGCGGTTTGGTCGCGAGCCACTTGGCCAGCACGACGCGCTGCGCGTTGCCGCCGGACAACGACCGCACGGGCGCTTCGACGCTGGAGGCCTTGATACGCAGGCGGGAGAAGAGACGCGAGATGGTCTCAGCCGTGCGCTTGCGGCTGAGAAGCACCTTGCCGACCGCGTGCTCGCTCAGGGAGCCCGCGATGATGTTGTCGGAGATCGACTTGTCGAGGAACAGGCCCTGTGTGAGCCGGTCCTCGGGCACGTAACCGATACCAGCGTCGACGGAAGCCCGGATGCTCCCCGGCCGCACGGTACGCCCGCCGACGGTGACGGTGCCGGATCGGGGGGTCAACAGCCCGAACAGTGCGTCGGCGATCTCGCCGCGACCTGATCCGAGAAGCCCGGTGAGACCGAGTATCTCGCCCGGCTGCAGGTCGAACGAGACATCCGTGAAGGCGCCCGGAAGATCGAGGTGCTCGACGCGCAGCAACGGTTCGACGTCGTCATCGACCTCGACGACGACCCGGGAGTCGTCGACCTCACGACCTGTCATGGCGTGAGTGAGGGAGGCGACGTCGAACTCGTCGGCCGGGCCGCTCGCGACCAGGCGCCCGGAGCGCAGCACCGTGATGTCCTGAGACACCTGCAGGACTTCGTCGAGCTTGTGGCTGACGAACACCAGGGCGACACCGCGCTGCTGCAATCTCCGCACGAGGGCGAACAACCGCTCGACCTCGGAGTGCGTGAGCGCCGTCGTGGGCTCGTCCATGAAGATGACTCTGGCGTCCTGCACGAGCGCGCGGCAGATCGCGGTGAGCTGACGGTCGGCGACGGAGAGTCGTTCGACGTCGGAATCGAGGTCGAGACTCAGCCCCAGTTCCTCGACGATGCGCTGCGCCTCGGGCCGGCGCTTCTTCGCGCTGTAGAGCTTGCGTCGCGCGGCGATCGCGGCCGGGAGCACGATGTTCTCGGCCACGGTCAAGTTGGGGAAGAGCGAGAAGTCCTGGTAGATGACCTGGATGCCCGCACGGAGGGCCTGCGTCGGCGAGAGGTGTGCGAGCGGTTCGCCATCCAGCAGGATCTCGCCCGCCTCCGGATTCTCGACACCGCTGATGATCTTGATCAGCGTGGACTTGCCGCACCCGTTCTCGCCCGCCAGGCAGTGCACCCGTCCGGGGTGGAGGGTGATGGCGACGTCGTCGAGGGCGACGACCCCGCCGAAGACCTTCCGCACCCCCCTGACCTCGAGAACGGGCCTGGTCCCGCGAACGGAGTCGACCTGAGGAGAAGCGGGCCCCGTTCCGGGCGTCGGCTGCGCCTGTTCTGCGTTCATGTTCTTCCTCCGGGGCGGGGCCGCGCGCTGGCGACCCCGCCCTGAGTCGTGAGGGACGTCGGGATCAGAAGTCGTAGTCGTCGACGTTGTCCTTGTCGACGATGACCGCGGCGTCGCCCACGTACACGTTGTCGAAGCCGTCGAGCTTCTTCAGGGAGTTGTACCCCTCGATACCGAGGTCGGTGCCGTCTGCGATCTCCTCGCCGTCGACGAGCAGCTGCGCGATCTTGAGCTGGGCCTTGCCCGCCATGGCGGGATCCCAGAAGAAGATCTTGTCGATCGAGCCGTCGACGATGTACTTCTTCGCCACCGACGGGATGCTCGTGCCCATCACACAGACTTGGTCCTCCAGGCCCGCTTCCTGCACCGCGCGAGCGATGCCGGCGACGTCGGTACCGGCCGAGCCCTGGAAGCCCTTGATGTCGGGATACTTCGCGAGCAGCTCCTTTGCGCGCTGGTAGGCGACGCTCTCGTCTTCCTTGCTCTCCACAGGCTCTTCGACACGGGTCAGCTCGGGGTACTCGGCCTGCTGCTGGTCGTACGCGCCGCCGACCCAGTCCATGTGGGTCTTGGCCGTGAGCCCGCCGACGAAGGAGACGTACTGCCCGGAGTCGCCCATGCACTCGGCGAGGTTGTCCATGATCTTCGCCCCGTAGGCCCGGTTGTCGAACGCCTCGATATCGATGTCGGCGTTCTCGATACCGGCTGCTTCGTGGGCGACGACGACGATCCCCTGGTCCCGTGCCTGCTTGAGCACGGACTCGAGCGCCTCGGGCGAGTTGGGGACGACGGTGATCGCGGCCGGTGACTGCGCGATCAGGTCCTGGATGATCTGGATCTGCTTCTCGGGGCTCGCGTCGTCGGCACCCTCCTGGCGCGCGTCGATCCCTGTCTCCTCGGCGAACTCCTTGACGCCGACCTCCATGCGGTCGAACCAGCCGACACCCGAGATCTTGACCACGGTGACCATCGCGCCGTCTTCGGCACCTCCACCGGCCTCGCCACCACCGGTGGTTCCGCCGACCTGACCGCAGCCGGCCAGGGCAAGCATGGCCACCGCGCCGAATCCGATCCCTGCAAGCAACTTCGTCTTACGCATGTTCCACTCCTTCGTGTTGAGCCAGTGTTAGTTTCGACCACCCCCAGGGAGGAATGGGAAGAAATCTCATCGCTGTGGAACAGTAAAACGTGATCCCTTCGCTTGTCAATGCGAAATCTCACACCTGTTGCTCAACCGTTGCGCAAGAGGGCCGGACGCGGAGCGCGGTTCGCTAGAGCGCAGGAACGGCTTCGATCTGCACGCCAGCCGCGCGCAACCCGACGAGCGCGGGGTGATCCACCGCACCATCCGTCACCAGAAGATCGACCTCACCCGGGCCGGCGACATTCGTCAGATGCACGCGGCCGAGCTTCGACGCGTCGGCGACGACGATGACGCGATCGCAGGCTTCGATCGCCGCGCGCTTCACCGCCCCCTCCTCATTGGAGTAGTCGGAGAGACCGCGCTTGCCGTCTACCCCGGAGACCCCCATGACGTACACGTCGCAGTTGTAGCGCTTGAATGCCTCGATCGACTCGGCACCGACCAGGCTGAGCTCGCCCGGCCGCACCCGCCCACCGGTGACGAGGATCGTGGTGTTGGGCTCGTCGTGGAGCTCGAGCGCGACGAGGATGCTCGGCGTGACAACCGTGAGCCCGAGCCCCTTGCCGACGATCGCCCGAGCCACGGCAAGCGCAGTGCTGCCGCTGTCGAGCACGACGGTCTCACCATGGTTGAGATGAGCGACGGCAGCGGCAGCGATGTTGATCTTCTCGCGCGCGCCCATCAACGCTCGCGAATTGAACCCGGGCTCCACCGCCGTTCCGTGCGCGGCGATCACACCGCCGGTCACCCGACGCACGCTGCCGCGCTCTTCGAGGAGCTCCAGGTCGCGACGGATGGTCATCTCGGAGACGTCGAACTCCAGGGCGAGAGCCTTGAACTCGGCCTCCCCGTCAGAGAGAACACGCTGCTCTATCAGCGCGCGGCGCTCGTGGGCTTCCATCCCTACCTCCTCGTGTGGCAGATCCCACCTTAGGCGACAAGCTTGTGTGAATGAATTACTTGTGCTTTGCTCGTCGTGAATCTTTCACAGCAACTGTGATCCATTCCGAAGAAACGAGGAAAGACATGCCCAACTGGCTCCCCGAGGTGTTCGGCACACAGAAGCCGATCGTGGCGATGCTGCACCTGGCTCCGCTCCCCGGCGACCCCGGCTACGACACCGTCGGCGGTGTCGCCGCGATCGTGGACCGCGCCCGTGGCGAGCTCGACGCCCTGCAGAGCGGCGGCGTCGACGCCGTGATGATCTCGAACGAGTTCAGCCTTCCGTACCTGACGAAGACGGAGCCGATCACCGCGATCACCATGGCCCGCGTCCTCGGCGAGCTCCAGCGCGATCTCTCCGTCCCTTTCGGCGTGAACGTGCTGTGGGACGGCCGGGCCTCCATCGACCTCGCCACCGCAACCGACGCCGCCTTCGTCCGCGAGATCTTCACGGGCGTCTACGCCAGCGACTTCGGTCTGTGGAACACGAACGTCGGTGAAGTCGCCCGCCACCGCCACCGCATCGGCGCGGGGAACGTGAAACTGCTCTTCAACATCGTGCCGGAGTCGGCCACCTACCTCGCCGAACGCGACCTGGGCTCGATCGCCCGCACCACGGTGTTCGCGACCAAGCCCGACGCTCTCTGTGTCTCCGGGCTCACCGCGGGCGCGCCCACAGACACGCAGTCGCTGGCCATCGTGAAGGAGAACGCCGGAGATGTCCCCGTCTTCGTCAACACCGGCGTCCGGGCCTCCAACGTCGCCGATCAGCTCGCCGTCGCCGATGGCGCTGTCGTCGGCACGTACTTCAAGCAGGACGGCAAGTTCGAGAACCGCGCCGACCGCACGAGGGTCGAGGAGCTCATGGTCGCCGCGAAGGCGTTCCGATCACAGCTCGCCTGAACCGCGACCACTGCGACCTGCGAACCGCCCCGATCCGCGTGAACCCCGGGGCGGTTCTGCGTGTGGGCCTCCGCGCTAGGGCCGCAACGGGAGGACGTCGCTCAGATCGGCGCGGGTCCCGGAGGCGTGGATGCGCCCGGCGGCCGCGGCCTCCGCCCATCGCTCGGTCCCGGTCGACACGGCGATCCAGGTCGCGGCATCCATCTCGACGACGTTGGGCGGCGTGCCCCGGGTGTGACGGGGTCCTTGGATGACCTGCACCGCACCGAACGGGGGCACCCGAACCTCGACGCTGTTACCCGGCGCCTTCTCGTCCAGCAGCTGCAGCAGGTAGCGCACGGCGGTGGCGAGGTCGGAGCGCTGCGGCTTCGCCCCCGAGGCATCGGCGGCACGGACGGCATCGAGCGCGACGCGTCCGTCCGTGATGTCGATCTTCCTGGCCATCTCTCCAGACTACGTCCGACGTCGCGGGACGAGTCCTAAGCTCGAACGCATGAGCATGCATCCCCAGGGCGCCCGCGCCGAGCTGCTCGCGGCTGTCGCCGACCATTCCTGGGGCGTGCGCATCCCGCAGCTCGCCGATCCGCAGAGCGCTCATGACGCGGCCGTGCTCATCCTGTTCGGCGTGCTCGACCGCATCCCCGCCCCCACGGCCGGACCCGCCGTCGCCCGCGATCTCGACGTGCTTCTGCAGCGCCGCGCACCCACCCTCTCCTCCCACCCCGGTCAGGTCTCCTTCCCGGGCGGCCGTGTCGAGCCGGATGACGCCGATGCCGTGGCCACAGCCCTGCGCGAAGCCGAGGAGGAGACCGGGCTCGATCCGGACGGAGTGGAGATCCTGGCCACGCTCCCCGTGATTCCGCTCGCCGCCAGCAACCACCTGGTGACCCCGGTGCTGGCCTGGTGGCAGTCGCCGTCGCGGGTCGTGGCCGTCGACCACGCCGAGACCGTCGAGGTGTTCCGCGTCCCTGTCGCCCAGCTCCTCGACCCGGCCACCCGGTTCACCTCGACCCTCACACGGATGGGCCACACCTTCCGCGGCCCCGCCTTCGACGTCGACGGCACGATCGTGTGGGGCTTCACCGCGATGGTGCTCGATGCCCTGTTCGACGCCGCCGGCTGGACCGTGCCCTGGGATGCCTCCGTGGAACGGACCGTCGACCTCTGAGCCCGGTCGACCCCGGAGCCCGGTCGTTCTCGGAGTCTGGAGTCCCTTCGACCTCGGTCACAACTCCTCAAGAATGTTGGGCGAACGACCGACACACCGCGGGTATGCACCGATTCGGCGGGCTTCTGCGGAGTTGTGAACACCGAACACCCGAACACCGACCACCTGAAACCCGGACCGTGAGCCTCGGTAGTCTGGACGGGTGAAGATTTTCGTCCTCGGTTCCGGTGCCCGTGAGCACGCGATCATCCTCGCCCTGCGGGCAGAGCAGACGGAGCACGAGATCTTCGTCGCTCCGGGCAATGCCGGCATCGCGCAGGATGCGACCCCCGTCACGGTCGATCCCCTCGACGGTGCCGCGGTGACGGCCTTCGCGCATGAGCACGCCATCGACCTGGTCGTCGTCGGCCCCGAGGCCCCGCTGGTCGCCGGTGTCGCGGATGCGCTGCGGGTGCGTGGCATCCCGGTGTTCGGCCCGGGCAAGGCCGCCGCTCAGCTGGAGGGCTCGAAGTCCTTCGCCAAGCGGGTCATGGACGCGGCTGGCGTGCCGACCGGTCGTGCAGTCCGTGCATCCACCACAGCCGAGGTCGAGTCCGCGTTCGACGAGCTCGGCGCACCGTACGTGGTCAAGGCCGATGGCCTCGCCGCGGGCAAGGGTGTCATCGTGACGTCCGACCGTGCCGACGCCCTCGCACACGCCGAGCAGTACCTTCCTGCCGGGCCCGTCCTCATCGAGGAGTTCCTCTCCGGCCCCGAGGTCTCGCTGTTCTTCCTCAGCGACGGCGACACGGTGCGCGCACTCAGCCCCGCTCAGGACTTCAAGCGCGCACTCGACGGTGATGCCGGACCCAACACCGGTGGCATGGGCGCGTATTCGCCGCTGCCGTGGCTCGCCGAGCAGTTCGGCAGCGAGCGGGCTTTCGTCGAAGAGGTCACCCGTGACGTGGCTCTCCCCGTGGTGCGGCAGCTCGACGCCGAGGGCACCCCGTTCATCGGGCTGCTCTATGCGGGGCTGATCCTCACCCCGGCCGGTGTGCGCGTGATCGAGTTCAACGCCCGCTTCGGCGACCCCGAGACGCAGATCGTGCTGCCCCGACTGGTGACCCCGTTGTCGGACCTGCTGTTCGCCGCTGCCTCCGGCACGCTCGAGGATCAGCCCGAGCCCGAGTTCAGCGACGACGTGGCGATCACCGTCGTGCTCGCCAGCGAAGGGTACCCCGAGGCGCCGCAGACCGGTCGTCCGATCGAGGGCCTCGCGGACGCTGCGTCGGTCGAGGGTGTGCGACTCGTGCATGCGGCGACCGCGAGCCCCGATGCACCGGGAGGATCGCTCATCGCGACGGGCGGCCGCGTGCTGAACGTCGTGGCCGTCGCCTCCGACTTCCGCACGGCGCGTGACCGCGCGTACGAGGCGATCTCCCGCATCTCCCTCGAGGGCTCGCACCACCGCACGGACATCGCCGCCCGCGTCGCGGAGTAGTCCTGCTCCGCCTCCGGACCGCAGACGCTCGCGGTGAGGCTAGCTCGCGGTGAGGCTGGTCCCCGAGATGTCGATCCAGTACCGCCGTACGCGGGGCTGCCCGGGCTCGGGGGCGTCGATCACGTCTTCGAGCTCGCCACCTGCACCCTCAATCGTCCGGATCGACCCCACGTTGTCGTCATCGCAGGTGAGCATGACCCGCTCATAGCCCTCGGCCTTCGCCAGGCGCAGCATCAGGCGGAGCGCCTCGCGTACGATCCCCTCCCGGCGTCGGGAGGGGATCACCGAGTATCCGATGTGGCCGCCGAAGCGACGAAGCCACTCGTTGAGCTCCCGACGGAACGCGATGAACCCGACGATCTCGTCACCCTCGGTGATCCAGAAGTAGTCGCACGGAACCCGCCCCTCCGGCAGCGCGGCACCGGGGGTCGCGAACAGCGCCGCCATCTCGACGAAGGCCTCGCACGCGGCACGGTCGGGCACCACCCCCTTCTCGATACCGGCACCGTCGACGTGTGCGCCCTCGAACTCGGCCACCGCGGAAGCCCAGGACTCGAACAAGTCGGTGGTCGGTCGGGAGAGCGCGATCGTCATCGCCTCAGCACACCAGACGGTGGTCGCCGGTGCAACTCACTCCGGGCCTTCGAATCGCGCAAACGGCCCGATCCGAGCCACGGATGCGACCATTCACGCGATTCGAAAGCCGGGGCCGGACTCAGGGAGCCGTGGTCTTGTCGTAGCGGCCGAGGAACAGCGAGGCGATGAGGGCGATCCCCATGACACACGCCGGCAGCAGGATCGACTGCGCCATACCGGCGGCGAACCCGTCGGCCACCTGCGGCGGAAGCGTCCCGCCCGTCGAGATGCCGGACGGCGCATCGGCGAGACCCGGGAGGTTCGCCTCCAGGCGCGACTGCATGAAAGCCGCGATGGATGCCGAGCCGATGACCGATCCGATCGTCCTGGTCGTGTTGTAGATGCCCGCACCCGCACCGGCCTGGCGCGGAGGGAGCTTGCGCGTCGCCGTGGTGGCGAGCGGGCCCCACATGCCCGCGTTGCCGATGCCCATCAGGGCGGACGGCAGCAGGAACATCCAGATCGGGGTGTCCATGTTGATCAGGGCCGAGTACCAGACCAGCGCGCCGGCCACGCAGAGCAACCCCGGGATGAGGATGATGCGCGGATCGACCCGGTCGAGCAGCTTGCCCGCGGCCGGAGCGAGCACACCCGAGAGCACGGCCATCGGGATCAGGAGCAGCGCCGCTTCGGTGGGCGTGAGCCCGCGCGCCGTCTGCAGGAAGAACATCATCGGCAGCGACATGCTGGTCACCGTGAAGCCGACCGCGGCGATCGCCACGTTCGCCCCCGAGAAGTTGCGGTCGCGGAACAGCTCGAGCGGGACCAGCGGCTCACTCCGGGTCTTGGCCTGCTGCAGGATGAAGAGACCGAGGACCACCAGCCCGGCGATGATCAGGCTCCACACCGAGATGGGGCCCCAGATGACGCCCCAGTCGTACTTCTCGCCCTCCTGGAGTCCGAACACGAGGAGGAAGAGGGCCACGGCGCTCAGCACCACGCCCACGATGTCGAAGCGGTGCGGGTGCGTCGCGAGCTTCGGGACCAGGCGCCAGGCGAGCACGAACGCGACGATGCCGACCGGGACGTTCACGAAGAAGATCCACTCCCAGCCGAAGCCGTCGACCAGCAGGCCTCCGACGAGCGGGCCGACCAGGGTGGCGACACCGGCGGTCGCGCCCCACAGTCCCATCGCGGCACCGCGGCGCTCAGGCGGGAACGTGCGGGTGATCACGGCCATCGTCTGCGGGGTCATGAACGCCGCACCGAGCCCCTGCACCGCGCGGGCGACGATGAGCCCCTCGAGTGTGGTGGAGAGTCCGCACCAGAGCGAGGCGAGCGTGAAGATCGCGAGACCGATCAGGTAGATGTTCTTCGGGCCGAAGCGGTCGCCGAGGCGTCCGGTGATCAGCAGCGGCACGGCGTAGGCGAGCAGGTAGGCGCTCGTGACCCACACCACGTTGTCGAGGTTGTTCGTGTTCGGGTCGAGCGCCGCCTTGATGGCCGGGTTCGCGACCGACACGATCGTGGTGTCGACCAGGATCATGAAGAAGCCGATGACGAGCGCCCAGAGCGCGGGCCAGGGACTCGTGGGCTTGTGCCCGAGGGAGTAGGTGCCGGTCGACGGACCGGAGGACGAGGGCGCGGACACCGGTGGGCGGTCTCCGGCACGAGGAGCATCGGTCATTGCTGTGCAGCCTTTCGCTGAGCGCGGTAGCGGTCTGAGTTCTGGAATGCCGTGGGACCCCACGGCAGGGCGTCGGCCTCGAGGCGTTCGAGCAGGGAGTCGAGCCAGCGGAGCTCCGCCGCCAGCAGCGCTTCCTGACGCTCGATCTCGACGAGGACCTGTTCGGGAACCGCGTGATTCCTGGCCTTCGCCAAGCCGTCGCGATGTCGGATGTGGTCGTCGACCAGGGCGACCCGGTGCGCGCCCAGAAGCTCGATGACCTCCGGACGCTCGAGGTTGTGCGCCTCGGCGAGCGCGATCCGGAACTCGGCGGGGCGGTCGATGCGGGGCAGCTCGCGCTGCACCCACGTGACGACCGCTTCGCGTCCGGCATCCGTCAGGGAGTAGGTCGTGCGCTCCGGACGGTTGCCGTCGCGGTCGATGCCGAGTTCATCGATCAACCCTGCACGATGCAGCCGGGAGACCGTGTGGTACAGCGTCCCGTTCGTGATCGTGAGGAGCCGGTCGTCGTGGCGGGCCCGCATGAGACGCACCATCTCGTAGGGGTGCATGTCACCCTCGCGCAGCAGCGCGAGCACCATCACCCCCATCGGGGTGAGGCGATCGACGGCATCCTTCTTCATGGGTCCCCTCAAATAGTCCATGTGGACTATACGCCCATTTCGACCGCCCGCACAGACCCCGTCCTCCCGCCGAGACCCCGTCCTGTCGCCGAGACCCCGTCCTCCCGCCGACACCCCGTCCTGTCGCCGAGACCCCGTCGCAGTTACGGCGGTACGGCGGGGTCTCGGCGACGAACGGGGGTCTCGGTGGGACCCGCCCGACGGAACCGGGATAATGAGCGGGTGAGCATTCCTTCAGAAGGCACGGCACAGAGCATCCCCGGCTGGCGGCACATCTACTCGGGCAAGGTCCGCGACCTGTACGCCTCGGAAGACCCGGCGGACACCCGCATCCTCGTGGTCGCCTCCGACCGCGTGAGCGCCTTCGACTTCGTGCTCTCTCCCGGCATCACCGACAAGGGCGCCCTGCTGACACGTCTGAGCCGCTGGTGGTTCGCCCAGCTCTCCGACTTCCCCAACCACATCGCCGCGGGTGAGCTGCCCGAGGCCGTCGCCGATCGCGCCATGCTCGCACAGTCGCTCGAGATGCTGCCGATCGAGTGCGTCGTGCGCGGCTACATCACGGGGTCGGGCTGGGTCGAGTACCAGGAGAGCGGCACCGTGTGCGGCATCCCGCTGCCCGCGGGCCTGCACAACGGCGACCGGCTGCCGGAGCCCCTGTTCACCCCGGCCTACAAGGCGCCGATGGGCGAGCACGACGAGAACATCACGTTCGAGCGCGCCGTCGAGCTGGTCGGCGCCGACCGTGCGGCCGAACTGCGCGACACCTCCCTCGCGATCTACACGGCTGCGGCCGCCATCGCCGAGGAGAAGGGCCTGATCCTCGCCGACACCAAGTTCGAGTTCGGGACGGATGCCGACGGCACTCTGCGCCTGGCCGACGAGGTGCTCACGAGCGATTCGTCGCGGTACTGGGACGCCGAGGCCTGGCGCACCGGCAGCACCCCGAGCGCACGGATGGCGAGCTTCGACAAGCAGATCGTGCGCGACTGGCTGGCCGCGAACTGGGACCAGCAGGGCGAGCCGCCGCTGCTTCCGGACGATGTGGTCGCACGCACCGCCGACCGCTACCGCGAGCTGATCGAGCGCCTCGGAGCCTGACCCGTCCCGCTGTGCGCTGCTCGCACGCCCGCGTGTGCTACTCCGACGCCCGGTGTGCGGTTCGGATGCATGACGATCCGACGGATGCATGACGATCGGCCGCAAGCCGCTCCTGCATCCGTCGTGCACACCTGCATCTGAACCTGCACGCCGACCGACGGAGAGGGGCGTCCGCACTCAGGGAACCCTCAGGAATCGATAGTGTTGCTCCAGCACTCCTGCCATCCCCCGAACCTCTGAGGAGCCCGCATGGCCCTGTGGAAGCTGCACGGAAACGGCCGCACGGTCGAACCCGACGCCGTCGTCCGTCCCGATGAGCGCCTGAACTGGCCGGCGACGATCGCGATCGGACTCCAGCATGTCGTCGCGATGTTCGGCGCCACGTTCCTGGTGCCGATCATCACCGGCTTCCCGGTCGCCACCACCCTGCTGTTCAGCGGTGTCGGCACGATCCTGTTCCTGCTGATCACCCGCAACAAGCTGCCCAGCTACCTCGGCTCTTCCTTCGCCTTCATCGCACCGGTCACGGCCGCGACCGCCTCCGCGAACATGGGCACCGCCCTGGCCGGCATCGTGGCGGTCGGCGTACTCCTGGCGATCATCGGCGTCGTGGTGCACACGGTCGGCGTGAAGTGGGTCGATCGCTTCTTGCCGCCGGTCCTGGCGGGGACCATCGTCGCCCTCATCGGGTTCAACCTCGCCGGCGCAGCGCACAACAACTACGCCGCAGCGCCCGTGACCGCGACCTTCACCCTCGCGATCACGATCCTCTTCGCCGTCGTCTTCCGCGGTTTCCTCGGACGCATCTCGATCTTCCTCGGCGTGATCGCGGGCTACATCTTCGCGGGTTTCCGCGGGGAACTGGACTTCACAGCCGTCGAGAAGGCGGACTGGATCGGGCTGCCCACCTTCACCTTCCCGAACTTCACCGAGCCCGGCACGCTGACGGCGTTGGCGATGTTCCTCCCCGTCGTCCTGGTGCTGATCGCGGAGAACGTCGGCCACGTGCGCGGCGTCGCGACCATGACCGGTGATGCGAGCGTGAACCAGCAGACCGGCAAGGCCCTGATCGCCGATGGTGTCTCGACCACCCTGGCCGGCTTCTTCGGCGGATCGGGAACCACGACCTACGGGGAGAACATCGGTGTGATGGCTTCCACCCGCGTCTACTCCACCGCTGCGTACTGGGTGGCCGGAGCCGCCGCGATCCTGCTCAGCCTCTCGCCCAAGTTCGGTGAGGTCATCAACTCCGTGCCCGCCGGAGTGCTCGGTGGCGTGACCACCGCACTGTACGGCCTCATCGGGGTGATCGGCATCAAGATCTGGGTCGACAACCGCGTCGACTTCTCCCGGCCCGTCAACCAGTACACGGCCGCCGTCGCCCTGATCATGGCCGTCGGCGGGTTCATGATCAAAGACGAGGCCTCCGGCTTCGAACTCGGCGGAATCGTCATCGCCACGGTCGCGGCAATCCTGATCTACCACCTGGGGAACCTGATCGCCCGCCTGCGCAAGACCGGTGCCGACGACCCCCGTCCGCTCGCAGCCGTCGGCCCGCTCGGCGGCGACCCCGAGTAACCGGCTTCTCCCGCCGGCTCTCCCGCCGGCTCTCCCGCCGTCGCGGTTCACAACTCCGCAGAAGTAGCCCGAATCCCGCTTCATGCGGCCGGTTCGGCCCGGAACGGCTACGTTTCTGCGGAGTTGTGAACGCGACTTAGTCGATGACCGCGAGCACGCCGTCGGCCGAGACCGTCGCGGAGAGCGCAACACGCTGTGAAAGCGTGCCGGCGCGATGGGCTTCGACCGTCGTCTCCATCTTCATGGCGTCGATGACGGCGACCGGATCGCCCTGTGCGACCTCCGCGCCCTCCTCGACGAGCCAGCGCACGAGTGTGCCCGGCACGGGGGAGCACAGTTCGGTCGGATCGGCGGCGGGCGTGGGCACGGCAGCGCCCGTCGGCGGCCCGAGTCCTGCGAGCAGAGCCGCCGGGAGCCCGAGCATCACCCGCCGTCCGTCGATCTCGACCGGGAAGCGCTGCAGCACAGCGTCCGGCAGCGCTGACGGGCGGGGATGCATCTCCAGCTTCGGCAGCAGCGCGCTCTCGATCCACTGCGTGTGCACCGCGAAGGTCTCGGTGGCGAACGCCGCATCGTCGAGGGCGAGCAGGTCGAACGGGATGACCGTCGCCGGACCCTCCACCACGAGCTCACGCAGTGCCCGGCGCGCCCGCACGATGGCCGCGTCGCGCGACTCCGCGTGCACGATGAGCTTGGCGATCATCGAGTCGAAGGCCGGCTGGACGACGTCGCCCTCATCGATGCCGCTGTCCCACCGCACGCCAGGACCACCGGGGATCCGCAACCGCTCGACGCGGCCGGGGCTGGGCAGGAATCCGCGACCGGGGTCCTCGGCATTGATCCGGAACTCGAACGCGTGGCCGACGGGGTCGGGCGTCTCGGTGAAGGACGGACCTTCCCCGAACGCGATCCGGAACTGCTCGCGCACCAGATCGATCCCGGCGACCGCTTCGGTGACCGGATGCTCCACCTGGAGCCGGGTGTTCACCTCGAGGAAGGAGATGGTGCCGTCGGCGGCGAGCAGGAACTCCACCGTGCCGGCCCCGCGGTAGGAGACCTCGGCGCAGATCGAGCGTGCGGCGTCGTGGAACCGGGTCCGCTGTGCGACGGACAGTCCGGGCGCGGGGGCTTCCTCGATGAGCTTCTGGTTGCGACGCTGCATCGAGCAGTCACGATCGCCGACGATGACGACACCGCCGCGTCCGTCGCCGAGCACCTGGACCTCGATATGACGCGGGCTCTCCAGGAACCGCTCCACGAAGCACTCGCCTCGACCGAACGCCGCGATGGCCTCGCGGGTGGCCGCATCGAACGCCTCCGCCACCGCGGACAGCTCGCGCACGACCTTGAGTCCACGCCCGCCGCCGCCGAAGGCCGCCTTGATCGCGATCGGGAGACCGTGTTCCTCCGCGAAAGCCACCGCCTCCTCCGCGCCGGCCAACGGCTCATCGGTTCCGGCCGCCAGAGGGGCACCGACCTGCTGAGCGATGCGACGCGCGGTCATCTTGTCTCCGAGCGCGTCGATGCTCGCGGGCGTCGGACCGATCCAGACCAGCCCGGCCTCTTCCACCGCTCGCGCGAACGCGGCGCTCTCCGACAGGAATCCGTATCCGGGATGCACGGCGGTCGCCCCCGACTGCCGTGCGGCGGCGAGCAGCGCGTCGATGGAGAGGTAGGTGTCGGCGGCCGTAATGCCGACGAGACCCACGGCCTCGTCGGCGAGGCGCACGTGCAGGGCATCGACGTCCTGGTCGGCGTACACCGCGATCGATGCGTAGCCGGCTTCGGCACAGGCACGGATGACGCGCACGGCGATCTCTCCGCGATTGGCGATCAGGATCCTCTGCGTGGTCGGCGCGGCGGTCATGAGGTCTCCTTGACGATGAAGCGAAGGCGCACGCCCGGTGGCAGCTGACCTGCGAGGTCGAGGCTGCGGTCCGTGAGTGCACCGATGATCGGGTATCCCCCGGTGAGGGGGTGGTCGGGGAGGAACAGCACCGGCTGCCCGTCGGGCGGCACCTGGATCGCACCGGTGACGGCGCCCTCGCTCGGCAGCTCCCCGCCGCGTGCGCGTTCCAGGGGCACCTCGCCGTGGAGCCGGATGCCGACCCGGTCGGAGCGCGGCGTCACGGTCCACTCCTGAGCGGTGAGGGTCGCGAGCGCGTCGGCCGTGAACCAGTCGTCGCGGGGACCGAGCGTGATCTCGAGCTCGACGAGGTCGCCCACGGCCGGCAGCTCACGGGGCAGGGCGTCGGGTTCGACCGGGTGCGAGGCGACGCCGCCCACCGGGACGACCGCGCCCGCGGTCAGCACCTCGGGTCCGAGTCCGGCCAGGGTGTCGGCGGCGCGGCTGCCCAGTGCAGCAGCCGCCTCCAGTCCACCGCGGACGGCGATGACATAGCGCAGTCCGCGCGCGGGATGGCCGAGGGTCAGCTCGTCGCCGTCGACCGTGGCGAAGGGCACACCGTGGGCCACGGAACGGACAGCGCCCTCGACGTCGGTCAGGCTGAGCGCACCGACCGCTCCGGTGACCGCGGCGACGCCCGCTCCCCGGAATCGCAGCACCGCACCGCCGACGCTCTCCAGCACCGCGGCCGCGGTCGCGTTGCCCACCGCACGGTTCGCATCGTGCAGGGCCCGGCGGTCGGCCGCCCCGGATGCCGAGACCCCGAGCGCCGCGAAACCCGGGCGCCCGGCATCCTGCACCAGCAGCTGCAGCGACGGGCGGACCACTTCGACCGCAGCCTGTGTGCGGAAACCCAGAGCATCCGCATCCGTCTCGGCGTGTTGCTCCACGACACGCCCCGGGCGCACCGCGTCGTCTCCGTTTCGACCCGATTCGTCCGACCCCGCCACACCCGGCCGAGCCACTTCGCGCACGTGCTCGAACCGCACGGAGGTGCCGGGGGCCAGGAGTGCGGGAGGGTCACGGTCGATGTCCCACATCACGGCGTCCGTGCGGCCGATCAGCTGCCATCCTCCGGGGCTCTCGCGCGGATACACCCCAGTGAACGCGCCCGCGAGTGCCACGGACCCGGCGGGCACGCGCGTGCGCGGTGAAGATCGGCGCGGCACGTCGAACAGGGGATCGCTGCTGACGACGTAGCCGAATCCGGGGGCGAAGCCCGAGAACGCGACCCGCCAATCGGCAGCGAGGTGCCGGTTCACCAGTTCCTCCGTCGAGACCCCGAGCAGGGTCGCCGCTTCGTCGAGGTCTTCGCCGTCGTACCGCACCGGCACGACGACCTCGCCCGCGTCCGGGAGTTGCGCGGTGTCGATCTCCACGGCCGCGAGCGCGGTCGCCAGCTCGACGGCGGAGACCCGCAGCGGATCGAAGCGCACGAGCACGGTCCGGGCACCGGGAATGCGCTCGACCACCCCGGGCACTCCCTCCCACGCGAGGTTCAGGCGCATCGCCTCGTCGAGGTCGGCCGCCTCGACGAGCAGAGCATGATCGGATGCCGTGAGGATGCGCATCAGACGAGGTACTCCGCATCCGGAACGTCGGTGATGAACATGTACCCCGGCGCGTGCGTGATCGCGAACGGCGGCTTCGAGGCCATGATCGCGGCCTGCGGGGTGACCCCGCAGGCCCAGAACACCGGCACCTCGCCGGCACGGATCTCCGGGGGGTCACCGAAGTCGGGGCATGCCAGATCGTCGATCCCGAGCGACGCCGGATCCCCGATGTGCACCGGAGCGCCGTGCACCGCCGGAGTACGGCCGGAGATCTGCACGGCATCCGCCACCCGATCCGCAGCGATCGGCCGCATCGACACGACCATCTCGCCGCTCAGCCGTCCCGCCGGCGTGCACGGCACCGCTGTCCGGTACATCGGCACGTTGCGGCCGAGCTCCTGGTGGCGGATCGGAATCCCCGCTTGCACGAGACCGGATTCGAACGTGAAGCTGCATCCGATCAGGAACGACACGAGGTCCGGATGCTCCGCCCAGGCCTCGGTCGCGTCGGAGACCTCCTCCGCCAGCTCTCCGTCGCGCCAGACGCGATAGCGGCCGATATCCGTGCGGATGTCGCTGCCGGGCGCGAGCCGGGACGCCACTTGCCCCTGTTCGATGACCTCGAGCACCGGGCACGGCTTCGGGTTCCGCTGCGCGAAGAGCAACGTCTCGAAGGCCCAGTCGGCCGGCACCGCGATGAGGTTCGCCTGGGTCAGCCCCACCGCGACGCCGCTGGTCGGCTCGGCGTGCCCCGCCCGGATGGCGGCGCGAGCCGCACGCGCATCGGCGAGCTGATCGGCGGTGGCGAGGACGGTCATGTCAGGCGCCCGTGAACGGGGCGATCGTGATGCCGGCGTCCTGCAGCATCCGCTTCGTCTCGGCGGCCATCGCCACCGAGCCGGGGCTGTCGCCGTGCACGCAGATCGACTGCGCGGCCACGGGCACATCGGTGCCGTCGATCGCCCGGATCACACCGTCGGCGGCCAGGCGCACCATGCGCTCGGCGACCGCGGCCGGGTCGTGCAGCACGGCCCCCTCCTCGGTGCGCGACACCAGCTGCCCGTCCGGCTGATAGGCGCGGTCGGCGAACGCCTCCGCCGCAACGGCGAGCCCTGCCCGCTCGGCGACGTCGAGCACGACGCCTCCGGACAGGCCGAGAAGCACCAGGCTCGGGTCGATCGCACGGATCGCGGCCACGACGTCCTTCGACTGACGCTCGTCCCGCGCGATCGTGTTGTACAGCGCACCGTGCGGCTTGACGTAGGCGACCCGTCCGCCGACCGCGGCGGCGACCCCCATCAGTGCGCCGAGCTGATACTCGACGTGCGCCTGGAGCGTGGCCGAGTCGATGTCGACCTTCGTGCGTCCGAAGTTCTCGTAGTCGCGGTAGCCGGGGTGCGCACCGATCACGACCCCGCCCTGGACCGCGGCCGTGAGCGTCTGCCGGATACCCTCCGGATTGCCGGCGTGGAAGCCGCACGACACGTTCGCACTCGTGACGAGGCGGAGCATGCTCGCGTCGTCGCTGACGATCCGGTCGGCGACGTTCTCGCCGAGGTCCGAGTTCAGGTCGATCGAGGTCATGCGATCACGCTCCGATTCCGAGGAAGGCGAAGATGGGGCCGACCGAGACGATCCCCATGTACCAGGTCAGCAGCGTCACGAGCGTACCGGCGATCAGCAGCCACATCGGGTACTTCTTCGAGCCGAGCAGATCGCGACGGAACCAGCCGATGTACATGAACACCGTGAGGCCGATCGGCAGGATCAGACCGTTGAAACCGCCCACGAAGACGAGGATCGCCGCGGGTGCCGTGCCGATCGACAGGTACACGGCCAGCGACACCACGATGAACGCGACGGTCGCGAGCTGCAAGGGCCAGCCGCCCCTGAGCTTCTTCGTGAAGGTGGAGAGGAAAGTGGCCGACGTGTACGCCGCACCGATGACAGAGCTGATCGCGGCGGCCCAGAAGATCGCGCCGAAGATGCGCAGTCCGGCGTCGCCGAGCACCGCGCCGAATGCCTGCCCCGCGGGGTTCGCGGCCTGACTCGACAGGTCGAGAGTGACACCGGAGGCCACGACGCCGAGGATCGCGAGGAACAGGACGTAGCGCATGATGCCCGTGACGAGGATGCCGTTGGCGGCGGCGCGCATCACCGGACCGGCGCGCTCGGGTCCGGTATGCCCGGAGTCGAGGTAGCGGTGTGCACCGGAGTAGGTGATGTAGCCGCCGACCGTTCCACCGACGATCGTGGTGATGGTGGCGAAGTTCAGCTCGTCCGGGAGGAAGGTCTGGGAGAGCGCTTCGCCGAGCGGCGGCTGCGCGATGAAAGCCACGATCAGGGTCATCACGATCATGCCGAGGCCGAGCACGATCAGGACGACATCCATCACCCGCCCCGCCTTCTTGATCAGGAAGATGATGATCGCCAGCGCTGCGGTGAGTGCGCCTCCGAGCTTCGGATCGATGCCGAGGAGCGCGTTCATGCCGAGCCCGCCACCGGCGATGTTGCCGATGTTGAACGCGAGTCCGCCGATCACGACGAGGACGGCGATCACGTGTCCGGAGAAGGGGATGGCGCTGTTGGCGAGTTCGCCGGCGCGCTTGCCCGACGAGGTGATCATGCGCCACACGTTCAGTTGCACGGCGATGTCGACCAGGATCGAGACGAGGATGGCGAAGGCGAACGCCGCCCCCATCGTCGCGGTGAACGTCGCCGTCTGGGTGATGAAGCCGGGGCCGATGGCACTGGTGGCCATGAGGAAGATCGCACCGAGGACGGCACTGCGGCCGGCGCGCTTCTTGACGGCGGCCAGGCGGACTTCGTCTTCCGGGGAGAGGGAGGCGGTGGACTGCTCGGACATGGAGGGGGATTCCCATCGTCGTTGGTGGGTGTCGGGTGACCCCCAGTGTAGAACGGATAGACACTGATTGTTCAACAATATTGTTTCGGCTGTGCTACGAAGACGTTGCCCGCGTGTGTTTTCTGGGGAGGATCCTCGAACGATCGATTCCTTCGCCACCTACGATGAAGGCATGAACCAGCAGGGCATGCTTCCCGATGTGCTCCGTCAGCGCATCATCGACGGCGACTTCGCTCCGGGATCGCGTCTGTCCGAGTCGGCCCTCGCCGAGCAGTTCGAGGTCTCACGCAACACCCTCCGCGAAGCCTTCCGCGCACTCGCTGAACAGGGGCTGCTGGAGCACATCCCGCACCGTGGCGTCTCCGTCGCCTCCCCGTCGATCGCCGACGTCATCGACATCTATCGGGCCCGTCGCGTGATCGAATGCTCCGCGCTGCTGCAGTCGGAACCCGAGCACCCGGCCGTCCAGCGGATGAAGGACGCGGTCGAGTCCGCGGAAGCGGCCCGGGCCGAGGCGGCGGACGACCCTCGGGCCTGGCGCCGGGTCGGAAGCGCCAACATGGCCTTCCACGTCGCACTGGTCGATCTCGCCGACAGCCCCCGACTGGCCCGCACGTACCGCGATCTGGCAGCCGAGCTCCGCCTGGTCTTCCTCAAGATCGACGACCCGCGTTCGCTGCACGAACCCTTCGTCCGCAAGAACCGCGCCGTGCTCGACGCATTCCTCGCGCGCGGCCCGCAGGCCGGAGCCACCGAGCTCGAGCGCTACCTCGTGCAGTCGGAACGCGTGGTGCTCGGCGCCTTCGCCCGCATGCGCCTGGAGTGAGCGACCTCGCACCGCGCCTCAGGCGGTGCCCCCGGGCGGGTGCGGACCGGACTCGAGCGCTCCGGTCGCTCGCGGACGCCGTTCGCCGTCCCGCAGCCGCACGGGCGGGACAAGGGGCGCGGCGGGTGCGGGCAGTCCATATCGGCGGTAGACCCAGCGTCGCGCGTCTTCGAGTGGATACGTGTCACCGAACACCGCGAACTTCACGAAGACGCCTTCGAGGGTGCTGCGGAACATGATCTCCTCGAGCTCCGGATCCTCGGCGCCCCGCGCGCGGAACAGCTCACGCATGGCATCCTCCGCTGCCGTCACGCGTACCTCGTGTCGGACCTCCGACTCGGCGAACAGCCGGTGCGTCGACGGCTGCTGCTGCATCGCGAGCACCGCCCGCTCCAGCGGTGTCGCGTAGCCCGTCGCCCCGAGCGCCCCGTCGATCACGGCAGCGAGCATCTCGTCCGGCGTGCCTTCGACCCGGGCGAAGCCGAGCACGGTCTCGAACCAGCGATCGATGACGGCCGCGATGAGCTGGTCCTTGCCGCCGAAGTGATAGTTGACGAGCCCCTGGGCCACACCTGCACGCGTCGTGATCTCCGCGATGCTGGCCCCGGCGACTCCGCGCTCGGAGAAGGCCGCGATCGCCGCCTGCAGGATGCTCTCCCTGGTACGTTCGCGCGCCTGCCGATACTGCTCGTCGGAACGTGCCATGCGGCTTCCTCTCCCGTGTTCCGCGGTGTCCCTGCCTCTGAGCACGTGCCGCCCGACTCAGGCCGAGGCGCGCACCACGAGTTCGGTGGACAGGATCGTCGTGGTGGGCGGGTCCTCGCCCGCGAGACGCGACAGCAGGACCCGGGCCATGGCCTCGCCCTGCGCGTACATCGGCTGACGCATCGTGGTCAGCTGCGGATCCGTGCTGACCGCGACCGACGAATCGTCGAAGCCCACCAGGGCGATGTCCTCCGGAACCCGCAGGCCCGACGCACGCAGCGCCGTCAAGGCACCACGGGCCATCAGGTCGCTCGCGACGAAGATGGCGTCGGGGCGCCCGCCCGCGAGAAGCCGTCGAGCGGCGTCCGCCCCGCTCGCCTCGCTGTAGTCCCCCTCCTCCTCCGCATACGGGGAGAGACCGGCATCCTTCAGCGCCTCGCGGAAACCCTGCACGCGGTCGACCGACGCGACCATCGTCAGCGGCCCGGAGATCGTCGCGATGCGCGTACGGCCGATGTCGATCAGGCGCTGAGTGGCGTTGCGCGCTCCGGTGACGTTGTCGACGTCGACCACGTAGTCGCCCTCATGGCGTCGCACCGGCCGACCGCCGAAGACGACGGGGACGGCATCCGCGATCCGATCGACGAAGGCGTCGCTCGTGTGATGCGAGACGATCAGCGCGCCGTCGACTCCGCCGTTGCGCACGAAACTGGTCATCTTGTCACCGGGATCGTCGCTCGCGATCAGCAGGTTGAGCAGGTAGTCCGAGCTGCCGAGCGCCCCCGTGATGCCGGCGACGATCGCTGCGAAGAACGGGTCGCCGAAGAAGCGGGTCGTGTCCTCGGGGATGATCAGGGCGATCGCGTGCGTCTGCCTCGACGCCAGCGAGCGTGCCGCACGGTTGGGCACGTAGTTCAGCTCGTCGATCGCGGCCCGCACGGCGGCCAGGGCCTCCGGGCTCACGGACGTCGATCCGTTCACCACCCGCGACACGGTGGACCGGGATACTCCGGCGGTGGATGCCACCTCTTCGATGGTCGCTCGGGGCGACATCAGCGTACGCACTCTTCCATCGCCCTATTGTCGCTGACCATCTCCCTTCGAATCACGCAAATGGTCGCATCTCGACCAACGGATCGAGCCATTCACGCGATTCGAACGGGGAGGAGGCCGCACTACAGAGCGCGAGCGGCGATGATCCGGGCGTACTCGCGACCGGAGTCCTTGAGCGTGCGCTCCTGGGTGTCGTAGTCGACACGGACGATGCCGAAGCGCTTGTCGTAGCCCCACGCCCACTCGAAGTTGTCGAAGAGCGACCAGTAGAAGTAGCCGCGCACGTCGACACCCGCTTCCGCCGCATCGAGCACCGCGCCGAGGTGCAGACGCAGGAATTCGGTGCGGTCGGCATCGTGCACACGCTTCTCGTCGCCCTCGACCACCACGACGTCGTCATAGGCCGCGCCGTTCTCGGTCATGGAGAGCACGGTGCCCGCAGGCTCGGCGTATTCGGTCCAGATCCGCTGCAGCACGCGGGTGAGGCCCTCGGGCTGCACCTCCCAGTTCTGCGCGGTGCGCGGCAGACCCCGCTCGACCGCGTGGATGCCCTCGCTGGACGGATACGGGCTGCGCCGGACGCGATCGGTGTCCGGCTCCGCGGAGACCGGCCCCTCGGCCGGTGCCGTGCCGGACACGAAGTCGCCGTGGTAGTAGTTCACGCCCTGGGTGTCGATGCGCTGCGCGATGGTCTCGAGGTCACCGTCGTGGACGGACGCCTCGAACCGCGCGACCGCCTCGGCATCGACCGCACGGATGTCCTCGACGATGTCGGCCGGATAGCTGCCGCGGTAGATCGGATCGAGGAACCAGCGGTTGAACTGCCCGTCCACCCGGCGGGCGGCATCGACGTCGGCCGGGTTCTGCGGATCGGCAGGATCGGCGACCGTGTGGTTCAGCGTGATGCCGAGGTTGAGCGACGCATCGCGACCGCGCAGCTCCTGCACGGTGCTGCCGTGTGCGAGCAGCAGATGGTGCGCGGCGAGCAACCCCTCCGCGACGCTGGTGTGACCCGGCGCGTGCTCGCCCGCCGTGTAGGAGAGGAACGACGAGCACCACGGCTCGTTCAGCGTCGTCCACACGTTCACCCGGTCGCCCAGCGCATCGTGCATCGTTCCCGCGTAGTCGAGGAACCGATCGACCGTGTCACGGTTCGTCCATCCCCCGCCCTCCTGCAGCGCCTGCGGCATGTCCCAGTGGTACAGCGTCAACCAGGGCAGGATGTCGGCGCCGAGGAGTTCGTCGATCAGTCGTTCGTAGAAGTCGACCCCGGCGGGGTTCACCGCACCGCCGTCCGGCCGCACCCGCGACCACGACGTCGAGAACCGGTACGTCTGCAGGCCGAGCTCCTTCATGAGCGCGACGTCCTGCGGGTAGCGGTGGTAGTGGTCGCAGGCCACGTCGCCGTTCTCCGCGCCGATCACGGCACCGGGCACACGGGCGAACGCATCCCAGATCGACGCGGTGCGCCCGTCCTCGAACGCGGCCCCCTCGATCTGGTACGCCGCCGTCGCGGCACCGAAGAGGAAGTTCTCGGGGAAGGAGCGGGTCATACGGGTCATCCTTTCACCGCGCCCGCCATGATGCCACTGACCAGCTGGCGACCCGCGACCACGAAGAGCACGAGCAGCGGAAGGGTCGCGAGCACCGCGCCGGCGAGCACGATCGAGTAGTCGATGTAGTACCCCGACTGCAGCTGGCTGAGGGCCGTCTGCAGGGTCGGGTTCTGAGGGGAGAGCACGATCAACGGCCACAGGTAGTCGGTCCACGCGGTCATGAAGGTGAAGAGTCCGAGGATCGCCATGGCCGGTCGCGCCGCCGGGAGGCCCACGGTCAGGAAGGTCCGGAACTGGTTCGCCCCGTCCATCCGCGCGGCCTCGATCAGCTCGTCCGGGATCACGTCGACCAGATACTGGCGCATGAAGAAGACGCCGAACGCGGTGACCAGGGTCGGCACGATCACCGCGCCGATCGTTCCGGTCCAGCCGAGTTCGCGCATCAGCATGAAGAGCGGGATGATGCCGAGCTGCGTCGGGATCGCCATGGTCGCGATCACGAAGATCATCAGCCCGTCGCGACCTTTGAAGCGCAGTTTCGCGAAGGCGTACCCGGCGAGCGTCGAGAACGTGACGACCGAGAGCGTGATGATGCCCGAGATCAGGAACGAGTTGCCGAGCGCGAGCCAGAACGGGATCGCATCGAACACCTGAGCCGCGTTGGTGAGGAAGTTCCCGCCGGGGATCAACGGCAGCGTCTCACCTCGGGTGGCGTTCGTGCCGCTGGCGACCACGACCGACCACCACAGCGGATACACGCTGCCGATGATGAACGCGGCCAGGAGTCCGTAGGTGAGGAAACCGGGTCGGCTGCCGATGCCGGCGTTGCCCCCGGTCCGGACCTGACGACGCCGGATCTTCTCCGGCACGCTGAGAGCCTGCGTGGCGGTCATCGGGTCCCCTCCTCGGTGCTCGTGCGCGCACGGCGACGGGCCGCGCGATTCTTCGGGGCGTCACCGGTGGAGATGCGCCGGGAGATCAGGAAGTTGATGACGCCGATGGCCACGATCAACAGGAAGAGCAGGATGGCGACCGCCGAGGCCTCGCCGAGGTTGCGGCGGAAGAAGGCGAGTTCCCACAGGAACAGGACCGTGGTCTGGAACTGCCTATCGCTGCCGCCGATGCCGCCGGCCGTCGAGACGTCGAACAGGCGGGGCTCGGCGAAGATCTGCAGCCCGCCGATCGTCGCGGTGATGATCACGAAGATCAACGTCGGACGGATCGTGGGGATCGTGATCGAGAAGAACCGCCGTGCGGCACCGGCGCCGTCGAGGGCGGCGGACTCGTACAGGTCGCGCGGCACGGCCTGCATCGCCGCGAGCAGGATGAGGGCGTTGTAGCCCGTCCAGCGGAAGTTCACCATGACCGCGATCGCGATGTGCGACAGGGCCGTGTTGTGCTTCCACTCCTGATCGGCGATCCCGACGAGGTTGAGCAGGTTGTTGGCCAGACCGTCGGCCTCGTTGAAGATGCTCGAGAAGATGATGGCGACCGCGACCGGCGTGACCACGAACGGGATGAGCACACTCATCCGCCAGAACGTCGGGGCACGGAGTCCGCGGTCCAGGAGGTACGCGATCACGAGGGCGACGGCGAGCTGCGGGATGGCCGAGAGCAGGAAGATGCTCAGGGTGTTGCCGATCGAGTTCCAGAACATCGCGTCGCCGAGGATCTCGACGAAGTTACCGAATCCGACGAAGTCCCCCTCCCCCTTGAGCAGGTCCCAGTCGTGCACGGCGACCCACACGGTGTAGAGCAGGGGGAACAGGCCGACCAGCCCGAACAGCAGGAAGAACGGCGAGATGTAGAAGTAGGGCGATGCGTTCTGGTCGAACCGCGAGACGCGATGACGCCAGGAGCGCTTCGACACGGCATCCTTCGCCGGAGGTGTCGTCTCGCGGTGCTCCGCGGGCGGGGCGGTGAGAGTCATGGGGTGTCCTTGTCCCGGAGGTCCGAGGGGTTCCGGTCGCAGTTTCGCTCGGAATGCACGGGCGATACCGAGCGAAACTGCGACCGGAAGGGAGATGTCCGCTGAGGTCAGCCGACGAGGTCGTTCAGCAGACCGATCGCCTGATCCCAGGCACCCTGCGTGTCGGTCTCGCCGCGGTCGAGGCTGCTGAGAGCCGGACCGAAGACGTTCTCCTGGATGACGGAGTCATCCGCGCCCTTGAACTGCGCGACCACGCCCTTGGCACGCTCGGCGAGGATCGCCCCGGTCGGAGCGTCGTTGAAGAAGGCGTTCGGTGTCGCGTCCGCGGCGAGCGTCTCCTGCGCCTTGATCGTGGACGGGAAGTTGCCCGCGGCTGCGGACTGCTTCACCTGCTGGTCGGGCTGCGTCAGCCAGTCGGCGAGCTCGGCCGCCGCCTCCTTGTGCTCCGAGGACTCCGGGATCGAGAGGAACGCCCCACCCCAGTTGGCCGCGCCGCCGGGGAACACGTCGGCGAAGTCCCATCCGGTCGACGCGTCTCCGCCGCCGGCCTCGACCTGACCCTGCACGACGCCGAGCATCCAGCCCGGGCACACGAAGGTCGCGAAGGTGCCGTCGACGAACGACTTTCCGCCGTTCCAGTCCCAGGCCGTCTGCGCGGCGGACTGACCGCCCTCGGTGGCTGCGCCGAGTTCCTCGAAACGCTTCTTGAGCTCGTCGTTGCCCTCGACGTTCAGCTCGCCGTCGGCCGTGTAGTAGCCCTCGTCGAGCTGGTTGACCATGGCGTTCCACACGAAGCCGGAGTGGTCATACCAGGCCTTGCCGGTCTTGGCGGTGTAGTCCGCGCCGACCGCGAAGTAGTTCTCCCAGTCGCCGTTCAGGAGCTCGGCGACCGACTCGCGGTCGCTCGGGAGGCCTGCAGCCTCGAACGCAGCGCCGTTGTAGCAGATGCCGCTGGGGCCGATGTCCGTGCCGTAGCCGATCACACGGCCGTCAGCGTCGGTCGCCTGACCGTACTTCCAGTCGACCCAGTCGTCCTTGCGGTCCTCGATGCCGTAGTCGCGCAGGTCGACGAAGGTGTCGGACACGTCCATGATCGCGCCGAGCCAGCCTTCCTCGATCGCGACGATGTCGCTGAGGCCGGAACCGGCGGCGATCTTCGTGAAGGCATCGGTACGGGCGTTGCCACCCGTGTCGATGTTGGTCGCCTCGATCTTGACGTTCGGGTGCGCCTCCTCATACTCCTTGTAGAGGTCTTCGTAACCGAAGGTGCCGAACGTGGTGACGGTCAGGGTGACCTCCTCGTCGGCGCTTCCCTCCGAGGTGTCGCCGGAGCTGCCGGAGCAGCCGGCCAGGGCCAGGGCGGAGACGGATGCCACAGCTGCGATCGCGAGGATCCGGTGGCGGGCACGTGTGTTCACAGTTCACTCCTTTGTGGTGGTCGTGCGGTGTTGGTGCGTAGGAACGCCGTGGGAGCGCTCCCACGGGTTGAGCTGCCACTCTATGGGAGCGCTCCCACGGTGTCAACCCGACCCGTGCGAACCCGGTCCTGTTCACAACTCAGGAAGAACCTGGCGGCGTGGCCGGTACGGAGCGGCAAACGCGGTAGTCGGGCCGTTTTCTCCTGAGTTGTGAACGCGGCGTACCCTTGTCCGGTGCCCGATGCCACGCTCTCCCCTGCCCTCGTCCGCGCCGAAGCCCTGATCCGCAACGTTCCGGACTACCCGCAGCCGGGGATCATCTTCCGCGACATCACGCCGCTCCTCGCCGACGCCGAGGCCCTCCGTGTGACGACCGAGGCGATCATCGAGCCCTTCGCAGGGCAGTTCGACGTGATCGCGGGCATCGAGGCTCGTGGATTCATCCTGGCCAGCGCCGCGGCGATCGCGGCCGGTGTGGGACTCATCCCGATCCGCAAGGCCGGAAAGCTGCCGCGCCCCGCTGCCTCCGTGGACTACGCCCTCGAGTACGGCACCGCCACGATCGAGATGCACGACGATCTGCCCGCCGGATCCCGCGTACTGCTGATCGACGACGTGCTCGCCACCGGCGGTACCCTCGCCGCGGGACGGGAACTCGTCGAACAGCTCGGCAGCCACGTCATCGGCATCTCGGTGCTGTTCGAGATCGATGGCCTCGGCGGCCGCGAGGCCATCGGCGACCTGCACACGGTCTTCCACTCCGCGGAGTAGTCCGCGCCCGGGGCAGTAGACTGGGTGCGCCCGTCCGCCCGCGACTCCCGGAGCCGTTCATGCCCACCATCGTCGTCGACGTCATGCCCAAGCCCGAACTGCTCGACCCGCAGGGGAAGGCCGTCTCCGGCGCCTTCGCCCGCCTCGGTGTGGAGGGCTTCTCCGACGTCCGCATCGGCAAGCGCTTCGAGCTCACCGTCGAGGGCGAGGTCACCGAAGAGGTCCTCGCCGAAGCCCGCCGCATCGCCGACGAGGTGCTCTCCAACTCCGTGATCGAGGACGTCGTCGGCATCGAGGTCGCCGAGTGACCGTCCGCATCGGCGTCATCACCTTCCCCGGGTCGCTCGATGACCGCGACGCCCAGCGCGCGGTGCGCATCGCCGGCGCCGAACCCGTCGCCCTGTGGCACGGTTCGCACGACCTCGAGGGCGTCGACGCCCTCGTCCTCCCCGGCGGCTTCAGCTACGGCGACTACCTGCGCGCGGGCGCCATCGCCGCGCTCTCGCCGATCATGTCCGAGGTGAAGGATGCCGCTGCCCAGGGCATGCCCGTGCTCGGCATCTGCAACGGGTTCCAGATGCTCGTCGAAGCGCACCTGCTTCCCGGCGGTCTGATCCGCAACAACCACCAGCACTTCGTGCGCCGTGACCAGAAGCTCACGGTCGAGAACTCCGACACCGCCTGGACGAACGCGTTCCGCGCCGGCCAGGAGATCGTGATCCCGCTCAAGAACGCCGACGGCGGCTACATCGCCGACGAGCAGACGCTCGACCGCATCGAGGGCGAGGGGCTCGTGGCCTTCCGCTATGCCGGGGTCAACCCGAACGGTTCCCTGCGCGACATCGCCGGCCTCACGAACGAGGCGGGCAATGTGGTCGGCCTCATGCCGCACCCCGAGCACGCGACCGAGGCGGGCTTCGGCCCCGACACCTCCGCCGCCATGCGCAGCGGTGTCGACGGACTCGACTTCTTCACGAGCGCCATCGCCGCGGTCGCCCGCGTCGCCGCGTAGGCCCGGGGTTCCGCAGCCCCTGCGCTTTCGCAGCCCGGCTCAGTCGCCCGGAAGCGTGAAGGGGTTACTCCCTGCTGCCGCGAGCAGGTACCAGGCCGTCGCGCCCGTGTGCAGACTCGCGTAGTAGAGGTCGCCGAATCCGGAGTCGAGGCCGTCGTTCGAGGTCGCGACGATGCCCTTGCCGTCTCCGTTCGGGGCGTCGCGCTGCGCCAGCCGGATGCTGCTCAGCAGGGCCTCCGCACGATCCGCGTCGCCCGCTCCGTCCCGCAGACGCAGAGCCAGCGCGAGGTGTCCGCTCCCCTCGAACCACGCCTTCGACACGTCGACCTCGCTGATGGACGGACCCGTGTAGGGGCCATCGGTGGCCATCAGGTTCGCGAGCGTCCAGTCCAGCGCGGCGCCGTAGCGCGGGTCTCCGGTGGCGAGTGCGCTCCAGGTCTGGCCGTCCAGGGGGATGGGACGCGTGTTGATGGTCGAGCCGTCGAGGCCGGTGCCGGTGTTCACGTGGCCGTCCGCGCTCTGCATCGCCGCGACGAAGTCGGCCGCGACGGCTGCCCGCTCCGCCCACACCGCGTCCCCGGTGAGCTGCGCGAGCTGTGTGAAGAACCCGGCGATGTCGCTGTTGTGCTCGGTCGACTTCCAGGTCAGCGACGTGCCGTCCTCGAGCTGACCGCCGGTGTAGCCGTACGGAGCCCGGACCATGTCCGCGGTGTTGTCCTGGATCCACTGCCCCACGCGCAGCGCCCCGTCGAGATACTTCGGATCCCCGGTCGCGTGCGCGAGCCGCGCGAGCGCCAACCCGACCCACGCCTGGTTTCCGGTGAAGCTGCCGGGACCGGTGATCTCCACCCGTCCTTGGCGGATGCCGTGCGGCTCGTACGACGCACGGGTGCGTCCGTCGCCGATCGGGTCGTTCTCCTGCACGAACAGGAGCGTGTCGCCGATCGCCCGCGCGCGACGGAGATCGTCCGGAAGCCCCCGCGCGGTGTAGGCGATCACGACCAGCGCGTCGTCGTACACGAACGACGGCGTGAAGTCCCAGGTGGGCGTGGTGAAGAAGCCGCCCTGGTAGCTGCGCGGGAGGCAATGCCCCGCACCGTCGCAGAACTCGTCGACCCTGGCATCGAGGAACTCATAGGCCAGTGCCACCGACTGTGCGGCATCGGGTGCTCCTCCGCCGGGCGCCGAACCGTCTGCGGTCCTTCCGGCGCCCAGAGCGGCAGGGGCCGCGCCGGCGAGAACGGCTGCGGCGACGAGCGCGGCGACGACGATCCACGGCGCCGAGCGACGCGAAGAACCGGACATGGAGACCCCTCGGTCAGAACCGCGCGCGGGGGATGACGCGCAGGCGACCTGAAGGTCACAGCATGAGCCTGACAGTTCCGTCGGGGCTCGAGAAGCGGCGAAAGTCTATATATCGCCCTCTCGCCCTCGCCGATTGGCGAGTGCTAGCCGAGCGCGGGCGGCCAGACGCCGATGATCAGGGCCATCACGACGACGGTGACCAGCTCATGCGCGATGTTCAGCGTGGTCAGCTTGGTCGAGCGGCCCTCGAACGCGTCGTGCGTGATGAAGCGGGCGGCCGTGAAGCCCGCCCACAGCGTGACCGCGGTGACGATCGCACCCCAGAAGTACGATCCGCCGTAGAAGTGCCAGGCGATGACGGCGGCTCCGGCGAGCACCCAGGCCGTGATGAAGCTCACGATGACCGTGGTGATGATCGCCAGCACGGGATTGCCCGAGGGATTGTCGAGGTCCACGTTCGCGAGCTTCGACCAGCGCGTGCCGAACACGCCTCTGGCGTACCAGATCGAGCCGACGAGCATGCTCGACGCGGTGGCCAGCAAGACCGCCCAGTAGTTGATCTCCGGAACCATGACAGCCTCCACTCCTCGGATGCCGCCACCCTACTCCCGACATCGCGCCCCCGGTCCCCGACACCTGCATGATCCCGCAACGGATGCATGACCCCGGCAGGAGAGGAGCTCATGCATCCGGAACGGCCTCATGCAAAACGCCCGCACGCTCTCCGCGCAGCGCGCGCCTCCGAACCGATTCGACTCCCGCCCTGGCAAGAATGTAAGCGTTTGCAGTAGCCTGTTCGGCATGGCACAGCTTGAGCAGATCGCAGCCCCCGGTTCCGAGTGGTGGCGCAGCGCCGTCATCTACCAGATCTACCCCCGCTCCTTCGCGGATGCCTCGGGCGACGGCATCGGCGACCTGCCGGGCATCACCAGCCGCCTCGATGCACTGCAGGAACTGGGCGTCGACGCGATCTGGCTGAGCCCGTTCATGACCAGCCCGCAGCGCGATGCCGGCTACGACGTCGCCGACTACCGCGACGTCGACCCGCTCTTCGGCACCCTCGCCGACTTCGACCTGATGCTCGAAGAAGCGCACGCCCGTGGCATCCGTGTGATCGTGGATCTGGTCCCCAACCACTCCTCCGACCAGCACGTCTGGTTCCAGGAAGCGCTCAAGGCGGCACCCGGCAGCCCGGAGCGCGCGCGCTACATCTTCCGCGACGGCAAGGGGGAGAACGGCGAACTCCCGCCGAACAACTGGGAGTCCGTGTTCGGCGGTGGCATGTGGGAGCGCGTCGTCGAGGCCGACGGCACCCCCGGCCAGTGGTACCTGCACATCTTCGACGCCACGCAACCCGACTTCGACTGGACGAACGAAGAGGTGCGCGAGGAGTTCCGCTCCATCCTGCGCTTCTGGCTCGACCGCGGTGTCGACGGCTTCCGTGTCGACGTGGCCCACGGCATGATCAAGGCCGACGGTCTGCCCGACTACACGCCCCCGAGCGATGCCGACTCGATGGGCGGCGGCGAGTCGAACGTGCCGTACTGGGGCCAGGACGGCGTGCACGACATCTACCGCGACTGGCACACCGTGCTCGCCGAGTACGACGGCGATCGCGCCCTGTGCGGCGAGGCCTGGATGCCGACGCTCACGCAGACCGCGCTCTGGGTGCGTCCGGATGAGATGCACCAGACGTTCAACTTCCCCTACCTGATGACGCCGTGGGATGCGAAGGCTCTGCGCGACGTCATCCGCGAGTCGCTCGACGAGTTCGGCGGAGTCGGCGCCCCCAGCACGTGGGTGCTCTCGAACCACGACGTCGTGCGGCACGCCTCCCGCCTGGCGCTCACGGCCGAGAACCCGCAGGGCGAGGGCATCGGACCGAACACCCCGAACAAGCCCGACACGGCGATCGGTCTCGCCCGCGCCCGCGCTGCGACCACCCTGATGCTCGCACTCCCCGGATCGTCGTACCTGTACCAGGGCGAAGAGCTCGGACTGCCCGAAGCCATGGAGATCCCGGACGAGTTCCGTCAGGACCCGACCTGGTTCCGGACCCACGGCGAGCGCTACGGCCGCGACGGATGCCGCGTGCCGCTGCCGTGGGAAGCGGATGCGCCGGCCTTCGGCTTCAACGACACCGGCCTGTCGTGGCTCCCGCAGCCGGACGAGTGGGCGACCTACGCGCGCGATGTGGAGGAGACCGATCCCGCGTCGACCCTCGCGCTCTACAAGCGACTGCTGGCCGGGCGTCGTGAGCACGGCTTCGGCACCGGATCGCTGGTCTGGGAGGAGGCCGGGGCCGACGCCGTGGCTTTCCGCCGTGGCGATGTGCACGTGGTCGCGAACCTCGGCACCGCACCGATCGAGCTGCCGGCGAACGCGGTCGTGATCCTGCAGAGCCAGCCGTTCGACGGAGCGGCCATCCCGGTCGACACGGCCGTCTGGTACACCACGGCCGTCCAGGCCTGAGAGCCCCTTCCGGTCGCGATATGACAGCTCTCTGCGCCGCAGGGGATGTCATATCGCGACCGGAGCACATTCGAGGAACACATGGCCAGCATCGATGAGGTCGCCCGGCTCGCCGGAGTGTCGACCGCGACCGTCTCGCGCGCGCTGAGCGGACGCGGTCACGTGTCGGAGTCCGCCCGGGAGCGCGTGCAGGCGGCGGCGCAGTCACTCGGCTACGTCGTCTCTTCACGGGCGTCGAGCCTCGCTTCCGGCCGCACCCGGAACGTCGGCGTCGTGGTGCCGTTCCTCGACCGGTGGTTCTTCAGCACCGTGCTCTCCGGTGTCTCGGCCGCCCTGATGCGCGCCGGCTACGACATCACGCTCTACAACATCACCGCCGACAAGGACGTGCGTCGGCACGTGTTCGACACCTTCCTCCGACGGCAGCGCGTGGATGCCGTCATCGCCGTGTCGATCGAGCTCGACGAGGAGGAGACGCAGCTCCTCCTGGACCTGGGGCTCCCCGTGATCGCGATCGGCGGCCCGAACCCGAAGCTCGACACCCTCACGGTCGACGACGTCGCGGTGGCGCAGCTGGCGACCGAGCACCTGATCGGCCTGGGGCACACCGACATCGCGCACATCGGGGCCAACCCCGAGTTCGACATCGACTTCCACATCCCGACCAACCGTCGACTGGGATTCGAGAAGGCCCTGGCGAAGGCCGGGATCCCCCTGAACCACGCATTCCTCGAGCCGGCGGACTTCACGGTCGAGGGTGGCTACCGCGCCGCGAAGCAACTGCTCGGACGCCCCGGCCCGCGTCCGACCGCCGTTTTCGCCGCCTCGGACGAGATGGCGATCGGCGCACTGCTCGCAGCGCGGGACCTGGGCTTCAGCGTGCCGGAGGAGCTGTCCATCGTCGGCATCGACGGACACGAGCTCGGCGAGTTCTTCCGCCTGACGACGGTCGACCAGTTCCCGCTGGGGCAGGGGGAACGCGCCGCGGATGCCGTGCTCGCGAAACTCACCACCCCGGACGAGGTCCGCATCCCGTCAGCGCTGCCCTACGAGCTGAACGTGCGCGGGACCACCGCCCGTCTGCTCTAGCCGCGGAGCAGGGCGGCGTCGCGCCAGGTGCGGTAGCCGCCGTCGAGGTTGCGGGCGTCCACACCGTGCTGCCGGAGGATCCGCGTGGCGATGTGTCCGCGCAGTCCGACCTGGCAGTGCACCACGATCTCTCCGTCGGGCAGCTCATCGAGTCGATCCCGCAGTTCATCGAGCGGCACGTTGACGGCGCCGGGGATCGCACCGGCGGCGAACTCCGTCGGCGTGCGGACGTCGATCAGTGCCGCCCCCGCGCGCTGCGCGGCGTCGAGCTCATGCCACTGGATCGTCGGCGTCGTGCCGGTCCGGGTGTTCTCCGCGACGTAGCCGAGGATGTTCACCGCATCCTTCGCCGAGCCGAACTGAGGTGCGTAGGCGAGTTCGAGCTGCGCGAGTTCTGCGGCCGGCATCCCTGCATGCATGGCGGTAGCGATCACGTCGATCCGCTTGTCGACGCCGTCCCGGCCGACGACCTGCACCCCGAGGATGGCGTCGGACCGCGGGTCGGCGAGCAGCTTCATCGACAGGGTCTCCGCACCCGGGTAGTACCCGGCGTGCGATCCGGGATGCACGTGCACGGCGTAGAACTCGCGCCCCGCCGCTCGGAGCTGCCGTTCGCTCCAGCCCGTCTTCCCTGCGGCGACCCCGAATACGCGGACGATCCCGGTGCCGAGCGCGGGTCGCGCCGTCTCTGACCGTCCCGCGAGGAGGTCGGCCACCATGCGCCCGTGACGGTTCGCGAGCCCGGCCATCGTGACGAGAGCCGTGCCCCCGCCCACGAGCTCGGCCTTCTCGACCCCGTCTCCCACGGCGAACACGTCGGGCGCGCTCGTGCGGCACTGCGCGTCGACGTCGATGCCTCCTGTCTCGCCGATCCGGATGCCCGCGCGCTCCGCCAACGTCGTCTCCGGCACCACCCCGGACGCGTCGATCATGAGTTCCGCGGCGATGGACGTGCCGTCACTGAGCGTGACGTATCCGGAATCGGCGCGAACGACCTCGACCCCGAGGCGCACATCGACGCCGTGTGCACGGACCTCCGCGGCGATCGGGGCGGCCATCTCCGCATCGAGGGGGGAGAGCAACTGTGACCCACGCTGCACGAGGGTCACGGATGCGCCCCGCGCCACGAGGTTCTCGACCGCTTCCAGGCCCGTGTAGCCACCGCCGACGACGACCACCGGAAGTCCCGGTCGCACCAGTGCGGCATCGATCGCATCGGCGTCGTCGACCGTCCGCAGGGAGCGGACGGGGATGTCGGAGACCGGTTCGTCCCGGCGCGGGCGTGCCCCCGTGGCGAGGATCAGACTGTCGTAGCTCTGCGTGAAGCGTCGTCCAGAGTCGAGCTCTTCGACCTCGACGAGCTTCTGCGCGGTGTCGATGCGCACGACGTCATGACGCACCCGGACGTCGAGTCCGAAGCGGCTGCGCAGCGAGGCGGGCGTCTGCAGGAGCAGCGACTCCCGCTCCGCGATCACGCCGCCGACGTAGTAGGGCAGCCCGCAGTTCGCGTACGAGACCTCGGGTCCGCGTTCGAAGACCACGATCTGCGCATGCTCATCGAGCCGGCGCAGACGTGCGGCGGCGGACATCCCTCCGGCGACTCCGCCCACGACGACGACGGTGCGCGCTTCGGTCGCGGTCATCGCTGGAACATCCGCGAGAAGAAGCCGCCCTGCGTCTGCTCCTTAGGATGCCCGGAGCACCACTGCGCTGCGGGAACCGTTCGCCGCACATCGGCGACGTGCTCGCCGCACCCCGCCCAGGTCGTCTTCCCGCAGGTCTTGCAACGGACTGCTCGGCACATGGTTCTCGACTCCTCACCGATACCCCCGTGGGTATCTTTAGGGTCAGCATACCCCAGGGGGTATAGTGGCAAGTCCAGCCGACACTCAGGGAGCGACCGATGTCATCCGCAGATGCCGAGACCCAGCGCAAGATCGCCAACCGCCTCAAGCGCGCCCAAGGACAGCTCGGCGCCGTGATCGCCGCCGTCGAACGCGGGAGCGACTGCCGCGCGGTCGTCACCCAGCTCGCCGCCGTCACCTCGGCGCTCGACAAGGCCGGATTCCAGATCATCGCCTCCGCCATGCAGGACTGCCTGACCGACCCGGCATCGGAGACGGATTCGGCCACCGACACCGATGGGGTGTCGATGGCCGAACTGGAGAAGCTCTTCCTCTCCCTCGCGTGAACCGCGGCTGACGACGGTCAGCGTGGGACGACGAGGCCCGCGGTCGCGGTGCGGGCGGCTTCGAAGCGGCGCTGCACGTCGGGCCAGTTCACGAGGTTCCAGAACGCCTTCACGTAGTCCGCGCGCACGTTGAGGTAGTCGAGGTAGTAGGCGTGCTCCCACACGTCGAGCTGCAGCAGCGGGGTCACACCGAGCGGCGCGTTGCCCTGCTGGTCGAACAGCTGGAAGATGACCGGACGCGCACCCACGCTGTCCCACGCGAGCACCGCCCATCCCGAGCCCTGCACCCCGAGTGCCGTCGCGGTGAAGTGCGCGCGGAACGCGTCGATCGACCCGAACGCATCCACGAGCGCCGCCTCCAGCTCGCCTTCCGGAGCGCCGCCGCCCTCGGGCGACATGTTCTGCCAGAACACCGAGTGGTTGATGTGGCCGCCGAGGTTGAACGCGAGGTCCTTCTCGAGCTTGTTCACGTTCGCGAGGTCACCCGCGTCGCGGGCGGCGGCGAGCTGCTCGAGGGCGGTGTTCGCACCCGTGACATACGCCTGGTGGTGCTTGGAGTGGTGCAGCTCCATGATCTTGCCCGAGATGTGCGGCTCGAGCGCTGCGTAGTCGTAGGGCAGCTCGGGGAGCGTGTAGAGAGCGGACATGGCGTCTTCCTTTCAGTGGTGGGGGTCGTGCGGGAGGGCGTGGAAGCGACGGTCGAGGTACACGAGCGGACGCCCCTGCGGTCCGGCGATGACGTCGAGCACCTCGGCGATCACCACCGTCGACGAACCGACGGCCACGGTCTGCAGTGCACGGCAGCGCAGGGCGGCGCGCGCGGAGGCGAGGTACGGTTCCCCGGTATCGAGCTCCGACCAGCCCTGTTCCGCGGTGAAGCGTTCGGAGCCGCTGACGGCGAAGCTCTGCGCGAGGGCGGAGTGCTCGTCGTCGATGAGATGCACGACGAAGGTGTCCGCACCGAGGATCGCCCCGGCCGACCCGGTCGCCCTGGTGACGGAGAACACGATCGCCGCAGGGTCGACCGCCACCGAGGCGACGCTCGACGCCGTGAGGCCGACCGGACCGGTCGGCGTGGACGCCGTGATGATCGCGACGCCCGCGGGGTGCGTACGGAAAGCGTCCTTGAGCCGGTCGCCGACCGGTGTGGGTATGGGTGTCGCGGTCATCGTCCGGCCTCCGTCATCTGCTCCTGCTTCGCATGCCTCAGCATCTCCTCGCGCTCGACGAGTTTGGTCCGCTCGCGCCCGCGGTCGGCTCCGGCGCTGCGCTCCGCCGCGTCGATGCGCAGCCACCCGTCGAGGTCGACGGCGTGCCCGAGGTGGGCGATCGGGTCCTCCCCGCGCACGACCTCCTCGGCAGCCTCGAGATCCTCGACGAGATGCCGCACGGTCTGCGCGGCATCCGATTTCGTCGAGCCGATGAGCCCGACCGGTCCGCGCTTGATCCACCCCGTCGCGTACAGCCGCGGGATCGGCACGCCGGCTGCGTCCAGGACGCGCCCCTCGGCGTGCGGCACGACCCCGAGCTCGTCGTCGAAGGGCACCCCGGCCACGGGCGTCGAGCGGTAGCCCACAGCGCGGTAGACCGCCCCGACTTCATACCGCCGCAGTTCGCCGGTGCCCACCATGCGGCCCAGCTCATCCGACGCGGTCCGCTCCATCTCGATGCCGGTGACTCGTCCGGTGCCCAGCAGACGGACGGGTCGCTGCCGCAGGTGCAGATGGATGCGGCGAGCGGCGGTGCGGCCAGCCGGATCGAGCGCGGCCCACTCGGTCAGGGTGCGCACGATGATGCGGCGCTGCGAGAACTGCGCGATCATCCGCTCGGCATGCGCGTCGAGTGCGAGTTCGTCCGGATCGACGATCACATCGACGTCATCCTGCTCGGCGAGCTCGCGCAGCTCCAGCGGAGAGAAGCGCACGTCGGCCGGCCCCCGACGCGCGAACAGGTGCACATCCCGCAGGGGGCTGGCGCCGAGCTGGTCGAGCACGGCATCCGGGGTGTCGGTGTGCGTCAGCGCGGAGGCGTGCGTGGCGAGGATCCGCGTCACGTCGAGCGCGACGTTGCCCGCACCGAGCACCGCCACCGACTCGGCGGCGAGCGGCCAGGTGCGCGGGACATCGGGGTGCCCGTCGTACCACGCGACGAAGTCCGCGGCACCGAAAGAGCCGGGAAGGTCGATACCGGGGATGTCGAGGCGGACGTCGAGGTCGGCCCCCGTCGCCACGATCACCCCGTCGTATGCCGCACGCAGCTCATCGATCCCGATGTCACCCCCGACGTCGACGTTGCAGCGCAGGCGGATGCGCGGATGGACGAGCACCTCGTGCAGCGCATCCGTGATCTTGCGGATCCGCGGGTGATCGGGGGCGACCCCGTAGCGCACGAGACCGTACGGTGCCGGGAGCTTCTCGAAGAGGTCGATCGACGCGGTCGGCACACGATCGAGCAGGATGTCGGCGGCGTAGATGCCCGCGGGGCCCGCTCCGACGATGGCGATGCGGGGTTCGGCTACCGTCATGCGTGTTCCCCCTGGGCAGCCAGCGCGGCGATGACCGGGTGGTCGAACGCGAGCATCCCCGTCTTCGCGGCACCTCCGGGGGAGCCGATCTCATCGAAGAACTCGACGTTGGCCTTGTAGTAGTCCTGCCACTCCTCGGGGAGATCGTCCTCGTAGAAGATCGCCTCGACCGGGCACACCGGCTCGCAGGCACCGCAGTCGACGCATTCGTCCGGGTGGATGTAGAGCGAGCGCTCACCCTCGTAGATGCAGTCGACGGGACACTCGTCGATGCAGGCCTTGTCCTTCACATCGACGCACGGCAGGGCGATGACGTAGGTCATCGGGGGGTCTTCTCTAGGGTCACGCTGTCCACCGTAAAACCTCAAGTACACTTGAGGTCAAATCGAGGAGGCCCGGATGAGCCCGCACGCACCCGACGAACCGCTGACGATCGGCGAGATGACCCGACGCACCGGAGTCGCCGCGTCCGCCCTGCACTTCTACGAGACGCTCGGGCTCATCGCGTCCACCCGCACCCCCGGCAACCAGCGCCGCTACGCCCGGCACATGCTGCGCCGCGTCTCCCTGATCACGGTCGCCAAGCGCCTCGGCATCCCGCTGTCCGACGTGCAGGCGGCCTTCGCCGACGTGCCGCTGACCGAAACCCCGAGCCACGCCGACTGGCAGCGGGCATCCCGACGTTGGAAGCGCGAACTCGAGAAGCGCCGCGAGGGCATCGAGCGCCTCGAACGCGAGCTCACCGGATGCATCGGCTGCGGCTGCCTGTCGATGAAGGCCTGCGGTCTGCTCAACCCCGACGACGCGCTCGGCACCCAGGGCTCAGGCCCCCGCCGCCTCGACGCCTAGCCCCCTCTCCCCCTCATCTCCAGGTCGAGACCCCCGCTGGTCGTCGACACCCCCGTGCACAGACGTCTATGGGAGGGGGTGCGGACGACCAGCGGGGGTCTCGGCAGGAACCAGGAACCAGGAACCAGGAAACAGGAACCAGGAACTACACGACCTCGAAGTCCGCGGCGAGGAGCACGTCGTCGCGCGAGCTGGGGCCGACCAACAGCTCGAACGCGCCGGCCTCGACCAGACGCGTGCCCGCGGCATCCACGATCGTGCAGTCGGCGACCGGCAACTCCACACGGACGCGTGCGGACTCCCCGGGCGCGAGCTCGACCTGACGGTAGGCCTTGAGCTCCTTGTCGGTCCAACTCACGCTGGTCACCGCATCGCGCACATACACCTGCACGGTCTCGCGCACCGGCCGCGTGCCCGTGTTCGTCACCGTGACCCGGCCGACGATCGTGTCCGCCTCCTCCAGCGAGGTCGCCTCGAGCTCCAGGTCGGAGTACTCGACGGTCGTGTACGACAGTCCCTCACCGAACGCCCACGTCGGTGACTGTGTGAGGTCGGCGTACCGGTCGCCGTGCTGTCCGCGGATCTGGTTGTAGTACGTCGGCTGCTGGCCCACGTGCCGGGCGAACGAGATGGGCAGGCGGCCCGACGGCTCGACCGCGCCGGAGATGATCTCGGCGAGCGCACGCCCGCCCTGCATGCCGGGGTTCGCCGCCCAGATCACGGCGGCAGCCTTCGACGCGGATGCCGGGAGCACGAGCGGCTTGGAGGCCAGCAGCACCACGACGACGGGCTTCCCCGTCGCGATGAGCGCATCGATCAAGGCGTTCTGCCCGCCGATGAGCTCCAGCGTCGCGGTGGAACGACCCTCGCCGACGAGCTCGATCCGGTCCCCGACCACGGCCACGACGACGTCCGCATCGGCTGCCGCGGCGACGGCCTCGGCGATCAGCTCGGCATCCGGAGCGCAGGGCTGCACGACCGGTGGACGCGGCTGCTTGTCGGGGAAGAACGGTCCCTGCGGGTCTTCCTGCAGGGTGAGGATGTCCGCGCCCCGGGCGTGCGTGACCGTCCAGCCGTCGACCGCGCGCAGTCCGTCGAGCACGGTCGTGATCATCTCGCGGGGCTGACCGTCGAGCCACCCGGCTTGCCCCGATCCCCCGGCCCAGTCCCCGAGCTGCGTCTGCGCGTCGTCCGCCAGAGGACCGACCACGGCCACCCGCACCGGGGCGGCGGCGTCGAGCGGCAGGAGGCCGTCGTTCTCGAGCAGCACGATCGACCGGCGTGCCGTCTCCAGGTTCAGCTCCGCGTGCGCGGCGCTGCCGACCACCTCGTCGAGCCCCGCACCGGGGAGGCGCGGGTTCTCGAAGAGACCGAGCTCGAACTTGAGGGTGAGGATGCGCGCGGCCGCCGCATCGAACGCGTCCTCCGGGAGCATGCCCGCAGCGACCGCGTCCAGGGCACCTTCGTAGAACCCCGGCGTGGTCATGATCATGTCGTTTCCGGCCCGCACGGCCGCGGCGGCCGCATGCGTGATGTCAGGCTGGATCCGCTGCTCCCACACCATCCGTCCGACGTTGTCCCAGTCCGTGATGAGGGTGCCGGTGTACCCCCACTCCCCGCGCAGGACGTCGCTGAGCAGCCAGTCGTTGGTGGTGATCGGCACCCCGTCAGTGGTCTGGTAGCCGAGCATGAAGGTGCGGCAGCCCTCGCGGGCGACGCGCTCGAACGGAGGCAGGAACCAGGAGCGGAGCTTGCGCCGCGAGATGTCGGCCTCGCTGGCATCGCGTCCGCCCTGGGTCTCGGAGTATCCGGCGAAGTGCTTGGCCGTCGCGAGGATCGCCGTGGGGTCGTCGAGCCCCTCCCCCTGGTATCCGCGCACCATCGCGGAGGCGAGTTCCCCGATCAGGAACGGATCCTCACCGAAGGTCTCGCTGATGCGGCCCCACCGCAGGTCGCGGGCGATGCACAGCACCGGCGAGAACGTCCAGTGGATGCCGGTGATCGCGACCTCCTCGGCCGTCGCACGGGCCACGCGTTCGAGCAGATCGGGGTCCCACGTCGCGGCCATGCCGAGCTGAGTGGGATAGATCGTCGCCCCGGGCCAGAACGAGTGCCCGTGGATGCAGTCCTCGCCCACCAACAGCGGGATGCGGAGGCGGGTCTGCGCCGTGAGCTGGTTCGCGCGCAGGATCCGCTCGGGCGAGGTGTGCAGGATCGAGCCCGCGTGGCGGCGTGCGACGTGATCGTCGAGGTCGTCGCGGGCGTCGAGCTGCAGCATCTGCCCGACCTTCTCCTCGAGCGTCATACGGCCGAGGAGGTCGGCCACACGTTCGGGGATCGAGAGCGCGGGGTCCTGGTACGGGAGCTGGGTGGTCAGAGTCTGAGAGGTCATCACGGGGTGTTCCGGGTCGAAGTCGGCGAGGGATCGGAGTTCTTCTGCGGCAGGGGCACGCTGCGGACGGCCGTGACGGCGTCGTTCACGTTCAGCCCCTTCTTCTTCATGGCCCTGGCCCGCTCGCCCGCCGAACGCAGGCGCGGGTTGACGTACTCGTCGATGCCGAAGTTGATGAGCGAGAGGGCGACGCCGATGATGGCGATGCAGAGTCCGGCCGGCACGTACCACCACCACAGGCGCGGGAAGGCGCCGTTCTGCTGGGCCCAGAACAGGACGGTCCCCCAGTTCAGGTTGCTCACCGGGATCACCCCGATGAAGGCCAGCGTGGTGAGACCGAGGATCGCGGCGGTCACGGTGCCGACGAAGCTCGAAGCGATCAGGGCCATGAGGTTGGGTAGCATCTCGACCGTGATGATCCGGCGCAGAGGCTCGCCGTTGGCGCGGGCGGCCTGGATGAAGTCGCGGTTGCGCAGCGACATCGTCTGGGCACGGAGCACGCGCGCCCCCCATGCCCAGCCCGTGATGCCGAGCACGGCGGCGATCACGATCAGCGGCGGGTTGTCGAACTGCGAGGCGATGATGATGATGAGCGGGATACCCGGGATCACCAGGAACACGTTGGTCAGCGCCGACAGCGATTCACTCTTCCAGCCGCGCACGTAGCCGGCGATCACACCGATCGTGATCGCGATGATCGTGGCGATGAAGGCTGCGAGGAAGCCGACGACGATGACGCCGCGCGTGCCATAGATGATCTGGCTCAGCACGTCCTCGCCCATGTGCGTCGTCCCCAGCCAGTGCTCCCACGAAGGGGGCTGCCGGAGCGCCGTGCGATCCTTCTGGGTCGGTCCGTACGGGGCGATCCACGGAGCGAGGATCGCGACGAGCACGAACACACCGAGGATGATCAGCCCGGCGATCGACTTGGGGTTGCGGAACATCGCGAACGCCTGACCCAGCTGCGACCAGAAGGTCTTGCGCGGTGGCGCGGCGGCCGGCCGCGTGCGCAGCGTGGCGGTCTCGGGCATGCCGGAGACGACGGCCGACCCGTCGGGTGCGGTGCTCTCGGTGGTGGTGGGAACGGTCATGTCAGGACTCCATCTGGCGGGTGCGCGGATCGAGGTAGGCGTAGACGACATCCGCGAGGATGTTGGCCACGAGCACCGACAGGGTGATCACGAGGAACACGCCCTGCATGAGGGCGAAGTCCTTGGCGTTGGTCGCATCGAGCAGGAGCTTGCCCACGCCCGGATAGCTGAAGACCATCTCCATCACGATCGTGCCGCCGACGATGAAGCCGATCGACAGCGCGAAGCTCTGGATCTGCGGCAGCACCGCGTTGCGGGCGGCATAGCCCCACAGCACGCGCTTGTTGGGCATGCCCTTGGCCTGGGCCACCGTGATGTAGTCATCGTCGAGCACGGTCAGCATCATGTTGCGCATGCCGAGCACCCATCCGCCGAGCGAGGCGACCACGATCGTCAGGGCGGGCAGTGTGCCGTGCATGATCACCTGACCGATGAAGTCGAAGCTCCACTCCGGGGATTGCCCCTTGTCGTAGGCGTGCGAGGAGGGGAACCACTTCAGGGTCGACGAGAAGATCGCGATCGCGATGAGCCCGAGCCAGAAGTAGGGGATCGTGTTGAAGAAGGTCGTCACGGGGATGATCGCGTCGAGCCTGCTGCCGCGCCTCCATCCGACGACGGCACCGGCGATCGTGCCGATCGTGAAGGAGATGATCGTCGCGATGCCGACCAGGCCGAGCGTCCACGGCAGTGCCGACGCGAGCACCTCGGCGACCGGCCGCAGCCCGTGCAGCGTCGAGATGCCGAGGTCGCCGCGCAGCAGCATCCCCCAGTACTCGAGGTACTGCTGCCAGATCGACTTGTCGGTGTCGATGCCGAGCAGGATGCGTAGTGCTTCCTCGGCCTCCGGGCTCACGCTGCGGTTGCGCGCGAGGTAGGAGCTGACCGCGTCGCCCTTCATGAGGCGCGGGAGGAAGAAGTTGATCGTGATGGCCGCCCAGAGCGTGAACAGGTAGAAACCGGCACGCCCGGCGAAGAAGCGCCACGGGATCTTCCGGCGTCCACGTTCCGCGACGGTCGCCGTGGTGCCGACCTCGAGGGCGTCGCGGGACGTGAGCTCGTCGTCGAGCCGGGGGAGAGCGGCGCTCACAGCGCACCTCCCATCGAGGTCGCAAAGTGTTTGTCCGGGTCGGGCGACGCGGCGCGCAGCTCCCGCGTGTACGGATCCTGCGGGTTGAGGATCACCTCGTCGGCGGCGCCGTACTCCACGACCCGGCCCTGATTGAGGACCATGATCTCGTCGCTGAAGTGACGGGCGGTGGCGAGGTCATGGGTGATGTAGAGCACGCCGAGCCCCTCCTCACGTTGCAGGTCGGCGAGCAGGTTCAGCACACCGAGGCGGATCGAGACGTCGAGCATCGACACGGGCTCGTCGGCGACGAGGAGCGAAGGGCGGGACGCGAGGGCGCGGGCGATGGCGACCCGCTGTCGCTGTCCGCCGGAGAGCTCGTGCGGACGCCGGTCGATCACGGTGTCCGGGTCGAGCCGGACCCTGCTGAGCAGACGGCGCACCTCGGCCTCGGTCTCCCCCTTGGGCACCACGTCATCGAGGCGGATCGGCCGCTCCAGGTGGTAACGGATCGAGTGGTAAGGGTTGAGGGAGGCGAACGGGTCCTGGAACACCATGCGCAACTGCTGCCGGTACTTCCGCAGCCCCTTGCCGCGGCGCGGGATCGGCACGCCGTCGAGCAGCACCTGTCCACTGGTCGGGGTCTCGAGCTGGGTGAGGATCTTCGCGATCGTGGACTTGCCGCTGCCGGACTGACCGACCAGGCCGATCGTCTGCCCGGAGATCAGCGTGAAGCTCACAGCGTCGAGCGCTTTGAGCTGGCCGGCACCGCGGACGTTGTACGTCTTCGTGATGTTCCGGAATTCGAGGGTGGTCATCGCACCAGCACCCCTCTCTCCCCGGTCAACCGGGGGAACGACGACAGCAGTGTCTTCGTGTAGTCGTGCTCGGGCCGCGTCCAGATGCGCTCGGCGGTGGCGAGCTCGATGATCTCGCCCTCCCGCATGATCGCGATCCGGTCGCTGATCTCCAGGAGGAGGGGGAGGTCGTGGGTGATGAAGATCACCGAGAAGCCGAACTCGTGCCGCAGCTGCGAGATCTGCGTGAGGATCTCGCGCTGCACCAGCACATCGAGGGCGGTGGTCGGCTCGTCCATGACCATCAGCTGCGGGCGCAGCGCGAGGGCCATCGCGATCATGACGCGCTGGCGCATGCCGCCGGAGAGCTCATGGGGGAAGGAGCGGATGCGCTGGCGCCCGACCTTGACGATCTCGAGCAGTTCCTCGGCCTCGGCATGCCGCTGCCGGCGGTTCATGTCGGGGCGATGGATCTCGAAGACGTCCTCCAGCTGCGAGCCGATCGTCGCGACCGGGTTCAGGGCGTTCATCGCGCCCTGGAACACCATCGAGACCTTGTCCCAACGGAACCGCTGCATCGCGTCCACGTCGAGCGCGTCGATGTCGATGTCGACGCCGGTCGCATCGTGGAAGGTCACACTGCCGCCGGTGATCACGGCCGGCGCACGCAACAGGCGCTGGACTCCGTAGGCGAGTGTGGTCTTGCCGCACCCGCTCTCACCGGCGAGACCGAGGATCTCGCCGCGCTGCAGTTCGAGGTTCACGTTCTTCACCGCCTCGACGGGCGGATCGACGTCGTACACGACCGAGAAGTCGCGCACGCTGAGGAGAGGGTCTGGCATGGTGATGTCTTTCGTCGGCGGAGAAGGGGAGCCCGGGGTCGTCCACCCGGGCTCCCCACCCGGTGCTTACTCGGCGGGCTTCAGCTTCGTGAGGATCTGCACGATGTTCTGCTGCGTCGGGTCGGCCGACGCGTACGGGTCCTCCTCCGAGGGCCATCCGACGTAGTTGCGGGTGTTGAACTCGCCCAGCAGCGGGTGCGCCCCCAGCGGGATGGCCGGCACCTGCTCAGCGAAGATCGTCTGCAACGTGTCGAGTGCCGCGGTGCGCTCCTCATCCGACGACGCGTTCGCGTAGGAGTTCAGGGCTGCCGTCGCCTCCGGGTCGTCGAAGCGACCGAAGTTGAAGCCGGCCTTGCCGTCCGAGATCCAGCGCGGGTCCATGGTCGAGGTGTAGAGGCCGTAGGCGGTCCCGCTGTCCTCGAGCCAGTGGATGATCGCGGAGAACGTGCCGTTGTCGCGAGGATCGGCCCAGCCGCCCCAGTCGGGCATGTCGATCTTGACCTCGGCGCCGATGGCCTCGGTGACGTCTTCGGCGATGAGCTCCTGCGCGGTGTTCCAGTCGCTCCAGCCCGAGGGGACCGACAGCGTGAACGACACGGGGGCACCGTCGGGGTCGATCAGCGCGTCGTCCTTCCAGGTGTAGCCGGCGGTCTCGAGCAGGTCGCGGGCCTTCTCTGCATCGACCGAGTAGTCCACGTCCGTGAACTCGGGCTGGATCTCGTCTTCGAGGATCGACGAGAGCCCGGTCACCGACCACACGGCCTCGCTGGCACCCTCGCGGGCGATGTCGACGTAGGCGTCGCGGTCGATCACCCAGGCGAGCGCCTGGCGGAAGGCCGGGTCGTCGAACGGCTTCTGCTGCAGGTTCATGAACAGCGTCGCCGAACCGGTGGTGGGAGCGGCCCAGAACTTGTTGTGCTCGGGGTCGACCGACAGGAACTGCTCCTCGATCTGCGGGATGAACGCCTGCGCCCAGTCGGCGTCGCCGTTGGCGAGAGCGGTGGTCAGCGCCGTGTTGTCGCCGTAGGAGACGTAGTGCAGCTCGGGAACGGCCAGATCGCCGCCCCAGTAGTCGTCGCGGGCGTCGAGGGTGACCGATTCGGTCGACCAGTTCGAGAGGACGTAGGGTCCGGTACCCACCAGGTCGTCGCCCTTGACGGGGTCGGTGGCCGGGTCGTCGAGGTTCTCCCAGATGTGCTTCGGCACGATCGGCACGTGCAGGGCGCGGGCCTGGTTGACGTACTTCGAGGCGGCGAAGGTCAGCACGACCTTGTCGCCGTCGACGGCAGCGCTGTCGAGCTGGAGGCCCGCGGTGTCGAGGGCGGGGGTGGAGGCGAGCTCGTAGGAGTAGACGATGTCGTCGGCGGTGAAGGGCTCGCCGTCGCTCCAGGTGACGTCGGCACGGGGAACGACCGTGAGCTGCGTGTAGTCGTCGTTCCATTCCAGACTCTCGGCGAGCCACGGGGTGACCCCGCGGTCGCCGGTCTGGTTCACGAGGGCGAGGGTCTCGAAGATCACCTTGCCGTAGCCGTACTTCGAGGCGGACGAGTCGCCGACGTAGGGGTTGTTCGATTCGGTGGTGATCGCGCCGTCGGGCTTCGCGATCGTGAGCGAGGCGGAACCGGCACCGCTGCCGGACTCGTCGCCCCCTCCTCCTGCGGAGCATCCGGCGAGGGCCGAGATACCGAGGGCGGTGATCGCGGTCGCCGCGATCAGAGATTTCCTGAGCTTCATTGCTTCTCCTTGGGCACGGTCTTTGTGCTGCGGCACCGGCGGAGGCTGCTGCGCCGGTCTGGTGTGATTCGCTTACTGTCGAGAAAGTAAGTTTCAGTGAGGTTACCGAGTAGTAAGTTGGATCGCAAGCACGGCTCGGCAATGGAGGAACGGCGATGGCAGACAGCGACCAGACGGTGCGCGTGCGCCCGGCGACGCTCGCGAAACGCGAGCAGATCCTCAAGGCGGCCATCGAGATCTTCGGGAACAAGGGATCGACGAACGGCACACTGGCCGACGTCGCGGAACAGGTCGGCATCACGCACGCCGGCGTGCTCCACCACTTCGGGTCGAAGCAGAAGCTGCTGCTCGAGGTGCTCGCCTACCGCGATCAGGACGACGTGGCGGGGCTCGCGCAGAAGCACATCCCCGGCGGACCGGAGCTGTTCCTGCACCTCGTGCGCACCGCGTTCACGAATGCGAAGCGCCCCGGCATCGTGCAGGCGTACACGGTGCTCTCCGCGGAATCCGTGACCGATGACCATCCGTCGCGCCCGTTCTTCGAAGAGCGCTACACGACGCTTCGCCGCGAGGTGACGGACGCCTTCCACGAGCTGTGCGCCCAGGAGGGCGTGAGCGATCCGCGCCGCATCGCCGACGCGGCCGCCGCGATCCTGGCCGTGATGGACGGCCTGCAGTTGCAGTGGCTCCTGCATCCGGAGGTCGTGGAGCTCGGCGAGACGAGCGAGTTCGCGATCCGCGCCATCGTCAACGCCGTGCTGCATCCCGGGCCGGAGCTGGAGACATACGCGCACGACACGGACGGCTGACGGCCCCGACACGCCCGACTAGGCTCGGGCCATGACGATCGACCTCGAAGCGCTCTACATCGACCTGCACCAGCACCCCGAGCTCTCGTTCCAGGAGACGCGCACCGCGGGCATCGCCGCCCGGCATCTGCGCGATCTCGGCCTCGAGGTGGAGGAGGGCGTCGGGGTCACCGGGGTCGTGGGCCTTCTCCGCAACGGCGATGGCCCCGTGGTGTGGGTGCGCGCCGACATGGACGCTCTCCCGGTCGAGGAGCAGACCGGCCTCTCGTATGCGAGCACCGCGAAGGGCGTCGACCCCGCGGGCACCACCGTCCCCGTCATGCACGCCTGTGGCCACGACATGCACGTCACCGCCATGATCGGCGCCGTGGAGAGGCTCGTCGCGGAGCGCTCCGACTGGTCGGGAACCCTCGTCGTACTGATCCAGCCCGCCGAGGAGTACGGGGCCGGGGCGCGCGCCATGCTCGACGACGGCATCCTCGACCGCTACCCCCGTCCCGACATCGTGCTCGGCCAGCACGTGACCCCGCTCCCCGCGGGCATCGTCGGGGTGCGCAGCGGGACGCAGATGGCCGCCTCCGACGGGCTCACGGTGACCCTGCACGGCCGCGGCGGACACGGCTCGCGCCCGCACGCCACGATCGACCCGGTGGTGATGGCCGCGGCCACCGTGATGCGCCTGCAGACCATCGCCTCGCGCGAGATCGATCCGCAGGGCGTCGCGGTCGTGACCGTCGGCTCGATCCACGCCGGGCTCAAGAACAACATCATCCCGGCCGAGGCGAAGCTCGAGCTCAGCCTGCGCTACCCGAACGAGGAAGCACGCGAGAAGGTGCTCGCGAGCGTGGAGCGCATCGTGCGGGCCGAGGCCACCGCATCCGGGGCCGAGCGCGAGCCGGAGATCCGCACCGACCACACCCTGCCCGCCACGATCAACGATGAGGATGCCACGGCCCGCGTCACGACCGCGATCCAGCGGGCCCTCGGCGAGGCGTCCGTCATCGACCCCGGCATGTTCACCGGCAGCGAGGACGTGTCCTGGTTCGCGCGCGACGCCGGCGTGCCTCTCGTGTTCTGGTTCTGGGGCGGCGTCGACCCCGCACGGTTCGCCGAGGCGGTCGCCGCGGGTCGACTCGAGCAGGACATCCCGACGAACCACTCGCCGTTCTTCGCGCCCGAGATCCACCCGACGATCGAGGTCGGCGTGACCGCCCTGTCGGCCGCGGCCCGGGAGTTCCTGGACTGAGGCGGACGCGAATCGCCCTACAGCTCGTCGAGGTACTGCGCCCGGGCTTTCATCGCGTGAATGATCAGCTCGTAACCGTCGTCGTAGATCAACACCACGAGCTCCAGGAGGCGGCCAGCAGGGTCGGCGGCGATCATGAGCCAACGGCGCGGGTCGTCTTCATCGTCGAGCGGGCGCGACTGCAGGACGTGCTCGACCGCATAGAGCACGGAAGAGTCGTCGAGCTGGTCGCGCCGGTAGTGTTTGCGGGCCGATCGGTGCAGGTCAGGCAACGTGTGCCCACTCGCGCACTGCGGCGCGAATCGCCTCCGAACGCGTGGCGATGCCCTCCGCCTCAGCGCGCGCTGTCAGGGCCGCGATCGTGGACGCATCGAGCCGCACGGGGATCACCGCGCCGGGGCCATCGCCCACGGTCGGTCGACCTCGACGCGGCTTCGGGAGTTTCGACAGGTCGTACCCGGCCTCGGCCTCGTCGGCCCACGCCTGAATCTGCTCGTCCGGGACGGGCTTTCCATTCAGCAGGTGCTCGCTCATGCGAATAGCGTATACGAAAATGTCCTATTTGTGTATACGAAAAGGTGCCTGGTCGTTGTCGACTGCCGCGGTCACGGGACAGTCTGTTGCGCGCCCAGGAAGACGTGCAGGCCGAGCGCGTTCCGCGGGGGAGGTGGGGCCGCAGAAAGATGGTGATTCAGCAGGCCGACGACCTCGCCGGGAATCGGGTCGATCGCGTTGGCCTTCTTCACGTCCTGGGAGCCGAAGCCGGCCAAGAGCGTCACAGACCCCCCATCCCTGCTTCTCACCTCGACACGGGCGTAGTCCGTGTCGAGGCGGATCAGCACACGAGCGATGGAGGCCCAAGGGAGCGCTCGCTCCGCCCCAGCACCGATGATCCGGATCCCCCGGTCATCCCACTCGACGACGTAACGCTTCCTCTGCCAGGCGAAGATCCACAAGAGGGCGAGCACGATGACGACAGCCAAGCCACCGGCGACCAGGACGACGTCGGAGCGGCCGAGCATGGAGTCGGTCTCGACGGAGATCGCAATCAACGCCGCCGTGGCAGCAGCCCCGCCCACGAGCACGCAGCCGACGATGATCGCGACGAGCTGGCGCAGGGAGACCCGAGTCGCCCGGATGGTCAACCGATACCCGGCACGCCCCTGCCCGATCTGCTCCCACATCCGTTCAGCCCCCGTTCCGTCGATACGTCGACTCAGCCGCCGATCGCGTTCATGCCGCGCGCCGGTTGCAGGAATGAGGGGTCGTTGATCGCGTGCCCCGGGAGCTTGCCGTGCACACAGGAGCGCAGCATCTCGGCGATCCCGGCGGAGCGGGCACCCGGCGCAGAGGCCGACTCCCCGCGCAGCACCTCGATGAGGTCGTACTCGACGTTCGAGAACAGGCAGTTGCGCAGCTGGCCGTCGGCAGTCAGGCGCAGACGGTCGCACGCACCGCAGAACGGGGCGGTGACCGAGGCGATCACCCCGACCTCGTGCGGTCCGCCGTCGATCCGCCACTTCTCTGCAGGTGCTCCCCCACGCCCCTCGACCGGATCGAGATGCCAGCGCTCCCCCAGCGACGCGAGGATCTCCTCGCGCGTGACCATGGACGCCCGGTCCCAGGTGTGTCCGGCGTCGAGCGGCATCTGTTCGATGAAGCGCAGCTGCGCGCCCACACCCATCGCGAACTCCACGAGATCGACCAGCTCGTCGTCGTTGACGCCGCGCATCGCGACCGCATTGAGCTTGAGCGGACGGAGCTCCGAGGCCGCAGCCGCGGCGATGCCCTCGAACACGTCGTCGAGGCGGTCACGGCGGGTCAGGTCGGCGAAGCGCTGACGGTTCACCGTGTCGATGCTGATGTTGAGGCGCGTGAGTCCGGCCTCGATCAGCGCCGGGAGTTTCTGGGCGAGGCTGATGCCGTTGGTCGTCATGGCGACCTCGACGGGTCCGTCCTCGCCTTCGATGCGGGAGACGCGTCGCACGACCTCGACGATGTCGGCCCTCAGGAGCGGTTCGCCACCGGTGAGGCGGAACGTGCGGATGCCGAGAGCGGCGGCCACCTCGGCGACCTCGACGATCTCATCCGTGGAGAGGATGCTCGTGCGGGCGAGCCACTCGTTCCCCTGCTCCGGCATGCAGTACGTGCAGCGCAGCGAGCAGCGGTCGGTGAGCGAGATGCGCAGATCCCGGTGCACCCGGCCGTGCGTGTCGACGAGACCTGCTTCGACGGCAGAGTGGCCAGGGCTCTGCGCCGTCGGACCGGCGTGCGGCGGGCGCACACCGATCACCACCGGCACGGCCGTCATCGCGCTCCGCCACTCCCCGTCATCGTTCGAGACTAACCCGCCGCTTCCCCCCTCGGGGCCGAAACACCTGAGGTTCCCGTCGCGATATGGCAGCCCATATGCGCGTGAGGGCTGTCATATCGCGACGGGAGCGACGGGAGCGACGGAGGCGACGGACGCGGGGACGAACCGCACGCCGGCAGGATCGACGCGCAGGTGCACCTCGTCGCCCACCACGAGGTCGACGGCGTCCGCCAGCGAGGTGTCGACCTGACAGTGCTCGGTGTGCAGGCGGACTCCCGTGAGGATGGGCTCGAGTCGGAGGATCCGGCTGGACCACGCGTGCGGGTCGTCAGCTGGCTCGATGCGCACCGCGGCGGGACGGAACACCGCGGCGAGCGGTGAGCCATCGACCGCGGCGAGCGCGAGCGACTCAGGGTCCGTGCTTCCGAGACGCAGACCTCCCCCGCGCCAGCCCCCGTCCGCGGCGACGCCCACCAGCCGGTTGACACCTGCGATCGCAGCGATGAAGCCCGAAGCGGGTGCCGACAGCACCTCGCGGACGGGCCCGTGCTGCGTGACCAGCCCCGCCTCGATCACCAGGAGCCGATCGGCGAGGGCGACAGCATCCGCAGCATCGTGCGTGACCGCGATCGTGGTGATCCCCGCCAGCTGATCACGCAGCATCTGTCGGATGTCGCCGGCCGTCGCCGGATCGAGCGCGACCAGCGGTTCGTCGAGCAGCACGGCGCGTGGCGACGCGGCGAGCGCTCGGGCGACCGCGACGCGCTGCCCCTCGCCACCGGAGAGCTCGCGCGGCATGCGGTCCCCCGCCCCCGGGAGTCCGACGCGTGCGAGCCATTCGTCGGCCGAGTCTCGTGCCGCGCGGACGTCCTGCCCGACGGCACGAGGACCAAAGGCGACATTCTCGCGCACGGACAAGTGGGGGAACAGCCGCGCTTCCTGCCCGAGCAGCACGATGCCGCGGTTCATGGGAGCTGTCCGCACACGAGGTGTGGCCACGCGGTCGACCACGCGTCCCGCGACCTCGATCTCCCCGGCGGTCAACGGCTCGAGGCCCGCGAGCGCCTGCAGCAGAGTCGACTTGCCCGCGCCGCTCGGCCCCATGATGGCGACGGTCTCCCCTACCGAGACCTGCACCGAAACGTCGACGGCGAAGTGCTCACGGTCGACCACGACGTGCGCACGCAGGCCTCCGCCGCCGACAGCCCGGCCCGTCGAGGAGGTCATCGCGTCGCCCCCGGCCGCCAGCCGCGGACGAGCAGCAGCACGACGATCGCCGTGGCGAGCAGCAGCAGCGCGAGGGCGACCGCCGTGCCCTGCGACACTCCGGCCCCGTTGAACGCGGTGTAGATCGCGAGCGGCATGGTCTGGGTGACGCCGGGCCGGTTCCCTGCGAACAGGGCCGTCGCACCGAACTCGCCGATGGCCCGCGCGAAGCACAGGACGACACCCGCGACGATGCCCGGCGCGGCCAACGGCAGGGTGATCCGTCGCAGGATCGTCCATCGTCCGGCGCCGAGCGCCGCCGCCGTGCGCTCGTAGTCCACGCCCGAAGTGCGTACCGCACCCTCCACGGCCAGCACGAGGAACGGCAGCGCGACGAACGTCTGCGCCAGGATGACGGCCGGCGTGCTGAAGGACAGGCCGAGCCCACCGAGCCAGCCCGCACGTCCGAACAGGTACAGCAGCGCGACACCGCCCACCATCGGCGGCAGCACCAGCGGAACCGTGACGACGGCGCGGAGTACGGCAGCCAGCCGCGGCCCGGAGCGGGCGATCCACAGCGCGAGCGGTACGCCGATCAGGATGCACAGCACCGTGGCCACCAGGCCGGTGCCGAGCGAGAGCGTGAGCGCAGAGAGCGCGGCCTCCGAGGTCACGTCCGCGAGGAACGTCGACCACTGCACGCGCGCGACGAGCGCGGTGAGCGGCAGGATCAGGAACGCCAGGCCGACCAGGGCCGGTACGGCGAGTGCACGGGGCGCGTACCCTCGATCACCTCCCCCGCTCATGGTGCTCCGAAGCCGAAGTCGGCCAGGATGCTGCGCCCCGCATCCGCCCGCACGAACGCCACGAATGCCTCCGCCGCCGTGGCGTTCGGAGCATCGGAGAGCACGGCGATCGGGTAGTGGTTGACGACCTCGTCGGCGCCGTCCGGCACGATCACCTCGACGTCGTCGCGGCCGATCACATCGGTGGCGTACACGAGTCCGGCGTCGGCTTCGGACGCGGCGACCTTCGTGAGCACGGCCGACACGTTCTGCTCGAGGCTCGCCGGGTCGACCGTGACCTCGGCCGCGGACAGCAGCGTCGCGGACGCCGCACCGCACGGCACCTCCGGCGCACACAGCACGGTGGTGACGTCGGCGAGATCCGCCAGCGCCTCGACGTCACCCGGGTTTCCGGACGGAACCACGATCACCAGGGTGTTGGATGCGAACAGCGCGGGCTCAGCCACGACGTCCGCCGCCTTGTCCATGTTCGCCTCGTCGGCCGAAGCGAACACGTCGGCGGGAGCACCTTCGAGGATCTGGGTGACGAGCGTCGAAGAACCGTCGTACACCGGACGGAACCGCACGTCCGGGTTCTCGGCCATGAAGGCCTCCCCGATCGCATCGAAGGCTCCGGCGAGGGATGCCGCGGCGTAGACCGTGAGCTCTCCGCGCACGCCATCCGTGGCCCCCGACGGTGAGGACGTGTCCTCAGCTGTGCCCGCACAGCCCGTGAGCACGAGGCAGGCAGCGGCGAGGAGAGCGAGCGTGGAGCGGCGCAGCAGGCGGTTCATGTCAGCCGTTCGGGATCTCGACGACGACCTGGGTCGCCTTGACGGAAGCGGTGGCGAGGGAGCCGACCTCGAGCCGCAGATCCCGCGCCGCCTCGGACGACATCAGCGACACCACACGATGCGGTCCGGACTGGATGTCGACCTGGGCCATGAGGCCTTCGACCTGCACGCGCGTGACGATGCCGACGAAGCGGTTGCGCGCACTGGAGAGCACATCTCCGGCGTTCCTCGCCTCCTCCGCGAGCTCGACCGCGCGCGCTGCGAGGGCATCACCGGGGATCTCGGTCGGTGTCGCCTCCGTCACCGGAAGCAGTCCCTGATCGATCCAGCGACGGACGGTGTCATCGCTCACGCCGAGCAACTGCGCGGCACGGGCGATCCGGTAGGTCTGCATGCGAAGAATCTACCGCAGATGCGGAGTTTCCCGGAGGCTCCATCCGCTTTCGCGGTCATCGGCTTCTTCCGGGAGGAGGGGCATACGCTGAATCCATGCAGCCCCTCGTCGCCCCGGCCGCCGCGCTCGCCCCGGAAGAGCTCATCCGCACGGCCCGGCACGCGGTGCTCGCCGGCATCGGTGAAGAAGGTCAGCGCCGCCTCCACGCCGCTCGCGTGACGGTCGTCGGCGCCGGCGGGCTCGGCTCCCCTGCCCTGCTCGCCCTGGCCGCCGCAGGGATCGGCAGCCTCACGGTGATCGACGACGACGTCGTGGAGCTGACCAACCTGCAGCGCCAGCTCGCGCACCGCGTGGAGGACATCGGCACGCCCAAGACCGCCTCCGCCGCCCGAGCCATCACGGCTCTCGCCCCGCAGACCGTCGTGACCCCGGTGCCGGAACGCCTCGACACGGCCAACGCCGCCCGCCTGCTCGCGGGAGCCGACGTGGTGGTCGACACGAGCGATTCCTTCGCGACCCGTCGTGATGTGGCCGCGGCGGCCGAGGAGCTCGGACTTCCCCTGGTCTGGGGCGCAGTGCAGGAGTGGCATGCGCAGGCGACCGTGTTCTGGTCGGCCCCCCCGGTGGGCGAGCCGGTCGTGCTCGCCGACCTCTTCCCGCCCGGCACCGAGGGGGAACCGCCCAGCTGCGCCCAGGTCGGCGTGCTCGGAGCGCTGTGCGTGCAGGTCGGCGGGATGCTGGCGGGTGAGGTGATCAAGCTCGTGACCGGGGCCGGCGAACCGCTGCTCGGACGACTCGCCATGATCGATGCGCTCACCTCCCGCCAACACGAGATCGCGATCCGCCCGGCGTCCACGACCTCGACGGCGGTGCACGCATGACCGGCCGCCGCACGGTCGAGGAGCAGCTCGACCGTGTGCTCGGCGCCATCCGCCTGGTCGGCAACGAGGCTCTCCCGGTGACGGATGCCGCAGGACGCACGCTCGCCGCGCCCGCGGTCGCCGCCCACGACATCCCCCTCTTCGACAACTCCGCGATGGATGGGTTCGCCGTGCGCGGTGCCGACGTCGCGGAGGCCTCCCAGGAGAATCCGGTCACCCTGCGCGTGGTCGCCGACCTTCCCGCCGGAGTGGCCCTCGATCCTCCGCTCGGGTCCGGCGAAGCCGCCCGCATCATGACCGGATCCCCCACCCCCACCGACGCCGACGTGATCGTGCCCTTCGAGGACACGGCCGGCGGGCTCGCCGACTCCCTCGATGGGGTGACGGTGCTGCGCGCCCCGGCGAAGCCCGGCGTGTTCGTGCGCCGACGCGGGGCCGACCTGCACGCCGGCGACGAGGTCGTTCCCGCCGGGGAACGTTTGGGGCCCTTCCAACTCGCGGCCGCGGTCGCTGCCGGTGTCGCCGAGGTGTGGGTGACGCGGGCTCCGCGCGTGGCCGTGGTGTCGACCGGGAGCGAGCTGCTCGCGCCGGGCGAGACCCCCGCCCGCGGCCGCATCCCCGACTCGAACGGCCCCCTGCTCGCGCAACTGGTCGCCGAGGCCGACGCCGAGGTGGTGCTGGTCGCACGCGTTCCGGATGCGGCCGACGCCGTCAGGACCGTGACCGCTGAAGCCACAGCCCTCGGCGCCGACGTGATCGTCTTCACCGGCGGGGTGAGCGCGGGAGCCTACGAGCCGGTGCGCGGGGCGTTCGACGGCGGCGGACAGGTCGAGTTCAGCGCGGTGGCCATGCAGCCGGGCAAACCGCAGGCCTTCGGGGTGCTCGATGACGGATGCGTGGTGTTCGGACTCCCGGGGAACCCCGTCAGCGTGGCGGTGTCGTTCGAGGTGTTCGTGCGCCCCGCCCTGCTCGCGATGCAGGGCCGCACGCTCATCCACCGCCCGCGTTCGCCCTTCACCGCCGATGCGTCCTGGACACCCCCGCCCGGCCGCCGCCAGTACCTTCCGGCCGTCGTCGACCTCGCGGCGCGCACCGTGCGTCCGGCGACCGCCGGCGGGTCGGGATCACATCTCGCGGGCGGACTCGCGCGTGCCCACGCGTTCGCGATCGTCCCGGCGGAGGTCGAGTCCGTTGCCGTGGGCGATGTGATCGATGTCATGCTGGTCGGATGAGCTTCCCCCACCTTGACGCCGGCGGCCGTGCACACATGGTCGATGTGACCGCGAAGCAGCCGACCGTGCGCACCGCGACCGCCCGCGGTTTCGTGCGCTGCAGCGCCGACGTGATCACCGCGCTCCGCGACGGCACCGTGCCGAAGGGCGACGTGCTCGCGGTGGCGCGCATCGCCGGCATCCAGGCGGCCAAGTCCACGCCCTCCCTGCTGCCGCTCGCGCACGTGATCGGGGTGCACCGGGCGAGCATCGAGCTGGACGTCGTCGACGACGGCGTGCGCATCGAGGCGACCGTGGGCACCGCCGACCGCACCGGGGTCGAGATGGAGGCGCTCACTGCCGTCTCGGTCACCGCACTGGCGATCGTCGACATGATCAAGGGCGTCGACCGCGCGGTCACGATCGAGGACGTGCGCATCGTGGCGAAGTCCGGCGGCCGCTCCGGCGACTGGGTGCGTCCCGGCGAGCCCGCCCCCGGAGCCGACCGATGACACGCGTGCGCTACTTCGCCGCGGCCGCCGAGGCCGCAGGCACCGACACGGAGGAGCGCGCCGAGCACTCTCTCCTGGAGCTGCGCACCGCCGTCGTCGCCGAGCACCCGGCACTGGCCGACATCCTGCCGCGCTGCGCGGTGCTCGTCGATGGCGTACGCACCGACGGCGAGCTCTCCCTCGAGGACGCCGAGCTCATCGACGTCCTCCCGCCCTTCGCGGGCGGCTGACCACGCGCCACCTGCAGGACCGCCGGCCATCCGCATGACCGTGTGCCGGTGTTTCCTCCTGCATACGGCAGAACCTCATGCAAGTGACGCGTCGAGAACGGCAGGTGACGCGTCGAGAACGGCAGGTGACGCGCGGGACTCAGCCGCCGATGCCCTTCCACGACGTGGTGCCGTCGACCTCGAGCTGACGCTTCCACACGGGGAGGTCGCTCTTGATCGCCTCGATGACCGCACGGCACACCTCGAACGCCTCGGCTCGGTGCTCGGAGGCCACCGCGATCACGACCGCCGCATCGCCCACATCGAGCCGTCCGACGCGATGACTCACAGCCACCACAGCGGGAGCATCGGCACCGGCACCGGCCTCCTCCGCGATCCGCCGCAACGTGGCTTCCGCATCGGGGTGCGCGCTGTACTCCAGTCCGACGACGGGCGTCTGCGCATCCGGGTCGTTGTCGCGCACCCGGCCGACGAACGTCGTCACCGCTCCCAGGCGCGGATCTTCGACCGCGGTGAGATGGACGTCGAGATCGAGGAGTTCTTCCGACACGGCTGCGATGCGTACGTCGTTCATGAGTGGTCTCCGCCTTCGACTTGATCCAGGATGTGCGCGGCGACGCCGAGCACCACGGGCACACCGGAGGCGACGGCTCGGGGCGAACCGGGGAGGTTGACGACGAGCATACCGTCGGGGTCCACGATGCCCGCGAGCCCGCGCGACAGGACCGACAACGGGGTGTCGGCGAGTCCGCTGCGGCGCAGCTCCTCCGCGATCCCGGGGATCTCGCGGGTGATCACCCGGCGCGTCCCCTCCGGAGTCAGGTCGCGGGGCCCGACGCCCGTCCCACCGGTGGTCACGACCAACCGGATGCCGCGCGCGACCGCCCGGCGCAGGGCATCCGCCACGGAATCCGCTCCGTCGGCGATGACCTCGGCATCCGGGCAGTGCCACCCGGCGTCACGAAGCAGCCCCACGGCGATCGGGCCGCCCCGATCCTCGCGCTCTCCGGAGGCCGATCGATCCGAGACGGTGATCACGAGTGCGGGGTACGGGCCCATGGCTCCCACCCTAGGCCCGCGCCGATGACCGTGCACCGGTATCAGGTGACGCGGACGAGCGAACGCTGCCAGCCCGACGATCCGTTCGGCGCGATGGGTGCGCGCTCCTGGATCTGCAGGTCGCCGTTCTTGTTCACGGCGCGCACGGCGACGTAGTGCGTCCCCGGGGTGGCATCCCACTCCATGAACCACTGCACCCAGGTGTCATCGTTGATCGGCGTCGACAGCGTGGCCGCAACCCAGTCGCCGTCATCGATGCTCACCTCCACGCGCTCGATGCCGACCGACTGCGCCCAGGCGACGCCTGCGATCGGGATCTTCCCCGCATCGACCGCCTCGCCGATCTTGGGGGTGTCGACGCGGGAGGAGAACTTGATCGGCGCCTCGGCGCTGTAACCGCGCGGTGTCCAGTACGCCTCGTCCTCGGCGAACGTCGTGACCTTGAGTTCGGTGAGCCACTTGGTCGCCGACACGTAGCCGTAGAGTCCCGGCACGACCATCCGCACGGGGAAACCGTGTTCGAGCGGCAGCGGCTCGCCGTTCATCCCGACCGCCAGGATTGCGTCGAGGTCATCATCGGTGAGTGCCGACAGCGGCGTGCTCGCCGTGTAGCCGTCGACGCTGCGCGAGAGCACCATGTCGGCACCGGACTGGACGCCCGCCTTCTTGAGCACGTTGCGCAACGGCACGCCCAGCCACTTCGCGTTGCCGACGAGTTCGCCGCCGACCTCGTTCGACACGCACGTGAGCGTGATCGCATACTCGTCGAGACCCATGTCGAGGATGTCCTGGAAGCTCATCTCCACACGCTGGTCGACCATGCCGTCGATCACCAGGCGCCAGGTGTCCGGGTCGATCGAGGGAACCGTGAGGGCGGTGTCCACCCGGTAGAAGTCCTTGTTCGGGGTGAACAGCTTGCTGAGTCCGGGGATGTCGAGCTCGGCGCCCTGCGGCACCGTGACCGTGGTCTTCGGAGAGGGGAGCTTGAGCGCACTGCGGACGGCTTCGACCGAGGACACGGCCATGCTCACCGTGCGGGCGGTGATTCCCACGACGAGCGCGGACGCACCGGCGACGGCAGCGAGGAGGAAGAACCGACGACGATCGATCCCGGGCCGGGCGGATTCTCCTTCGGCGAGATCGGTCGGGGGATCATCCGTGGTCGCCGTGGCCCGGTCGTCCTCGCTGGCGCCTGCGAAGGAGTCTCTCCACCCGCGGAGGCGGCGGCACAGGAGCACGAGGATGATCGATCCCGCGACGGTGCCAAGGACCGGGGGCAGGAACGCGAGGGGCGCGACGCCCGCGCGGGTGACGATCGCCGCGGTCGAGAGCACGCCCGCGATCACGAGCGCGATCACGCCGAGCGGCGGACGCACGAACTGCAGGATCCCGGCGATCGCCGAGGCGATGAGGACGGCCAGACCGAGGCCAGCAAGCAGGGCGATCTTGTCGTACTCGCCGAAGGTGGCGATCGCGAATTCCTTGAAGGGCTGGGGCACGATGTCGATCACGAAGCCGCCGACCGCGAGGATCGGGCTGGCGGTGCGCGCGAACAGAAGCGCGAACACCTCCGCCGTGGCGAGGAAGACGCCACCCCCGATCAGGCCCGCGAGGGCGGCCCAGACGAAGAACCTCTTGCCGCTGCGGCGTTGCACCATGATCGTCTCCTGTTCCACCGGTCGCCGGCGTCATCCCCCGTTGTTCGGAGCGGAGGCGCGATCGGATCTGACGATCTGCGGAAGACGTCGCACGGACCCGTTCACAACTCCGCAAAAACGGCAGGAGAGGAACGCGTCAGGCGCGGTATGACGGGCGAGCCGTTCACCTGACACTCCGATCTTCCGGAGTTGTGAACGTCCGCGGGCGGAGAGTCACACCGGGCGGAGGTCAGACCGGGACGACGGGCGGGGGCGGCGGAGCGAGCCGGCGCTGCGGCACCCCGTGCGCCTCCCGGTGCAGACGCTCCATCCGGCTGTCGAGCTCGGCGGCGGCATCGGCGGCATCGGACAGGCTGTCGACGAGGTGCGAGGGCACCTGGTTCGAGAACTTGTAGTAGATCTTGTGCTCGAGGCTCGCCCAGAAGTCCATCGCTATCGTGCGGAACTGCACCTCGACCGGAATCGACAACGCGCCGGTCGACAGGAACACCGGCACCTCGATGATCGCGTGCAGGCTCTTGTAGCCGTTGGCCTTCGGCTGCGCGATGTAGTCCTTGACCGTGCGCACGGTGATGTCGTCCTGCGCGGTGAGCAGGTCGAACAGGCGGTACACGTCGGCGACGAAGCTGCAGGTGACCCGCACACCCGCGATGTCGGTGATCTCCGCGCGGATCCGATCGAAGTCCGGTTCGTCGATCCCCTTGCGGGCGAGTTTCTCGACGATGCTGTCGGGCGACTTGAGACGGCTCTTCACGTGCTCGATCGGGTTGTACGCATGGTCGTGCGTGAACTCGTCACGGAGGATGGAGATCTTCGTCTCGACCTCGCGCATCCCGAACTCGTACTCGCGCAGGAAACGCTGCAGCTCGTCACGCAGCTCGCGAGCCTGGTTGATCGTGTCCTCGGTGACGTGAACGGTCGTCATGCTTCCGACGTTACGCGTTCGTGATCGGAAACGGCTGTGGATCCTCGATCAATCGAGGGCGCGTGCGGGCCGTCGGGGCGGCCCGTAAGGATTCCGTGAGGACAGCGCGTCCGGCCGTAGGGATTCCGTGAGGATCGCAGGAGGATGACATCGGCAGGCGTAGTGTCGCCCGACGTGTCAGACGAAAACAGGGAGGGCGCGGACACTCCGCCGCTCGCCAAGCGCATCCTCATCGGCGAACCGCTGACGAGCCAGCAGGTCGATGATCAACTGCTCCCGAAGCGGATGGCACTGCCGATCTTCGCGTCCGACGCGTTGAGCTCGGTGGCCTACGCACCGCAGGAACTCGTGATGATCCTGCTGATCGGTGGACTGACGTTCCTCTCCTTCACGCCGCTGGTCGCGATCGCGGTCGTGGTGCTGCTGGTCGTCGTCGTCCTGAGCTACCGACAGCTGATCAAGGCCTACCCGTCTGGCGGCGGCGACTACGAGGTCGCGTCGAAGAACCTCGGCGAGATCCCCGGTGTGATCGTCGCCGCGGCCCTCCTGGTCGACTACGTGCTGACCGTGGCCGTGTCGGTCGCCTCCGGTGTCGACAACATCATCTCCGCCGCGCCCGGCCTCGACCCGCTCCGCGTCGAGCTCGCGGTCGGCTTCGTGATCCTCATCATCATCGTGAACCTGCGCGGCGTGCGTGAGGCGTCGCTCGTGTTCGCCATCCCCACGTACGTGTTCATCGGCTCGGTCGGCATCATGATCGCGACCGGGCTGATCCGGACGTTCCTGGGCGATGCGCCGGTGGCCTCGAGCCACGACTTCTCCGTGCAGGCCGAGAACCTCGGTCAGGCCGCGGTGATCCTGCTGATCCTCCGTGCGTTCTCCAGCGGATGCTCCGCCCTCACCGGCGTCGAGGCGGTGTCGAACGGTGTCCCGGCGTTCCGGGCTCCCAAGGTGCGCAACGCCCAGTCGACCCTCGTGCTGATGGGGTCGATCGCCATCTGCCTGTTCGCCGGCCTGACCGCTCTCGCCCTGATCGCCGGGGTGCACTATGCCGAGAACCCCTGCGACCTGATCGGCTTCGACTGCTCGACCCCCCAGCCGAGCCTGATGGCGCAGATCGCTGCGGCGACGTTCGGCGGCGGCAGCATCGCGTTCTTCATCGTGCAGGCGGCGACCGCGTGCGTGCTGCTGCTCGCCGCGAACACCGCGTTCAATGGCTTCCCCCTGCTGGGCGCGGTGCTGGCCCGTGACGGATACGCCCCCAAATCGCTCAACACCCGCGGTGACCGCCTGGTGTTCTCGAACGGCATGATCCTGCTCGGCATCGCCGCAATCGCCGTTCTCGTGGTGTTCCAGGCGCGGCTGACGACCCTCATCCAGCTCTACATCATCGGGGTGTTCGTCTCGTTCTCGCTCGGACAGATCGGCATGGTCAGGCACTGGCGACGCGTGCTCCGCGGACCCGACGAGAGCAGGGCCGCCTCCGGGATCGACGGGGCCTCGGCGTCGGATCGCCGCTCGGCCAAGGTCGGACTCATCATCAACTCGACCGGCGCCGCGATGACCGTGCTCGTGCTGGTCATCGTGACGATCACCAAGTTCACGCACGGCGCCTACCTGGTGTTCTTCGCGATCCCGGTCCTGGCCTTCCTGATGCTGGGCGTGAAGCGGTACTACCGCGACGTCGAGCACGAGATCGCGATCGACGACACGACCAAGTTCGGGGCGACCGGCGACCTCGCGATCGTCCTCGTCAACCGGCTGCAGAAGCCCGTCGTGAAGGCCATCGACTACGCGATCGCGGCCAAGCACGGCAAGACCCTGGCGGTGCACGTGGCCGTGGCGTCCGACGATGCGGCCCAGCTGCAGCAGGAGTGGGCGGACCATCTCGTGCCGATCCCGCTCGTGATCGTCGAGTCGCCGTACCGGTCGTTCGCGCAGCCGGTGACCCAGTTCATCAAGCAGTACCGCGAGAAGCACGGCTCCTCGGTGGTGACCGTGTACCTGCCGCAGTACATCGTCGGACACTGGTGGGAGTCGTTCCTGCACAACCGTCGGGCCCGCCGCCTCGCCAACCAGCTGATGCTCGTGCACGGCGTGTCGATCACGCTCGTGCCCTGGCTGCTCGACTCGTCGGAGCTCATCTACGGCCGCCGCTCCCGCCCGCTGCCGGGTCAGGAGCGCGCGGGGCGCCCCGTGGTCGTCAACGGTCGGCGCGCACACCGGCCCGCCGGCCCGCCGCAGGAGTAGTCGCGGGGCGGCGACGGGGCCTTCGAGTCAGATCCCCTCGAGCACGGCACCCAGGACGCCGGCGGCCTCGGCGAAGCGCGCCGGGTCGGCGTTCGCGTAGTTGAGGCGCACGTAGGACCCCGAGGGCTCGGCCGGGAACCACTCGGATCCCGGCGCGATGATGACTCCGCGCACCTCGCACTCGCGGACGACCTGCCCGACATCCGTCCCCTCGGGCAGTCGCACCCACAGGTTGAGCCCACCGGCCGGAACGCCCTCGACCTGCGCGGAAGGCGCGTGCGCGGCGAGACTCGAGACGAGCAGATCGCGCCGCGCGCGCAGGTGCTCGCGGAATCCGCGCAGGTGCGTGCGCCAGGCGGGCTGGCTCACCACATCGAGGGCCGCGGTCTGGAGCACACCGCTCACGTACATCGACTCGGCGGCGCGGTCCGCGAGGATGCGATCACGCGCAGGCCCTCGGACGATCGCGGCCGCGACGCGCAGGGCCGGTGAGGCGCTCTTCGTGAGCGAGCGCAGATAGACCACGTGACCGTCCTCATCCGACGCGGCGATCGGCCTCGGAGCGGCGTCGATCCCCAGGTCGTGCGCCCAGTCGTCCTCGATCAGGAACGCCCGGTGACGGCGGACCGTATCGAGCACGGCTTCTCCCGTCGCGACAGGCCACTGCGCTCCGGTCGGGTTCGCGAACGTCGGCTGCGCGTAGAACGCCCGCGCGCCGGTCTGCGCGAACGCCCGCTCGACGTCGTCCGGATCGGGCCCATGCGGACCGGACGGGATCGGCACCAGGACCACGCCGGCCTGCGCGGCGGCGAGCATCGCACCCCAGTACGTCGGCGACTCGATCAGCAGCGGCTGCCCGACCCCCACGACGGCACGGAAGATCGAGCTCAACCCGCTCTGGCTGCCCGAGATGATCAGGGCGTCCCGCGCCGAGGCGGGTGTGATCCCCACCGGTGCGGCGGACGCGAGTTCACCGGCGAACCACGCCTGCAGCTCGGGGAGGCCCGCTGCGGGTGAACGGGTCAGCGCCGCGTCCGATCGGGCGGCACGGATCAGCGCCTGTCGCACGAGCCGCTGCGGCAGCAGGTCGACCGCGGGGTATCCCGAGTGCAGTCCGATCGCATCGGGCGCGACCGTGCGTTGCGTCGACGAGAGGCCCGCGAGTCCGGCCGGCGTGGCGCCGAGGGCGGCAGTCTGCCAGCTGTAGTCGACCGTGCGAACGGTGGGCGCGGCGCGGACGAACGTCCCCGCGCCCGGGCGAGACTCGACCAGACCGAGCCGCGCGAGTTGCTGCATCGCCTTCTGCACGGTCACCGGGCCGGCCCCGTACTCGGCCATGAGCGCACGGTTCGACGGCACCCGTGCGCCCGGAGATGCGGAGGAGATCCACGCGCGCACCCCGGCGACGATGCGGTCACTGCTATCCTGATTCATGAAAGTAGACAGTAGCGTTATCGCTCCGCGAGAGACAGTGCTATCAATTCCTGCCGGCGTCCGGTGGGGTCTTCTCGGCGTCCTCGCCTTCTCCTTCACCCTTCCGCTCACGCGCATCGCGATCGACGGGCTCTCACCGCTGTTCGTCGGCGCCGGGCGCGCGGTCGTCGCCGCCCTCCTCGCCGGAATCGCCCTGGCCGTGACGCGCCAGCGACGTCCCACGACGACGCAGTGGGGCCGCCTCGCGATCGTCGCCGGTGGGGTTGTTGCCGGGTTCCCCGTCCTGACCTCGTTCGCGATGACCACGACCCCCGCCAGCCACGGTGCGGTCGTGATCGGCGTGCTCCCCGCGGCGACCGCTGTCGCTGTCGTGCTCCGCACCCGCGAACGACCCACCCGATCCTTCTGGATCTTCGCGAGCCTCGGCGCCGTCGCCGCGATCGTGTTCGCCGCATTGCAGAACGACGGGCTCGACTCCCTCAGCGCTGCCGACCTCCTGCTGTTCGGGGCTGTCATCGCCGCCGCGATCGGCTATGCGGAGGGCGGCCTGCTCGCCCGTGAACTCGGCTCCTGGCAGACCGTGTCGTGGGCGCTGATCGTCGCCGCTCCGCTGATGGCGGCGCTGACGGTGGTGTCGGCCCTTCAGCAGCCTCCGGCCGCGACACCGGTGCACTGGCTCGCCTTCGCCTACCTCGCCGCGGTGAGCATGTTCCTCGGCTTCTTCGCCTGGTACCGCGGGCTCGCGATCGGTCCGATGGCACAGGTGAGCCAGATCCAGCTCGTCCAACCCGTGATGGGCATCGCCTGGGCGGCGCTCCTGCTGCACGAGCAGATCGGCTGGGCCACCGCCATCGGCGGGCTCGCGGTGATCGCCTGCGCCGCCCTCGCCGTGCGTACGCGACTGATTACCCACCGACCGAGCGCGCGCCAAGGAAAGGACTCCTGATGCGTCACACACCCCGGTACCTGATGACCGATCCCGACGAGGTCAAGCGCTTGATCCGCGGCAACCCGTGGGCGACGTTCGTCTCCCCCGCCGGCGGCGGTCTCGTGGCCTCGCACTATCCCGTGCTGCTGGTGGAGAACGAGGATGACATCGTGTTCGCCAGCCATTTCGGACGGCCGGACGAGCGCCTCCACGAACTCGGCCAACACGAAGTGCTCGTGATCATCCAGGGTCCGCACGACTACGTGTCGCCGAGCCTGTACACACCGGGCGACCTCGTGCCCACGTGGAACCATGTCACGGCGCACCTCTACGGCGTTCCCGAGATCCTCGACGAAGAGGAGAACTACGCCATGCTCAGCCGCCTGACCGACCACTTCGAGAACCACCAGCAGCACGGTCGGCATCTGTCGGAGGACGAGGAGGGCACCCGCCGAGCCGCCAGAGGGACCGTCGGCCTGAGGATGCGGGTCACCCGCTTCGATGCCCGCGCCAAGCTCAGCCAGAACAAGTCGCCCGAGGTGCGCGAGAACATCACCGCGCACTTCGCCGCAACCAACAGCGCGCTCGCGACGGAGATGCGCCGGGTCGGCGGGGAGGCGTCCTGAGCGTGTCGCCGGTCGACCCTAGGGTGGAGCGATGACCGAGACGCGAACCCCCGAGCCGTGGCCCGCACGGACAGACCGACTGCAGGTGCGCCCCTGCACGCCCGCCGACGTCGATGTGATGTGGAAGTGGCGTCGACTCCCCGAGGTCAACCGGTGGCTGGGGGCCGCGCCCGACACGCGCGATGCGTTCCGTGAGCGCTATCTCGCTCCGGAGCGGCTGGCGTCGATGTACCTCGTGGAGCTGCTGCCCGCGCACGAAGGCGCCGCCCCGACGCCGATCGGCGATATCATGGTGCAACTCGGCGATGGCTGGGCCCAGGCCGAAGTCGAGGCCGAGGCGAAGGGCGTCGAAGCGGAGCTCGGCTGGGTGCTCGACCCCGCGTACACCGGCCACGGCTATGCGACCGAGGCGATCCGGGCGGTGATCGATGTGTGCTTCGGCGCACTGGGGCTGCGCCGCGTGCACGCCGGGTGCTTCGCCGACAACGAGCCCTCCTGGCGCGTGATGGAACGCCTGGGGATGCGCCGCGAGGAGTTCAGCCGGAAGACGGCGCTGCACCGCTCGGGCGAGTGGTTCGACGGCATGAACTACGGACTGCTCGCCGAGGAGTGGCCGCCGGAGCGGGGCGTCTAGCCCGCGACGAGGAACAGGACGAGAACGGCCACCAGCACGGTCGGCACGGCGGCGACCACGCCCCACAGCATGTACCCGCGCCAGCGGATCGTGACGCCGAGCGCCGTGATGCGGTGATGCCACAGCAGCGTCGCGAGCGAGGCCCACGGCGTGATCAGCGGGCCGAGGTTGACCCCGATCAGAAGGGCCATCAGCGCGACCGGATCCGCGGCGACGGGCTCGAGCACGAGATAGGCGGGGAGGTTGTTGATCGCGTTGGCGCTCACGGCCCCGAGCGCGGCCAACCGGAACAGGTCGCCGGGGGAGTCGCCGTTCGCGGTCTGCGCCGTCAGGAAGTCGAGGAGGCCCTGCGCGTGCGCGGCCTCGACCAGCACGAACAGCGATGCGGCGAGCGCGATCGCCTTCCACGGCACGAGCGCGAGCCGCAGCGCCCGGCGCCGCCGCACCGCGAACAGCACGATGAGCGTGAGCGCCGCGGCCGTGGCAGGGATCCACACGTCGTGCGTGACGACCAGCAGCGGCAACAGCACGACGAGGATCCCGGCAGCGCTCCAGAACAGCATCGGGTCGGCGGGGCGCCGGGGCGGCGGCGTCTCGTACGCCGCGAACACGGTGCGCCGGTGCACCAGGGTCAGGATCACGACGGGCATCAGGATGCCAACCAGAGTCGGTGCCCAGCTCAGGGCGATAAACGCCGCGGGACCGTCGCCGATCGCGGGTGCGGCGAGCAGGTTGGTCAGGTTCGACACCGGTAGGGCGAGGGAAGCCGTGTTCGCCAGCCACACGGTCGCCAGGGCGAACGGGAGCGGGGAGACGCCGACGCTCTGCGCGAGCACGATGACGACCGGCGTGACGATCACGGCGGTCGTGTCGAGGGACAGGAACACCGTGCTCACCACCGCGAGCACCACGACGAGCGCCCAGAGGAGGAGCACACGCCCGCGCCCCCAGCGCGCGAGCCGCTGGGAGACGACATCGAAGACCGCCGCGTCACGGGCGAGCTCGGCGACGACGGTGATCGCGACGACGAACCCCAGCACCGGTGCGATCCGCTGCCCGAGAGCGTCGGCGTCCGACTGCGGGAGGTATTCGGTCAGCACGAGGACGAGGGCGAGGACGACGAGCCCGCCGACGACCCATGTCCCTGCGCCGATCCGCCACTCTCTGGTGCCCACCTGGTGAGCATAGGGGCACTTCAGCGCGAAGGGGAGCACCCGGTGCGCTGCCTCGTGGCGTCTAGGATTCAAGGACGGGATCGGGGATTCCTCGGCGAGGAGCACATCGACGTCGCCGACCTGAATCCCGCGTCGGATGACCGGGAGGGCGAGTGAGCGCAGAGCGGACGCAGCGTCCGGCTCCGGAGCAGTCGCGACGCGGACGCCTCCGCGTGCTCCTGGGCGCTGCCCCGGGCGTCGGCAAGACGTTCGAGATGCTCGCCGAAGGCCGCCGCCTCCGCGAGGAGGGTCACGACGTCGTCATCGCGATCGTCGAAACCCACGATCGCGCCGCTACCGAGGCGCAGACCGTCGGGCTGCCGGAAGTACCGCGCCGGGTCGACGAGCACCGAGGCGTCGCCCTGACCGAGCTCGACCTCGAGGCCGTGCTCGCGCGCGCCCCGGAGATCGCCCTGGTCGACGAACTCGCCCACACGAACATCCCGGGCTCGCGGCACCCGAAGCGCTGGCAGGACGTCGACGACCTGCTGGACGCCGGCATCGACGTGGTCACCACCGTCAATGTGCAGCACATCGAGTCGCTCAACGCCGTGGTCGAGAAGATCACCGGGATCGCGCAGCGGGAGACGATCCCGGATGCCGTCGTCCGGGCCGCGGGTGAGATCGAGGTCGTCGACCTCGCGCCGCAATCGCTGCGCGATCGGCTCTCCGCCGGGCTGGTCTATCCGGCCGAGCGGATCGACGCCGCCCTGTCGAACTACTTCCGGTTGGGGAACCTGACCGCGCTGCGTGAGCTGGCGTTGCTCTGGCTCGCCGACGAGGTCGACAGCGCGCTGCGCACCTACCGCGCCGAACAGGGGATCGAGGGCAACTGGCAGGCCAGGGAGCGTGTCGTGGTCGCTCTCACCGGCGGCCCGGAGGGCGAGACCCTGCTCCGGCGCGGGGCACGGATCGCGGCACGCTCGGCCGGCGGCGAACTGCTCGCCGTACATGTCTCGGCACAGGACGGTCTGCGCAGCGAGACGCCCGGAGCGCTCGCCTCCCAGCGCCTTCTCGTGGAGTCGCTCGGCGGCAGCTATCACCAGGTGGTCGGCGACGACATCCCGTCCACACTGGTCGAGTTCGCGCAGGCGGCCGACGCCACACAGCTGGTGATCGGGGTCAGCCGACGCAGTCGACTCACCGCCGCGCTCACCGGCCCCGGCATCGGATCGGAGGTCATCCGCCGATCCGGCGACATCGACGTGCACATCGTGACGCACGCGGCTGCCGGTGGTCGCCAGGCTCTGCCGCGTATCACCGGCGGGGCGCTCGGCTGGCGCCGACAGCTCCTGGGCTTCGCGATCGCGCTCGTCTTCGGACCGATCCTGTCATGGATCATGTTCACGGTCCGCAGCCCCGAATCGATCACCGCCGAGGTGCTCGCCTATCAGCTCCTCGTCGTCGTGGTCGCCCTGATCGGCGGCATCCGTCCCGCCGTGTTCGCCGCGGTGCTCTCCGGGATCACGCTCGACTTCCTCTTCGTCGCGCCACTGTTCACGATCACGATCGCGCACCCGCTGCACGCGCTCGCGCTGTCCCTTTACGTCCTCATCGCGATCCTGGTCAGCATCATCGTCGACCAGGCCGCACGACGAGCCCGCACGGCTCAGCGCGCCGCCGCCGAGGCCGAGCTGCTCGCCGCGGTCGCCGGCAATGTGCTCCGGGGCGACAACGCGGTGCTGGCGCTGGTCAGTCGCACCCGCGAGGCGTTCGGACTCAGCGGGGTGCGGGTGCTCTCCCCCGATGGCGAGGTGCTGGCGAGCGACGGCGAACCGGTGGCCGACGGCCGCGCCACGACCCTGCCGATCGGCGTCGGACCAGGCGGTGGCCCCCGGGCGCTGCTGGAGTTGAACGGCGAACCTCTGGCCGGACCGGAACGACGCCTGCTTGATGCGATCATCGCGCAACTCTCCGCCGCGATCGAGCACACCGACCTGCGCGCCACCGCCAGCGAAGCCGAAGCCCTGGCCGAGACCGACCAGGTGCGCAGCGCTCTGCTGTCGGCCGTGAGCCATGACCTGCGGCGACCGCTGGCCTCGGCGGTCGCGGCGATCGGCGGCCTGCGCGGTGCGCACGGGCTGTCGGCGACCGATCGCGAAGAACTGCTCGCCACCGCCGACGAGAGCCTCGCGACGCTGTCGGCCCTGGTCACCGACCTGCTCGATGTGAGTCGCGTGCAGGCCGGCGTGCTCGCGGTCTCCTCGTCCCGGATGGATGCCGCCGGCACCGTGCTCGCCGCCGTCGACGAGCTCGGGCTGGGGCCGGCAGACGTCGAGCTCGCCCTCGACCCGGACCTGCCGCCGGTGTTCGCCGATCCCGTGCTGCTGCAGCGCGTACTGGTGAACGTGCTCGCGAACGCGCACCGTCACTCCCCGGACGGCAGCCGCGTGATCATCTCCACCAGCACGATCGGCGACCGCGCCGAGATCCGCGTGATCGACCGCGGGGCGGGCATCGCTCCCGAGCGGCGCGACCGCATCTTCCAGCCGTTCCAGCGATTCGGTGACACCGACAACACGACGGGACTCGGACTCGGACTCGCCCTGTCCCGCGGGTTCACCGAGGGCATGGGCGGTACCCTGACACCGGAGGACACCCCTGGGGGAGGCCTCACCATGGTCATCTCCCTGCCGCTCGGCGCAGGGCTTCCCGACACGGAGGGGACGGAGTGAAGCTCCTCATCGCCGACGACGACCCGCAGATGGTGCGGGCGCTGCGGATCACACTGGCCGCCCACGGATACGAAGTCGTCGTGGCCGCCGACGGTGCCGCCGCAATCGCCGCCGCCGCGCAGTCGCACCCGGACCTGATCATGCTCGACCTCGGCATGCCCCGACTCGACGGTATCGAGGTGATCCAGGCGCTGCGCGGGTGGACGAACGTGCCGATCATCGTGGTGTCCGGACGCACCGGTTCAGCCGACAAGGTCGACGCGCTGGACGCCGGCGCCGACGACTTCGTCACGAAGCCGTTCCAGGTCGATGAACTCCTCGCCCGGTTGCGCGCACTGTCCCGCCGATCGGCTCCCGCGAACGGCGAATCCGTCGTGGCCTTCGGTGAGGTCGTCGTCGACCTGGCCACGAAGACCGTCACCCGCGCCGGAACACGCGTGCACCTGACCCCGACCGAGTGGCGGATGCTGGAGCACCTGTCACGGCATCCGGGAGCCCTGGTCACCCGGCAGGACCTGTTGAAGGAGATCTGGGGCAGCGAGCAGGTCTCCGACTCCGGTTATCTGCGGCTGTACATGTCACAACTGCGCAAGAAGCTCGAACGGGAGCCGGGCGCCCCGGTGCATCTGCTCACCGAGGCGGGAATGGGCTACCGACTCGTGCTCTGAGCCGTCGCCCGCGCCGAGGTGCGCCGGCTCGCCGTTCGTGACTCAGGAATAACCTGCGACCGGGGACGGTGTCGGCGTCGTCGGGGGCGATGCGGCGCGGCCTTCCTGAGTTGTGCGCGTCGTTCACAACTCAGCAAGAACTGCCGGAACCGACCCGGAAATCAGCCCACGCTGCGCTCAGCGCGACGATTCTGAGGAGTTGTGCGCAGCGCGTGCCCGGCGCAGCACCGCGACGACACCGGTGACCACGAGCAGCACGGCCACGATGATCGCGACGATGGCGGTCGGGGTGCTCTCCGGCTCGCCGGTCAGTCGTCCGACCGCGAGCCAGGCCAGTCCCCACGCCGTCGCGAGGGCGGGAGCGATCCGGCCGGTGGCCCACGCCGCCGCGGCACCGATCGCCAAGACGACCACGAGCACGGCGATGGCCCAGGCGTCCGCGGCCTCGGCCCAGCTCTCCGGAGCGAGTTGGGTGAGCCAGGCAGCGGTGTTCGCGACGGTGGCGATCGTGACCCAGCCGAAGTGCAGTCCGTTCGCGCCGTCGGTGAGGATGCGATCCGCGACGGTCCGCGCCGGGAAGTGGCCGAGCACCACGATCACGCGGGCGAGCACGACGAGCAGCAGCGCGATCACGACGACCGTGAGCCACAGCGTCAGGTACCTCGCGGTCACCAGCCACAGCCCGTTCAGCACCATCGACACGGCGATCCATCCACCGACCGCCTGCTGACGGGGATCCTGCCGCTGCGCCGGGAGCGCCTGCCACACTGTGTAGGCGATGAGTCCGAGGTAGATGAGCGACCAGATCGAGAACGCCGGTCCTGCCGGAGCGAGGTAGGAGCCCTGTGCCGAGAGGGCTCCGTCCTGCAGGTCGTCGACGGATGCCCCGCCGAACGCCCCCGCTCCGATGGTGGCGGCGATCAGCATGAACGTCGCCGACGCGATGACCAGGGTCTGCCGGCCGATGCCCTTCGTACGTGAGTCCATGGTCACGACGCTACGGCGCGGTGAGCCGACACGCATCGGGGTTGACACCGAGGCGGTATTTCGCTAACCAGGTTAGGGAAACACTCACTCAGGCCCGGGTGAATGCCGCATCGATCAGGACCTCCGCGGCGCCGCGCGCCTGCACCGCCACCGACGGATCCTTCGAGATCGCCGCCGTGCTCTGCGCACCCTCGGCGAGGATCGACAGCTGTGCAGCGAGCGCCGCAGGTGCACCCGTGTCGGCGACCAGGCCCGCCATGTACTCCTGGAACGATGCCTTGTGCGTGCGCACGATCTCTGCGACCTCGGGGTTCGTGCCCCCGAGCTCGCCGAACGCGTTGATGAACGCGCAGCCGCGGAAGTCGTCGGCGCAGAACCAGTTCTCGAGGTATTCATAGACCGCGAGGAGACGCGCGCGCGGGTCGTCGCCGGCATCCGTCACGGCCCCCGAGAGGCCGGACTCCCACTGGGCGTGCTTGCGGGCGAGGACAGCGGCGACAATGTCGGTCTTCGCGGGGAAGAGCGCATAGAGGCGGCGCAGCGACACTCCGGCCGCGGCACGCAGTTCATCCATGCCCACCGCCGCGTACCCCTTGCGGTAGTAAAGCTCCTCCGCCGCGGTGAGGATGCGTTCACGGGCCTCGTCTTCGGTCATGTCCAGAAGTCTACTTGACACGAGAACGAACGTTCTCTAGATTGAACACATCGAGCGAGAACGACCGTTCTCCTCTCAACCGAAAGGACCCGGATCATGGGCTACATCACCGTCGGAAACGAGAACAGCACCCCGATCGAGCTCTACTACGAAGACCAGGGATCGGGTCAGCCCGTCGTCCTGATCCACGGGTATCCGCTCGACGGACACAGCTGGGAGCGTCAGACCCGCGAGCTGCTCGCCCAGGGCTACCGGGTCATCACCTACGATCGGCGCGGCTTCGGCGGATCCTCCAAGGTCAACGTCGGCTACGACTACGACACGTTCGCCGCCGACCTCAACACCGTGCTCGAGACCCTCGATCTGCGTGACGTCGTGCTCGTCGGCTTCTCGATGGGCACCGGAGAGCTCGCCCGCTACGTCGCCACGTACGGCCACGACCGCGTCGCGAAGCTCGCCTTCCTCGCCCCGCTCGAGCCCTTCCTCGTGCAGCGCGATGACAACCCCGAGGGCGTGCCGCAGGAGGTCTTCGACGGCATCGAGGCCGCCGCCAAGGGCGACCGCTTCGCGTGGTTCACCGACTTCTACGAGAACTTCTACAACCTCGACGAGAACCTGGGCTCGCGCATCAGCGAGCAGGCCGTCACCGGGAGCTGGAACGTCGCGATCGGCAGCGCCCCCGTCGCCGCCTACGCGGTCGTCTCGTCCTGGATCGAGGACTTCCGTGGGGACGTCGAGGCCGTGCGCGCCGCCGCCAAGCCCACCCTGATCCTGCACGGCACGAAGGACAACATCCTCCCGATCGACGCGACCGCGCGCCGTTTCCACCAGGCGGTGCCGGATGCCGACTACGTCGAGGTCGAGGGAGCCCCGCACGGTCTGCTCTGGACCCACGCCGACGAGGTCAACGCGGCGCTGAAGGACTTTCTCCAGAAGTAACCCCCGTTCGAATCGCGCAAATGGCCTCATCCCGTCAGGGAATGGGGCCATTTGCGCGATTCGAACCCGGGCCTACGCGTCGCGCGAGCGCCAGAGCAGCCAGACGAAGTACGGGGCTCCGATCAGCGCCACCACGAGTCCAGCGGGAAGTTGCGCGGGGGCGATGACGGTGCGCCCGATCGTGTCCGCGACCCCCACCAACAGACCTCCCAGCAGCACGGCGACGGGAATCACCCTGGCGTGCGTGGCCCCGACGAGCGCTCGTGCCGCGTGCGGGGCGACGAGTCCCACGAAGCCGATCACGCCGATCGCGGTCACGCTGAGCGCTGCGAGCACCGCCGCCACGACCAGCAGCGTCAGACGCACGGGCTCGAGGCGGATGCCGACGAGCCTCGGGGTGTCCTCATCGAGGGCCAGCACGTCGAGCTCGCGACGGCTCATCACCACGAACGGCAGCGCGATCGCCAGCACGATCGCGAGGGGCAGCACCTGATCCCACACCCGGCCGTACGTCGTGCCCGAAAGCCAGGTGTAGATCTTCGGGGTGTCCCAGGGATTCGACCGCAGCAGGAAGAACGTCGTGAGCGAGACCGAGAAGTACGAGACACCGATGCCGATCAGCAGGAACCGGTCGGCGTTCAACCCGCCGCGCCACGACAGCAGATAGACGAGGGCGAAGGCCAGCAGCGCCCCGGTGACGGCGCCTGCGATCATGCCGGCAGTGGACGAGACGGCGCTCGTGATGACGAGCACGGCACCGAGTCCGGCACCGCCCGTGACACCGAGGATGCTCGGGTCGGCCAGCGGGTTCCGACTCACTCCCTGGATGATGGTGCCGGACAGCGCGAGCGCCCCACCGGCGACGACCGCCGCCACGATGCGCGGCGCGCGTTCGTCCAACGCGAAGGCGATCACCGGCGGCGCCTCGCCCTGCAGCCACAGCGCGATGTCGCCGGTCAGCAGCCATGTGTGCCCGGCGAGCAGGCCGAGGAGCAGCACCCCGACCACCCCGAGCACCACGACGGCCAGGGCGATGCGGAACCGCAGCCGGCTGCGCACTCCGAACCGCACCCGCGGAGGCTCCCGTGTGGGACCGGCGTCGCGCAGACGCCGTGCCATGAGCACCAGCACGATCGCTCCGAGGAGTGTCGTCGCGACTCCGGTCGGGATGAGGATCGCCGCCTCGGCCCCGATGATCGCTCGCAGCAGAGCATCCGAGAGGATCACGACGATCGCGCCGAGCAACCCGGCGGCGGGGATCAAGAGCAGGTGGCGGTTCAGGCTCGGCACGACGCGCGACAGCAGGCGGGCGAGCACGGGCGCGCACAGTCCGACGAAACCCATCGGCCCCGCGAGCGTCACCGACACCGCGGTGAGCGTGACGGCGAGCAGGATGCCGACGGCCCGGGTCGAGCGGATCGGCACGCCCAGCGACGATGCCGTGTCGTCGCCGAGCGCCAGGATGTCGAGCCGCCGCGCCAGCAACAGCGCCGCCCCGGTCACCACGACCACGACCGGGGCCGCCTGGAGGAACGCGGTCAGGCCGAGCTGGGACAGGCTGCCGCTTCCCCACGCGAGCAGACCCTTCGTCTCCTCGTCGAACAGGATGAGCAGGGTCGAGGTGCAGGCCTGGAACGCGAGGGCGAGGGCCGTCCCCGCGAGGATCAGCCGCGTGGTGGACGAGCCCGCACCGCCGGCGAGTCCGAGCACGATCCCCGCGGCGAAGAGGCCGCCGGCGAACGCGACGGCGCCCGACGCCCACACCGGCACCGCGATGCCGAACGCCGCGAGCGCCGTGACCGCGAGGTACGAGCCGGCTGTCACGCCCAGGGTGTCCGGCGAGGCCAGGGCGTTGCGAGCGAGCGACTGGAGGAGGATGCCCGCCACGCCCAGCGCCACGCCCACGGCGATGCCCGCGGCCAGGCGCGGCACCCGCGACCCCCACAGCACGTCCGGGTCGGCGAAGACGGCACCGCTCGTGCCCTGGGTGAGATGCCAGCAGGCCACCGCGAAGAGCACCACGGCGAGGGCCACGAGAGCCCCGATGCCCGTGAGCAGAGCGTGCGGTCGGCGTCCCTCCGCCTCGTCGAGCGCGACGACGGGCACCGGATGCGCCGGCTTCGTCGTCGCCGCCGCGTCATCGAGGCGAAGGGCTCCCGTCACTTCGAGAGCACCTCGACGTAGCCGTCGATGATCTGCTGGGTCGAGCGCGGTCCGCCGAACGTCCAGATCCCGGCAGGGAACGCGGTGAGGCGGTCATCGGCGACGGCGGGCAGCGAGGTCCAGGCCGGGTTGCCCTGCAGAGCGTCGATGAAGCTCTCCGACTCGGGGTCCTCCGTGCCCGTGTAGAACAGGCTGGCGTCGCCGACCGTGGTCATGCCTTCGACATCGGTCTGTCCGAGGCCGTAGGTGGGGTCGACCTCGCCGGTCCACGCGTTCTCGAGACCGAGCTTCTCGCCGATCTCACCCACCAGCGAGCCCTGGCCGAACGGGCGCAGAGCGACGTTGCCACCGTCGACCCAGCCGTCGAAGAACACGAACTCCTTCGTGGGCAGATCCAGATCGGCGAGTTCGGCCGAGGCCGCGTCGAGGTGCTCCTGGAACTCGTCGGCGACCACCGCAGCGCGCTCTTCGCGTCCGGTCACCTGGGCGATGAGGTCGAGCGTTCCGAGCATCTTCGCGATGGGGTCGGCGGCATCCGCACCGACGGTCGCGAGCACCGGCACGTCGTAGGCCTCGAGCTGGGAGACGATGGGGTCGTCCGCGGCGCTGACCTCGACGATCACGAGGTCGGGCTCGGTTCCGAACAGCGTCTCCAGGTTCGGCTCCTGCCGGGTGCCGACGTCGGTCACGCCCTCCGGGAGCTCTTCCGCGGTGACCCACGTGCTGTATCCCTCGGCGTCGGCGACCGCGACCGGCGTGATGCACAGCGACAGCGCATCCTCGATCTGCTGCCACTCCAGCACCGCGATCCGCTCGGCGGGCTTGTCGAGCTCGACCGTGCGACCGAGGTCGTCCGTGACGGAGACGGCACCGGTCGAAGTCGCGGTGGTGTCGTCGCCGCAGCCCGCACTCGTCGAGCCCGAGGCGTCGGGGTCGGCGGCGGTGGGAGCCTGGGTCGTTCCGCAGCCGGCGAGGGCCATCACGAGCACGCCACCGAGGGCGATCAGGGCGAGGGGCTTCTTCTTCATTCGGTTCTTCCTCCGGGAGGTGTGAGGGGGTTCAGGATGCCGCGGGGGTGCGGTGCCGGCGGTGGTGCCGACCGCGCGGGAGCACCCGCACGAGGCCGGTCTCCTCATCGATCTCGGTGTCGATGCGCAGGCCGTAGACGGCGGAGAGGTTCTCGCCGGTCAGCACCTCGGCGGGGGTGCCGGCCGCGTGCACTCGCCCCGCGTGCAGAAGAACGACGTCGTCGGCGACAGATGCCGCGTGGTCGAGGTCGTGCAGCACGACACCGAGGGCGGTGCCGTGGTCGTCGGCGAGCTCGCGCACCAGGTCGAGCGTCTCCACCTGATAGCGCAGGTCGAGGTGGTTCGTCGGCTCGTCGAGCAGCAGCACGCCGGTCTCCTGCGCCAGCGCGGTCGCCAGCCACACGCGCTGCAGTTCGCCGCCCGAGAGCTGGTCGACGGGACGGGCAGCCATGCCGGTGAGTCCGGTCAGCTCGAGCGCCCGCGCGACGGCGGTGCGGTCGGCGTCGCTGACACCGGAGAAGCGACCCCGGTGCGGGTGACGGCCGTACGCCACGACGTCGGAGACCTCAATGCCGGAGGGATGCGGCCGCGATTGCGAGAGCATCGCGACAGTCTTCGCGAACTCCTTCGCCGAGAGGGCGGCGGCGTCGCGCGTCTCGTCACCGCCGATGCGCACACTCCCCGCCTCGATGCGGTGCAGGCGGGCGAGCGCGCGCAGGACGGTCGACTTGCCGCTGCCGTTGGGGCCGATGAGAGCCGTCACCCTTCCGGGGGCGAGGCGCAGCGAGACATCGTGCACCACCCGGGCACGACCGTATCCGAGCACGAGGGATTCGCCCTGCAGGGCGTGGGTCCGCGTCATCATGTCAGCCCCGCATCGCGACACCGCGGCGCCAGTAGCCCATGAACGCCACCTGCCCGCGGTCGATGCCGAGGTCCTTCACGAGGTGTCGGCGCAGAGTGGTGACCACGCCGCTCTCCCCCGCGATCCAGAAGTAGCGCTCAGCCGGGGCATCGGCGGCGGCGATCTCCTCACCGAGGCCGGAGTACGCCGGCGTCTCCCACAGCAGGTCCTCGCCGTCGATGTCCTTCACGCGGATCTCGTCCGAGGCGTCGGCGTCGCCGAGGTAGCCGAGGACCGCAGGGATCAGGTGCAGGCCGTGCGGCTCACCGGCGTCGCGCGGCAGCCAGTGCACCTCGACACCGGTCGGTGCATCGATGCGCAGCACGTCGGCCGGAGTCGGCACCTCGATGAACGCGACACCGCGCAGCCCGCGAGGGGCGTCCTCCAGGATGCGGGCGATCGCCGGGGCCGCCGTCTCATCCCCCGCGAGCACGACCGAAGGAGCACGTCCGGGGTGGAACTCGGCACCGCCGTGCGTATCGACGCCGAGGCCGCGACGCGGTCCGACGAGGTACAGCTCCTGCCCGACCGCGGCCTGGTCCGCCCACAGCGACGCGGGGCCGGTCAGACCCGGCTCGAGGTGCAGCACGAAGTCGACGTCGACCTCGGTCCCGGTCTCGTCGTCGACCCGGAGGTCCCGCACCGAGTAGGTGCGCATCGAGCCGCGCTCCTCTTCCGGCACCGCCAGGAACGCCTGCCACCAGTTGTCCGACGCGCGGTCGAGCTCGGGCAGCACCCCGGATGCCGGCGGGAAGACCAGCTTGATGCGGCTGTCGAACACCTCGCCCGGGGTCCCGAACTCGAACAGGTCGTCCCCGCCGAAGGTCACCCGCACGAACGAGGGCGAGACCCGGACCACGGCGCGCACCTCGGCGCGGGTGAGGATGTAGGTCGGACGCTCGGTGGTGGTCGTCTCAGCGGACATGATGCCTCCCGATGGGTGTGACCATCGGCGTACCGGAGACCGGGTCGATGGTAATCTGATTGGCGAGGCCGAAGACCTCTTCGACGAGGTCGGCGGTGACGACCTCCTGCGGGGCTCCCGCTGCATGCACCCTGCCGTCCTTCATGGCGACCAGTTCGTCGGCGTAGCGGGCGGCGAGGTTGAGGTCGTGCAGCACCATGACGATGGTCGTGCCGCGCGACACGCTCAGGTCGGTCAGCAGGTCCAGCACCTCGACCTGGTGCGCGACGTCCAGGAACGTGGTCGGCTCGTCGAGCAGCAGGATGTCCGTCTCCTGCGCGAGAGCCATCGCGATCCAGACGCGCTGCCGCTGTCCGCCCGAGAGCTCGTCCACGCTGCGGTCGGCGAGATCGGAGATGCCGGTCGCATCGAGCGCGTCCGCCACGACCTCGTAATCGTGCGCGCTCCACCGCGCGAGCATCTTCTGGTGCGGGTGTCGCCCTCGGCCGACCAGGTCGGCGACCGCGATCCCCTCGGGCGCGATGGGGGATTGCGGCAGGAGACCGAGGATCCGCGCGACCTCCTTGGTCGGGCGCGAATGCACCGAGGCGCCGTCGAGCACGATCTGCCCCTCGGTCGGCGAGAGCAGGCGGGCCAGCGAGCGCAGCAGCGTCGACTTGCCGCAGCCGTTCGCGCCCACGATCGCGGTGATGCGTCCGGGAGCGATCTGCAGGTCGAGGCCGTCGATGACGGTGCGGTCGCCGTACGCGAGCGTCACCCCCTCGGCCGACAGGCTGTGCGAGACGGTCATAGCGAACCCCCGGAGCGGTTGGTGCGGATGAGCAGATAGATCAGGTACGGCGCGCCGACCACGCCGGTGATGACGCCGACGGGATAGCGGGTGCCGAAGGCGAACTGGCCGATCAGGTCACCGGCGAGCACGAGCACGGCGCCGACGAAGGCCGACGGCAGGAGCAGGTTCGCCCCGGGCCCGGTGATGCGGGCGGCGATGGGTCCCGCCATGAACGCGACGAAGGCGATGGGGCCGGTGGCCGCGGTCGCGAACGCGAGCAGCGCGACCGCGCCGAGGATGAGCAGCAGGCGTGTCGCGTCGACGCGGACACCGAGTCCGGCGGCGGAGTCGTCTCCGAGCCGGAGAGTCCCCAGCGCGCGACCCTGCGACAGCATCAGCGGCACGATGATCACCGCGGCGATCGCCATCGGCAGCACCCGCTCCCAGGACGCGTTGTTGAGGCTTCCCGTCAGCCACTGCATCGCGGTCTGGATGTCCCAGTTCGCCGCGCGGGAGAGCAGGTACGAGATGACGCTCTGCAGCATCGCGGCGACGCCGATGCCGATCAGGATCAAACGGGTGCCGGCGAAGCCGCCCTTGATCGAGAGCAGATAGATCGCCAGGGCCGTGAGCACCGCGCCGGCCAGCGCGAGCGCGGAGACGACCGGACCGTTGACCGACAGCACGATGATGCCGAACACGGCCGCGGCGCCGGCACCGTTCGAGATGCCGATGATGTCGGGCGAGGCGAGCGGATTGCGCAGCATCGTCTGGAAGCAGACGCCCGCCATACCGAACGCGATCCCGGTGAGGACGGCGAGCACCGCCCGCGGCAGTCGCAGGTCGCCGACGGTGAAGGAGGCGCCGGGCACGTTCTCACCGAGGATCACGCGGATCACCTCGTCCGGTGTGTAGAACGTGTTGCCCACCATCAGAGCGATCGCGAAGAGGGCGAAGACCAGGACTCCGAGGACGATCGTGGCCGTCGCGTGGCGACGGTGGCGCGAGCGACGCCCTGCGACGATCCGGGCGATCCGCGCGGATGCGGACTCCTCGTCGCGGGCGAGGGTGTGTTCCGTGTGCTCGGTCGTGGTCACAGCTCACGCACCTTCTGCCGACGGACGATCCAGATGAAGAACGGGGCGCCGATGATGGCGGTGATGATGCCCACCTGGATCTCCTCGGAGGAGGGAGCGATCACGCGACCGACGATGTCGCTCGCCGTCAGGAGTGCGGCACCGGCGATGGCCGAGAACGGGAGCAGCCACCGGTGGTCGGTGCCGACCAGGAGCCGGCACATGTGCGGGATCACGAGGCCGACGAACCCGATGGGTCCGGCGATCGCGGTCGCGGCACCCGCGAGGATCACCGCACCCAGCGCTGAGATCATGCGGGTGCGGAGCACATGTTCGCCGAGTCCCTTCGCCATGTCGTCGCCGAGGGCGAGCGAGTTCATGCCGCGCGCACTCAGGAAGCAGATGAGGGCGCCGAGCGCGAGGACGGGAGCGGTGATCGCGATCCGCGGCCACTCCGCCCCACCGACACCGCCGATCTGCCACGACTGGAACGTCTGCAGCAGGTCGACGCGCGGCAGCATGATCGCGCTGATCAGCGAGGCGAAGGCGGCCGAGGTGGCGGCCCCGGCGAGCGCGAGCTTGAGCGGCGTCGCGCCTCCGCGCCCGAGGGATCCGACGGTGTACACGAAGACGGCGGCGGCACCGGCGCCCACGATCGCGAAGGTCATCTGCCCGTAGGGGTCGGCGAGACCGAAGAACGCGATGCCGCATACCACGGCGAGCGAGGCGCCGTTCGAGACACCGAGGATGCCGGGGTCGGCGATGGGGTTCCGCGTGACCGCCTGCATGGTGGCTCCGGAGAGCGCGAGTGCCGCGCCGACGAGGAGCGCGAGGACCGTACGGGGGATGCGCTTGACGATCGCGGCCTCGGCGATCGTGTCGGTGTGACCGGTGAGGGCGGCGACGATGTCGTCGAACGAGACCGCGCGCACGCCGAAGGCGATCGACATGACGCTGAGCACCAGGAGCACGACCACCCCGAGGAGGAGCCACAGGGTTCGCGCCAGCGCCGGGCGCCGCAGGTCTGCGGCACCCGGCGCGAGGACGGTCGCTGAGGTCACTGAATGCTCATTCCGCGGGAGCGGATCGAACGACTACGACGCCAGCGGGCCGGCCAGGATCGCGAAGTAGTCGCCGAGTCCCCACGGGATCGACAGCGGCGACGGGTTGGCGGAGGCCGCGATCGGCGTGGCGTTGGGCAGGATCGCGATGCGCCCCTCGGCGATGGCCGGGATCTTCGACAGCAGCGGATCGGCCTGCAGAGCAGCGACGGTCGAGTCGTCCCCGTACGTCACGAACAGATCCACATCGTCGAACTTCTGCGCCTCCTCGGCGCTCACCTCGAGGTTGAACAGCTCGGTGTCCTTGTTCTCCTCGACGATCGACGGGAAGGGGAGACCGAGGCTGTGCAGGAATCCGGGTCGCGTGTCGGCCGCGGTGTAGAAGCCGATCGTGCTCAGGTCGCTCGGGTCGAAGTACGCGAAGAGGACCTTCTTGTCCTTCAGGACGCTGTGCTCGTCGAGGGCGGCTTCGGACTCGGCATGCAGCTCTTCGATCAGGGCCTTGCCTTCGTCCTCGAGCCCGAGTGCTTTCGAGTTCATCTCGACCATCTCATCCACCGAGGTGCCCCAGGCGACGTCCGGGTAGGCGACGACCGGCGCGATCTTGGAGAGGGTGTCGTACTCCTCCTGCGTCATGCCGGAGTACGAGGCGAGGATCACGTCGGGCTCGGTGTCGGCCACGGCTTCGTAGTCGATGCCGTCGGTCTCGTCGAACAGGACCGGTGTCTCGGCCCCCATCTCTTCGAGCTTCTCCTCGACCCACGGCAGCACGCCGTTGTCGTCGTCGTCCCCCCAGGTGACCTTGCTCATCCCGACCGGCACGATGCCGAGGGCCAGCGGCACCTCGTGGTTCGCCCAGGCGACGGTCGCGACCCGCTCCGGCTTCTCGGTGATCGTGGTCTCGCCGTAGACGTGCTCGATCGTGACGGGGAAGGCGTCGTCGGAGGCAGGGTTGCCCCCGGCGGAGGACGTCGATTCCGGTGCGGACGAGGCGCAGGCGGAGAGGCCGACGGCGAGCGCGGCGGCTGCGCCGAGGGCGAGGAGACGGGAGGTGCGCACAGGCGTTCCCTTCGATTCGGGGTGGGAGTGTGGCGCAGACCGCGCCCGGCATTGGTAAGCCTCGCCTAATCTAACACGGAGGTTAGGGTGACCTCACCTCCGCTCCGGATTTCGAATGGCGCAACTGATCGTCTTTTTGGGCCCGGATAGAGCCATTCGCGCGATTTCGAAGGCGCCGTGGGTACGAAAAAAACCGGCCGGATCCGTGAGGATCCGACCGGCTTCAGGAAGTCAGCGCGCGCTCAGAGAGCGCGGATGTTCGCCGCCTGCATGCCCTTGGGGCCACGCTCAGCGTCGAATTCGACCTTCTGGTTCTCGCGGAGCTCCTTGAAACCGGAGCCGGCGATAGCCGAGTAGTGGGCGAAGAGGTCGTCCGAGCCGTCATCGGGAGCGATGAAGCCGAAGCCCTTTTCCGCGTTGAACCATTTCACAGTGCCAGTGGCCATGTGTTTCTACTTTCTGTTGACTTAGCCGTTTACACGGCCTACGCCGAGTCGGAACATCCGACACGCGCGCTTTGTCACGCTACCACGGCAGACTGAGCAGCAGCACGGAACGACGGATTCTTCTGCACGAGAGCCGCTTCGGTGCGCGTGTTCACCCCGAGCTTGCGCAGAACCGCGGAGACGTGGACGCTCACCGTCTTCACGCTGATGAACAGACGGTCGCCGATCTGTCGGTTGCTCAGGCCCTCGGCGATGAGCTCGAGCACCTGCCTCTCACGAGCGGTGAGCAGGTCGTCGCTCAGCGGCGCATCGGAGGCGCGAAGACCGGCGTCGGCGCTGAACCGCGAGACCGCCGCCTGGAGCTGCGCATTGCCCAGGGACTCCGCCAACGCGGCGGCCTCACCGAGCACCGACGCTGCAGATGCGCGATCCCCCTCGTGCACCCGCAGGCGAGCGCTCTCGAGGCGGAGTACCGCTCGGAAGATGACCGGGACGTCTTCTCCCTCGGCGCTGCGCAGGGCGGCGTCGAGCGCATCGCCGCGCGGGTCGAGGAGGGCATCGAGGATCGTCGACCACGCATCGTTCTGCAGCGGCACGGGTTGCGCGAGCCAGGCGGCGCGGATGGCATCGGACTCCTCGGTGACATCGGCCCCCTCGGCGCGCAGCTCGGCGATGATCGCCCCGCCCTCCAGCAGCAGCCGACGCTGGTGCAGCAACGCGGGCCGGTCGTCACGCAGCATCTCGAGGATCGCGTCGAGGGCTCCGCGGAGGTTGCCCTCGCTCTCGGCGACCGCGACCGTCATCATGACCCGGTCGTACCAGATCTGACGTTCCGAGCCACCGGTCTCCTCGAAGGCGGGCAGCCACGCCTGCAACAGCTCTGCGGCCTCGGCCGATCTTCCGCGCCAGGCCAGCACCCGCACGCGCGTCATGCTCATGTACATGCGGAACACGCGCAGGGTCCCCTGCACGAAGTCACGCGCCAGCATCTCCTCGACCCGTGCGATCTCTCCGAGTTCGAGCAGGGGGACGACCATGTTCTGCGCCATGATCGACCCCGAGGTGCGCTCGACCCGGAGCTCACGCGCACGCTGCAGGCCCTCTTCTGCGACCTCGACCGCCTCGCGGTAGCGGCCCAGCAACGTGAGCAGGTCGGAGTAGTTCACGCGGTAACGCATCTCGGCGGTCGTCCCCGTCGCGAGCACACGCGCACGCTCGTACTCGCGTACCCCCTCCTCGATGTGTCCCAGATGGGCGAGGGACCCACCGCGCACGTTCGCGGCGATCGACAGCTGATCCGTCGATTCGGCGCCGGCAGCACTGCGCTCGGCCTCGTCCGCGAGCCGGATCGCCTCCTCACGGTCGCCCGCGATCATGCGCCTGCTCGCGAGCTGGTTGAGGAGCTCGGCGCGGAAGACGTCGTCATGCACGTGCTCGTCGGCGATGGCCAGAGCCTGCTGCAGGAGCGGTATCGCTCCCAGACGCCCGAGGTTGACCAGGTACAGCGCCTTGTTGCGCAGCAGCCGCGCGTGCAGCCGCGGGTCGACCGTCTTCGGGTCGACCTCGGCGAGGGCGACGTTCGCGACGGCGAGGGCCCGGTCTCCGTCACCGGCGTTGCGCAGGATCGAACCGAGCACCAGGAGCAGGTCCAGGCGCTCGATGCGCGCTGCGTCGGCCGCGTCGGGCACGAGCGGCCACAGCTCCAGCGCCAGCTCACCGAAGCGGGCCGCGCTCGCGAACGCATACTGTGCCTTCGCCTGCCGCATGGCATCGGCGGCGGCGATGAGAGCCTTCCGATCGTCTTGTGCGAGTTGCCAGTGGTAGGCGAGCGCCGCGGCATCGCTGGTGTCCGACTCCGCGCACTGCGCCTCGAGCGCCTCGGCGTAGGCACGGTGCAGCCGCGCCCGTTCACCGGGGAGCAGGTCGTCGTGCACGGCCTCGCGCAGCAGCGCGTGGCGGAAGCGATAGTCGTCGTCGCCCACGACCAGGATTCCGCTGCGGGTCGCCTCGCGGATCGCGTCATCGAGCCGCTGCTCCGGCAAGCCGACGAGACTCGTGATGAGCGGGTGCGACAACGGACGCTCGGCCCCGGAGACGACCTGCACGACGTGTCGCGCATCGTCGCTCAGCCTGTCGAAGCGGGCGAGCAGCAGGTCACGGAGCCCATCGGGGAGCGGGCCGTTCGTGCATCCGGCGATCTCCTCGATGAAGAAGGGGACGCCCTCCGCCCTCTCCTGCATGCGGTCGAGCGCGCTCTCGGTGAGCGCGCGGCCGGTGATCTGCTCCGCCAGCTCGCGGACGGCGGCGGCGTCGAGCCGGGCAAGGGTCACGCGGTCGAGCAGCCGTGCGCGCGTCGCCTCTCCGATGAACCGACTCACCGCATCGCCGCGCCGCACGTCGTCGCTGCGGCAGCTGAGGAGCAACAGGATGCGGCCGCGACCCAACGCCCGCAGCAGGAAGGAGAGGATGGCGAGCGTCGACTCATCCGCCCAGTGCAGGTCTTCGACCACGAGCACCTGAGGAGCGCGCTCGGCCGCCGCCTCGATGAGGGAGGCGATCGCGTCTCTCAGCCGCTCGGGACTGGTGCGGTCACGATCGGTCGGGGTGTCGACGAGTTCGGGGAGCAGCATGCCGAGGGCCTCCGCCCCCACTCCCACCGAGTCGCGCACCCGGTCGACGCCCATGCGCGTGACGATCGAGCGCAGGATGCCGGTCAACGGACCGTACGGCGTACGCGAGGCACCGAGGTCGAGACACCAGCCCACGTGCACGTCAGCGGTCTGCTCGATCTCGGCGGCGAACTCGCGCAGCAGACGCGACTTGCCGATCCCGGCCTCTCCCTCGACGAGCAGGGCCGCAGGCACGCCGTCGCGCACACCGGCGAACGACCGGCGCACCTCGGTCAGTTCGGCCTCGCGGCCGACCATCGCAGCGCTCGACGGGGAAAGGGGCATGGATTCATCGTCCCACCCCGGACCGACATTCGGCACGGCCTGCAACGCGCGCTTCGCGAGGACGCCGCTCACTGCGCGGGAGCTGCCGCAGCGTCGCACCGAGCGGACGTGGGCGCCGTCGCCGACCGCTGCCAGGCGCTGCCGAACGCGCGGCGCAGGATGCGTCGGACGGCTCCCTCCGGACGCGGCCGGATCTGGTCGGCGTGCTCGATGAGGAAGAGGCGTCGGGCGGCGGCACGCTCCATCTGCTCCTGGTCGTGCCGGGTGAGCTGTTCGCTGAGATACGGGTGCTCGTACATGGGGTTCTCCTCGATGGTTCTGCGTATCCCTAGAGTCCGCTCTGAGGGGGCCCCTCGACATCGGGCAGATGCCCTATCTTTCGGATTCCGGTGTCTAGGGATGCCGGCACTACGCGTGCCGGGGGCGCATCAGGGAGGTTCGCGCCGAAGGGCGGGAGGTATCGGGCGCGAGGATCGCGAGGACGCGGACGAGGGTCGCCATCCACAGCAGTCCGAGCCCGACGACGATGGCTTCGACAGCGGTGGTCGAGTACAGCCCGAACGGGACCCACAGCACGATCGCGACCGCGAGGAGGAGGCCCACCCCGATCGACGTGATCAGCAGAGCGCGTGGTCGCCCGGGGATCGATGCCACGGTGGTCGCCGCCGCCACGGCGAACAACACGAGAGTCGCGAAGGCGGCGATGTCGTGCGGGAGCGGCACCCGGTGCAGCGGCAGCAGCCCGACCGCAGCGAGCGCGACGCCCGTCGCCGCCCATGCCCCGACCACGACGGCGAGCCGAGGGAGGGCGGTATCGCCGAGGAGGCGGTGCAGGTCGCGGCCGATGTACGACCCCACGGTCGCGACGAGGAGGCCGGCGACCAGGAGGGTTCCGTTGAAAGCCCACGACCCGGAGCCCAGCTGCGAGAAATTCTCCTCCCACCATCGCGGATCGGCCGCCGTGACCATGGCGAAGAGCGTGCCGATCACGAGGAACCCGAACAGCAGCGCGGCGAGATCGACCGTGCGAAGGTCGACACCGGCCCCGAACGCGAAGCGCCCACCGACGGCCGAGGCCACACCGGTCAGGAGCCCACCCCCGATCGCGGCGAGCTGCAGCCCCTGAAGGCCCGCCGCCAGAACCTCGGCGGTCAACAGCACGCCCATCATCGTGACGGCTCCGAACGCGACGGTCAGGGCGATCGACGAGAGGTCGGACACCACCGCCTGCCAGCGCGGCATGGGCGCCGTCTCCCCACGCCGGTGCATCAGCGTGCTCGTGAGGAAGGCCGCCGCGGCGATCACCCCCGCGATCACCGCGGCCGGCATCGCGAGGGCTTCCGTACCCGTGAGCGGGCGCGCGGCGGGACCCAGGATCAGGATGCCGGCGATCGTGCCGAGGACGAAGCAGATCACGGTCGCCCAGACCGCCGTGGTCTCGCCGCGCAGCCTCGCGTCCTGATCCATGCGCCCATGCAAGCACGCACGACGGACGGACGGAACCCCGCTCCCCGCCGCCCGCGCACTACCGTGGAGGCATGCGCATCCCCGCCGCGATCCGCGCCTCCCAGCGCTCTCCGCTGCTGCAGGTCGTGAAGTCGGCCGCAGCGACGATCGCCGCGTGGCTCATCGCCGGATGGGTCTTCCCCGCGCAGCTGCCCGTCTTCGCCGCGATCGCCGCCCTCCTGGTCGTGCAGCCCAGCGTGAACCAGTCGCTGTCAAAGGCGCTCGAACGCAGCATCGGGGTGATCGCGGGAGTCGTGATCGCCGTCGCCCTGGGCCTGCTGTTCGGTTCGCCGACCTGGATCGTGCTGCTCGCGATCGTCGTGGCGATGCTGGTCGCGTGGGTGTTCCGCGCCTCACCGGGAACGGGCAACCAGGTCGCGATCTCGGCGATGCTGGTGCTGGCGCTGGGCTCGTCGAGTCCTGAATACGCGTTCGCGCGCATCGTGGAGACGCTGATCGGCGTGGCCATCGGCATCGTGGTGAACGCCCTCATCGTCCCTCCCGTGCTGGTCGCTCCGGCACTGCGGGATGTCAGCCTCCTCGGGCGCGAACTCGCCGCGAGCCTCGACCGACTCGCCGTCGCGCTCCCGGAACCGCAGACGCCCGCACAGCTGCAGGAACTGATGCTCGAAGTACGCCTGCTGCGGCCGATGAAGGATGCCGCGGACGCCTCCATCGCCGCCGGAGAGGAATCGCTCACGCTGAACCCTCGGCGCTCCACGCATCGCGCGGAGCTGCGGGAGATGCGGGAGCTCCTCGAGCGGCTGTCCCCCATCGTGACCCAGACGATCGGCATGACCCGGGCCTACTTCGACCACTACGACGACACGATCGGCGAGGAGCCGGCCGTGGTCGCGATCGCCGAGCAGCTGCGGCGGGCCGGGCACGACGTCCGCCTCGCGGTGCAGGTCGCCGAGGCATCGCCGGAACCCGAGACGTTGACCTCCACGATCCCCGCGCTCACCGCCCCGCTCGTGCTGCGCCCGCCGTCCTCCCAGCACTGGATCCTGATCGGCTCTCTCATGGAGGATCTGCGCCGGATCAGGGGTGAGCTCCTCGACGAGGACTGACCCGTCGGCCTTTCTCGTCGCGCAAAGTGTTGCATCCGACGCCGACTTCGGACCATTCACGCGATTCGAAAGCCGCTTACCCTGGAGGCATGTCCGACGTCACCGTTGCCGAAGCCCTCGACGAACTCGCCGCGCTCGAGGATCCGAAGATGCGCGCCGCCAACGAGAAGCGCGGCGACGACCACGGGATCAACCTCAGCCGGATGCGCGCGTTGGCCAAGAAGATCAAGACGGACCAGCCTCTCGCGCAGGAGCTGTGGGCGACCGGCGAGACCCCGGCACGGCTGCTGGCCCTGCTGATCTGCCGCCCGCGCGACTTCACCGCCGATGAGCTCGACGCCATGCTGCGCGAGACCCGCCCGCCGAAGGTCAACGACTGGTTCGTGAACTACGTCGCCAAGAAGACACCGCTGGCCGAGGAACTGCGGCTGCGCTGGTTCGACGACGCCGACCCGACCGTGGCCGCCGCCGCCTGGTCGCTCACGACCGTGCGGGTGATGAAGGACGCGGACGGACTCGACCTGCCGCACCTGCTGGACCTGATCGAGCGCGACCTGAAGGATGCACCGCCACGGCTGCAGTGGGCCATGAACGAGACCCTCGCCAACATCGGCATCTTCCATCCGGACCACCGCGCGAGGGCCCGGGACATCGGCGAGCGTCTGCAGGTCCTCGCCGACTACCCGACCGCACCGGGCTGCACCTCGCCCTTCGCGCCACTCTGGATCGACGAGATCGTCCGACGCCGCGAGGGCTGAGGCGTCCCCGCGTGTGGGGGCTGAGGCGCTCATCCTGTGGAGGCTGAGGCGCTGAAGGAGAACTCACGCCCTGAAGGAGAACTCACGCCCTGAAGGAGAACTCACGCTGTGAAGGAGAACTCACATCCTGAAGGAGAACTCCCGCCCTGAAGGTCCGCATCCGGGATCCGCTCCTTCATTCCGCGAGTTCTCCTTCAGGAGCCGCGTTCGCCCGGACGGATACGTGTGGGCGCTGGATACGCTGAGGTCATGAGCACCCACATCGCGGCAGAGCCCGGTCAGATCGCCCCCATCGTCCTGTTCCCCGGCGATCCGCTGCGGGCGAAGTGGATCGCCGAGACGTTCCTCGAGGATGCAGAACTGTACTCCGAGACGCGCGGAATGCTGGGCTTCACCGGCACTTGGGAAGGGCACCGCGTCTCGGTCCAGGGTTCGGGGATGGGCCAGCCCTCGATGGCGATCTATGCGAACGAACTGTTCGACTCCTACGACGTGCAGACGATCGTGCGGGTCGGCTCGTGCGGAGCGCTGACCGAGGATGTGCGGATCCGCGACATCATCATCGCCAACGGCGCCAGCACGGACTCCGGCATCAACCGGGTGCGCTTCCACGGACTCGACTATGCGCCCGTGGCCGACTTCTCCCTGCTGCGCGCCGCGGTCGAGGCGAGTGAGGCCGAGACCCTCGAGTCGACCGTGCACGTGGGGCAGCTCTTCTCGAGCGACCAGTTCTACAGCACCCGACCCGAGCTCACGGAACCCTTCGTGCGGCACGGCATCCTCGGCGTCGAGATGGAGGCCGCCGGTCTCTACACGCTCGCGGCGTACTACGGTCGGCGTGCCCTCGCGATCTGCACCGTGAGCGACCACATCGTCACCGGCGAGCAGACGACCGCGCAGGAGCGCGAGCAGACCTTCGGAGACATGATCCGCATCGCGCTGCGCGCAGCGACCACGGTCTGACCACCACGCAGCGACGGAGACCCCACGCTACGAAGGAGAACTCGCGATTCGAAGGAGCGATTCCCCGGACGAGTCCTTCGAATCGCGAGATCTCCTTCACAACAGGCGGCAGGACGGCAGGGCGGCGGGACGAACGGAACGGACGGCGGATGGGATGATCGAGGGACCATGACTTCCTCGCCGCGGCTCGACCCCGCCATCGTTCCGGACGCCGCGGACCCGGACGCCGTCTACCTCGCATTCGTCGAATGGGCGGAGTCGACCGGCATCCGGCTGTATCCCGCGCAGGACGAGGCGGTCATCGAGATCGTCTCCGGCAACAACCTGATCCTGTCCACCCCCACCGGCACCGGGAAGTCGCTCGTCGCGATCGGCGCGCACTTCAGCGCACTGGTCGCCGGACGGCGCAGCTACTACACGGCACCGATCAAGGCACTCGTGAGCGAGAAGTTCTTCGCGCTGGTCGACGTGTTCGGGGCCGAGAACGTCGGGATGGTCACGGGCGACTCTGCGGTCAACGCCGACGCGCCCATCATCTGCTGCACGGCCGAGATCCTCGCGAACCTCTCGCTGCGCCAGGGCGCCGATGCCGACGTCGGCCAGGTCGTGATGGACGAGTTCCACTTCTACGCCGACCCCGACCGCGGGTGGGCGTGGCAGGTGCCGCTGCTCGAGCTGCCGCAGGCGCAGTTCGTCCTGATGTCGGCGACCCTCGGCGATGTCACCGAACTCGCGGCGGACCTCACCCGTCGCACGGGCCGCGAGACGGCGACGGTCACCGGCGTCGAGCGCCCTGTGCCCCTGCACTTCTTCTACGAGACGACCCCGATCCACGAGACGATCGACGATCTGCTGAGCACCGGGCAGGCACCGATCTACATCGTGCACTTCTCGCAGGCGGCCGCGATGGAGCGGGCCCAGGCGCTGTCGAGCACCAAGGTCGCGACCCGCGAGCAGCGCGACGAGATCGCGGCGCTGATCGCCCAGTTCCGTTTCACGACCGCGTTCGGAAAGACCCTCTCCCGCTTCCTGCGCGCAGGGATCGGCGTGCACCACGCGGGGATGCTGCCGAAGTACCGCCGCCTGGTCGAGCAGCTCGCCCAGCGCGGACTGCTGCGCGTGATCTGCGGCACCGACACGCTCGGCGTCGGCATCAACGTCCCGATCCGGACCGTGCTGCTCACTGCGCTCACGAAGTTCGACGGCTCCCGGATGCGGCAGCTCAACGCCCGCGAGTTCCACCAGATCGCCGGCCGCGCGGGCCGTGCGGGCTACGACACCGCGGGCACGGTCGTCGCGCAGGCCCCCGAGCACGAGAGCGAGAACGTCGCGGCCGTGAAGAAGGCCGGCGACGACCCGAAGAAGAAGCGCAAGATCGTCCGCAAGAAGGCCCCGGACGGTTTCGTGTCGTGGGGTGAGCCGTCGTTCCGCAAGCTCATCGACGCGGTGCCGGAGACACTGACCTCGCACATGCAGATCACGAGCGCGATGATGCTCAACGTGATCGCCCGTGGCGGCGACGTCTTCGCCAATATGCGCGCGCTGGTATATGACAACCACGAGCCGCGGAAGCGCCAGCGCGAGTTGGCGCTCCGGGCCATCGGCATCTACCGCACCCTCCGCGAATCGGGCATCGTCGAGAAGACCCCTGACGGCGACATCCGGCTCACGGTCGACCTGCAGCCGAACTTCGCGCTCAACCAGCCGCTGTCACCCTTCGCCCTCGCCGCGTTCGAGCTGCTCGACCCCGACCCGACCGCGGGCACGGGCACCGGCTCCTACGCTCTCGATATGATCTCGATCGTGGAGTCGACGCTCGACGATCCGCGCGCCGTGCTGAGCCAGCAGGAGTTCCTGGCCCGCGGCGAGGCGGTCGCCGCGATGAAGTCCGAGGGCATCGAGTACGACGAACGGATGGAGCTGCTCGAGCAGATCACCTACCCGAAGCCGCTCGATGAGCTGCTGTCAGCCGCGTTCGAGACGTTCAGCGCGGCGCAGCCGTGGATCCGCGACTTCGAACTGCACCCCAAATCCGTGGTGCGCGACATGTACGAGCGAGCCATGTCGTTCGGGGAATATGTCGCGTACTACAAGATCGCGCGGTCCGAGGGCGTGGTGCTGCGCTACCTCTCCGATGCCTACCGTGCGGCCTCGCAGACCATCCCCGAGGAGTTCAAGGATGAGGATCTGCGCGACCTCATCGAGTGGCTGGGCGAGTTGGTCCGCCAGGTCGACTCGAGCCTGCTCGATGAGTGGGAGGAACTGGTCGCGGGCGTCGACAACGGGCGCTTCGATCCTCACGCGCCCGACGAACCGATCGTCCCACCCGCCCCGAAGCGCCTCACGAGCAACATCCGCGCTTTCCGCATCCTGGTCCGGAACGAGCTGTTCCGCCGTGTGCAGCTCGCCGCGCGGGACGACGTCGACGGGCTCGCCGAGCTCGACCCCGGTTTCGGAGCCGACGCCTGGTCCGACGCCCTCGACGGGTACTTCGCCGACCACGACGAGATCCTCACCGGTGCGGACGCCCGCAGTTCGAAGCTGCTGGTCCTCACCGAAGGGCCGACCACCTGGACCGCGCGGCAGATCCTCGACGATCCCGCCGGCGACCACGACTGGGGCATCACCGCGACGATCGACCTCGCCGAGTCCGACGACGCCGGTCAGGCCGTGGTCACGGTGACCGGAGTCGACCGGCTGTAGCGGCGTCCGGTCGTCAGGCCTGCAGGACGGCGAGCACGTTGCCCGCAGGGTCGCGGAACCACGCGATGTCTGGGCCCTGACCGTTGCCGCGCACGATGCCACGCGAATCGGACGGGAACTCCTCGTCGCTGTAGATCTTGGTCTGCACCCCGCGCGCGATGAGCTCGTCCACTGCGGCGTCGACATCCGCCACCGGGAAGTTCAGGATCGTGAAGCTCGCCGGTGTGTGGTTCGGCTTCGCGTAGACGAGGATCGACCCGCCGCGGGGCAGCCGCAGGTCGAGGAACCCCATCGCGTTGACCTCGACGTCGAGGCCGAGGGTCGTGCCGTAGAACTCTTTCGCCGCATCGATGTCGTCGACGCTGAATCCGCTGAACGCGCTGTCCGCTGTGAAGGCCGCCATGACTCCAGGATCCGCCGTCCGCCGCCGATTGTCGAGGCCTTCATCGCCGCGGGTGCGGCACCAGGCGGTCGATCGCCTGCAGGGGGTCGAACAGCGCGCCGAGTCCGCCGCGCACGAGCAGCGCATGTACTCCCAGACAGATCGCGATCACCGACGCCGTCAGCACGAGAGGGCCGATGGCTTCGAGCACCGGCGTCGTCCTCCAGCCCGCAGCATCCAGCCCCGCATCGATCAGGGCGAGGGGCATCATGTGCAGCACGTAGATGGGCAGGGTCCGCCGGCCGATCCAGCGCAGCGCTCGGGCGACCACCTCGAGGTGCCGGTCCAGGAGCACGCTGAGCGACACCCCGCACGCCACGGCGATCAGGGCGAGCGCGGGCCACACCCCCGGCAGCAGACGGAGGGTCAGGCCTGCCACGAGCGCCAGCGCCGCGACGTAGACGGCGGCGAGCGCGAGCGTGCGCCACACCCCGACGCTCTGCGCGAAGCGCTCGACGACCGGACGCCCCCGAAGCCCGAGGAGGAAGAAAAACAGGTTCTGCACCAACTGCCAGAGGTTGCCGAGGTCGGGGATGACCCCGGCACCGGCGACCGCCGCGATCACGAAGGCCACCGACAGCACGACGGCCGTCGGGAGGCCGCGCGTGAGCCGACCGATCGTCAGGTAGACCGCGAGCGCGAGCAGGTACCAGAGGTTCGTCGGGCTGAGGGTCAGCTGCGCGAGCAATTCCCATCCGTCGTTCGCCCGTGCCGTGTCGAAGTCGGGCGTCAGGGCGAGCACGAACGTCTGGATGAGCACCCACACGACGTAGAGCAGGGCGAGGCGCCCCGCTCGACGACGCCAGGAGCGTGCGCCCACGTCGAGCACCGCCCGGGCGGCGAACACCCCGGATACCAGGAAGAACAGCGGGATCCGCAGCGGGAGCAGCTGCGCGTTCAGCATCACCCAGACGTTTGTCACGGGTCCCGCGCCGGGCATCTCGACCGCGACCTTCGTCACCACGTGCCACAGCACCACGAGGATGATGCAGATGCCCTTCGCGACATCCGGCCAACCGACCCGCGGCGCACGCGCGCCGGTCACGACGCCGCACGCACGAGCCGCGCCACCAGGTCGACGTAGGTCACGCCCGCCGCCGCGAACATCCGCGGCACCTGCGAGGCGGCCGTCAGCCCCGGCATGGTGTTGACCTCGTTCAGCAGCGGACCCCGATCGGTGAGGAAGAAGTCCATCCGTGCGACCCCGTCACAGCCGAGGGCGTCGAAGACCGCGATCGCCGCCCGCTTGAGCGCCGCCACCTCGGCCGCGTCGAGCTGAGCCGGGACCGTGAACCGCGCGCTGCCGTCGTACTTCGTGGCGGTGTCGAAGAGCCCGGTCGCGTGGATCTCCAGGGGCGGGGCCGCCCAGCGGATACCCCCCTTCTCGCGCAGCACCGCCACGTCGATCTCGCGTGCCCGCACGACCTCCTCGACCAGGATCCGCCGGTCGAAGCGCGCCGCCTCCCGCAGCGCCGCGAGCAGCCCACCCTCCTCGCTCACCAGACTCACGCCGTGGCTGGATCCGGCCGACACCGGCTTGACGACGACCTCGCCCTCGAACTCCACGTCCCCGATATCCTCGGCGGCGACCAGACGACCGCGGGCGGTACCGAGGCCCACTGCTTCCGCGACCAGCTTGGTGGTCCACTTGTCCATGCCGATCGCGCCCGCCCGCAGGCCCGACCCGACCACGCGCACTCCGGCGAGTCCGCACAGGGCCGCGAGCGCGCCGTCCTCCCCGAGCGCGCCGTGCACCGCCGGGAAGACCACGTCGGTGCGGGCGAGCAGCGGAAGCGCGAGCGCCAGCGACTCCGCCGCCGAGACCCCGGTCGGGATGCCGTCGGCCCTCCACACCCCCTCTCGATCGATCGTCGCACTCGTGACTTCGTGATCGCCCATGCGCAGCGCGGCGGCGACCGCGGCCGCGGAGGCCAGCGACACCTCGTGCTCGGCGTTCTGCCCCCCACCGATGACCAGGACCCTCGTGGTCATGCCACACTCCTCTGCACTCGTGCTCCGATGCCGGTGACGACGGTGTGCGGGATGCTGCCCGCCCACCGCGCCCACTCCTGCACCGACGGCACGACTCCCCCCTCGGGTCCGAACACCGTGGCGACCGTGCCGCGCGGAACCGGCACGGCGCCGGTATCGATCACGATCTGATCCATCGACACCCTCCCCACGATCGGATACCGGGCCCCGTCGATCGCCACGGCCGCCTCCGCCGCGAGCTCCCGCGGGATCCCGTCCGCGTATCCGACGCCCACGACGCTCAGGTGCGTCTCCCGTTCCGTGATGTGCGCGCCCCCGTAGCCCACCGCCGTCCCGGCCGGGACGAGCGCGCTGTGCACGACCGGGGCGGTCCACCGCGCGGCACCGGCCAGCGCCGTCGCCCCGGAGGGGTCGATACCCACCAGCCCCGCACCGATCCGCACCATGTCGAAGTGCGTCCCCGGATCGGTGAGCGCGCCGGACGTCGCCGCGAGATGCACGAGCACCGGCCCGAAGCCGGCCCGGAGCACGGCGTCCCTGCCCTGCCGAAAGCGCAGCACGGCCGCCGCGTTCGCCCGGGGGTCGGCTTCGTCGGCACGAGGCAGATGTCCCATCACACCCACCACCTCGACCCTGCCCCGCCCCGCGCGTGCGGTGCGGAACAGCTCCTCCCAATCGTCGAGCGGACACCCGCCCCGGGCCATCCCCGTATCGAGGTGCAGGTGCACGCGGACCGGATCCACGGCGTCGGCGATCAACTGGCGCAACTCCTCCACAGAGCCGACCGCGACGTCGATGCGAAGCGCCGCGGCCGTCTCCGCATCGGCCCCCGAGGGGTTCAGCCACGAGAGGATCGGCACGGTGAGCCCGGCATCACGCAGGGCGACGGCGTCGGCGACATCGGTGACCCCGAGCCATTCGGCGCCGGCGGCGACCGCGGCCTCGGCGACCGTGACGGCGCCGTGCCCGTAGCCGTCGGCCTTCACCACGGCCATGATGCGCGCGGAGCACGTGGCCCGCACCCGCCGTACGTTCTCGGCGACGGCCTCCGGGATGGTCTGCAGCGTCGGGGCATGAAGGCGGGAGAGAGTCACCCGCGGGGCGGGCAGGAGGGTGGTCATCGCTTCGTCCTCGGGTCGGCGGTGGGGTCGGGCAGCATCTCGGGGCAGCCCTGGTCGACCGCCTCCGGACGCAGCTCGTAGTGCCACGACTCATTGGCGTAGATCTGGCAGAGCCCGTAGCGCCATCCCCGCTGGACGAGCCAGTCCAAGGCGGGCAGCGGACCGAGGTCGACGGCGTCGCCGGTCACATGCTCCGATGTCTCCGGAGTCGCCACCCATCGCCGCGCTTCCGCCTCGGAGCCGTACTGCGCGATCGCGTCCTGCAGCATCCGTTCCTGCAGCGCGGGGGTGCGCCATCCACTGTTCACCCGGAACGTGACCCCGTCGGCCTCCGCATCCGATGCGGCACGCTGCAGCGCCGCGAGCAGCGACGCGTCGAGGTTGCCCACGGCGACCCGATCGACGTCGAAGACGGTCGGCTGGTCGCCGTCGCGGATCACCCCGTCGGCCTCGCTCGGGGCGATGACCGACCCTTCGCTCTGCCCACTCGGCCGGGGCGTGGAAGAGGGCAGCGGACCGGTGCGCTCGGCATCGGCGAAGGCCGCGGACAGCGACTGCTGGACGACGAAGGCGACGATCACGGCCAGCGCGAGGCCGATGAGGACCGAAGCGGTCCGGCGGCGGCGGGCTCGCGGTGTGAGGGAGGTGGTGCGGGTGTTCATGCTCCCAGTGAAGGAGGACGCGCGTTGCGAGGACGTATGCGCTTTTCCATATGCTCCCGATATGCCCCACTGCGTAGGATCGCAGCCATGCGTGTACTGATCGTCGAGGACGAGCCCTACCTCGCCGAGGCGGTGCGGGATGGGCTGCGCCTGGAGGCGATCGCGGCCGACATCGCGAACGACGGCGACACCGCGCTGGAGCTTCTGAGCATCAACTCCTACGACATCGCCGTGCTCGATCGCGACGTTCCGGGCGCGTCCGGCGACGACATCGCGCGGTGGATCGTGGCCTCCGGCACCGGCATCCCGATCCTGATGCTCACGGCGGCCGACCGTCTCGACGACAAGGCCACCGGATTCGAGATCGGTGCCGACGACTACCTGACCAAGCCCTTCGAGCTGCGCGAGCTCGTGCTGCGTCTGCGTGCCCTGGACCGACGCAGACAACGATCCCGGCCGCCCGTGCTCGAGGTCGCGGGGCTGCGCCTGGATCCGTTCCGTCGCGAGGTGTACCGCGACGACCGCTACGTCGCCCTCACCCGCAAGCAGTTCGCCGTGCTGGAGGTGCTCGTCGACGCCGAGGGAGGGGTGGTCAGCGCCGAGCAGCTGCTGGAGCGCGCCTGGGACGAGAATGCCGACCCGTTCACCAACGCGGTGCGCATCACCGTGTCCTCGCTGCGCAAACGTTTGGGTGAGCCGTGGCTGATCTTGACGGTGCCCGGCGTCGGATACCGGATCGGGACGGACGCCGATGCCTAGGCGGCGCGGGATGAGTGCCCGGCTCAAGCTCACGCTGAGTTATGCGGGGATCGTCGTGGTGTCGGGCATCCTGCTGTTGGGAGCGGTGGTCTTCTACCTGTTGCGGTATGTGCCGGACACCGTAGAAGTATTTCCCAACCGCAGCGACCTCATGAGGGTATTCGTTCCTGTCGCTGCGATAGCAATGCTTGTCCTGTTCGTGATCGGGCTAGCCGGAGGCTGGATCCTCGCCGGACGCATGCTGGCACCGTTGGGGCGTATCGGCGACGCAGCGCGGCTAGCAGCGCAGGGATCGCTTTCACACCGAATCATGCTCCCCGGCCCCGGCGATGAGTTTCGCGGCCTAGCTGACGTCTTCGATTCGATGCTCGAACAGCTCGAGGCCCACGTGGCCGAGCAGCAGCGGTTCGCCGCGAACGCCTCGCACGAGCTGCGGACTCCGTTGGCGATATCTCAGACCCTTCTCGAGGTAGCCCGCGACGATCCCGACCGCGACGTCGATGCACTGATCTCTCGTCTGCAGGAGGTCAACACTCGCGCGATCGACCTGACCGAGGCGCTCCTGCTGCTCAGCCGCGCGGATCAGCGGACGTTCCCCCGAGAGATCGTCGACCTCTCGCTCCTCGCGGAGGGCGCGGTGGAAGCGCTCGTGCCGCTCGCGGATCGTCGTGGCGTCGCCATGGAGGTGGGTGGTGTCCCGGCCCCGGTGCTCGGCTCCACCGCCCTCCTGCCGCAACTGGTGACGAACCTCGTTCTCAACGCGATCGTGCACAACCTGCCGTCCGGCGGAGCTGTCGCCGTGCGCACGCACGCGATGCCCCACGCTGTCGCACTGGTCGTCGAGAACACCGGCGAGGCGCTGCCGGCGCACCGCGTGGCCACCCTCGTCGAGCCGTTCCAGCGCGGCGCCGACCGCACGCGCGGAGACGACCATGCCGGTGCCGGGCTCGGCCTCGCGATCGTCGACCGCATCACGCAGGCCCACGGCGGGACTCTGGTGCTCACGCCTCGCACGGACGGCGGCCTGAACGTGACGGTGTGGCTGCCGCATCCATACCCCGAGTCATTAGCCTGACTATTCATTGGCGCTGTATCGCCCCATCCAGCGGGCGAGAATCTGCAAGACGACCGGATGTCGGTCCGCCCTCAGTTCCGCCGCTGTGTATATTGTGACCGCGGTCCGGGGAGAACTAAGAAGGGCCGCGCAACGAAGAAGACCGGAGAATGCAATGAAAAAGTCTAAGAAGATCCTCGGTATTAGCGCTGGTGTCGCACTCGCGCTCGGACTCCTCGTGGGAGGCGGATCCCCCGCCTACGCGGGAACCTGTTCGAAGATCACACACAGCAACGGCAGCCTCACCGCTACATGCGTGGGCCAGACGACCATCAAATGGAAGTGTTCGACCGACCTCTGGAACACGGTCAACAAGAAGACGATTCCCTTTGGCGCGTCAGGCGGCAAGGTCACTTTTAAGGCGTGCGATGCAGGCTTCCCGTATGAAATTTCTGTGAGCTAATCCGCCTCCGAAAGACATCACAAAGTGTGAAGACCCTCGTGATCGAGACGGGTAGGACAGACGTATCCCACGAAGGTCTTCGCACTTTCTTTCTTCAATTGCCAATCGCGCCCGTTCAATGGAATCTGCCTCCATGGCATTGAAGACCGCTCGGCTCAGGCCACGCGAGGGTCGCGCGTCGCGGCGAGCTCGCGTCCGTAGATGCGGGCGTCGGACTCGGCGTTCTCCTTGAGCTCGCGCGCAGTGTCAGCGAAGGCGTCGAGCGCCGGATTCACGCCGACCAGCGTGAACGGACGCTGCACCACGCGCAGATCGAGGCCCCAGGCGTCTTCGAGCACGCGGCGCAGCCAGCCGGTGGAGTGGTCCCAGCCCTCCTTCGGCGAGCCGGGCGAGTAGTTGCCGCCGAGCACGGTGACGAGCGTCGCAGGCTTGCCGTTGAGCGCGGTGCCGGTCGGGTCGATGCGTGAATCGGTGTAGGACAGGTCGAACCACGTCTTGAAGTGCTGCGAGACGCCGTAGTTGTACAGCGGCACCGCGAACAGAAGCGCGTCTGCACCGATCAACTCGTCGGCGAATGTCGAAGCGAGCGCGCGGGCGTCGCGCTGCGCGGGGGTGCGCTGCGCCTCGTCGACGAATCCACCGGTCACGGCGTCCGCCCACGCGGTCGCCGGCACCGGGTCACTTGCCAGGTCGCGGCGGGTGACGATCGAGTCGGGGTGGGACGCGGTCCACTCGGCCTCGACGAGGTCGGCGAGCGCCCGGCTGGCGGACGACGTGGGAAGGATGCTGGCATCCAGGCGGAACAGGGACATGGCCTACCTCTCGTTTTCGTAGTCGCTATGTTTTTCTTAGCGACACTGCTTAACGTAGCACGGGTAGGATGGGGGAATGGCCGAGGTCGACGAAGAACGTCAGGTGTGCGACGTCGCCGTCACACTGGCGTTCAGCGTGCTCGGGAAAAGGTGGAACGGCATGATCGTGTCGTCACTCGGCGGTGGGCCGTCCACGTTCGTCGCCCTGCGCCGCGCCGTCGCCGGCATCAGCGACACCGTGCTCTCCGATCGGCTCGCTGAACTCTCCGATGCCGGACTCATCGCGCGCACGGTCGACGCGGGCCCGCCGATCACCGTCTCCTATGCGCTCACGCCAAGTGGCGAGGGGCTCCTGCCGATCCTGGACCAGCTCGGCCGATGGGCCTCCGCGAACCTCGCCACTCGCGCCCACTGAATTCGTATCCGCCACCCCGGCGAGGGCGTCGCTCCTCGCTGTCGCTCAGCCCGTCCGGGCGTCGGAGACGGTGAGAGCGGGGATGATCATGGTCTTGATCGCTTCCGGATCCGTCTTCGCCTTCATCAGTGCATCCTCGACGCCGTCCAAGCCGTATCGTCCGGTCACGATCCCCGAGGTGTCGACGATGCCACGGGAGATCAGGTCGATCGCCGTCGGCCATGTGTTGACGTACCGGAAGGTACCGGTGAGCGTGATCTCTCGGTGCTGCAGCATCGCGACAGGAACGTCGAGCTGATTACCACCCATGCCGACGAGGACCGCGATGCCTCCACGGACGATCGTCGGCAGCGCGGCACGGATGGCCTGGGCGCTGCCCGATGCATCGATGTAGATGTCGAAGTACTGGTCGAAGCGAGCGAGCCCGTCGCCCGCGGAGTCGATGACCTCGTCCGCCCCTCGTGCGCGGGCGAAGTCCCGCCGTTTCGCGATCGGATCACTGATGACGACCTCGACGGCACCGAACGCCTTCGCGACCTGCGCGGTCAGGACCCCGATCGGGCCGGCTCCGGTGATAAGCACCCTCGCGCCCGCCGTGACACCTGCACGACGGGCCGCGTGGATCGCCACCGAGACGGGTTCGGCGAGCGCGCCCTGCTCGTCGGTCATGGCCGAGGGAATCTCGTGCGCGAAGTCGGCGTCGACGATCACGAACTCCGCGAAGGAGCCGTCGACCGGCCAGGCGCCGAAGAAGCGGATGCTCGGGCACAGGTGATAGGCGCCGCGCTTGCAGAAGCGGCAGGCGCGACACGGCGTCTGCGGCTCCACAGCGACCCGCGTCCCCACGCGGCTCGCATCGACGCCCGCACCCACGGCGACGATCTCCCCCGCGGTCTCGTGCCCGAGCACGACATGGTCCCGGACGACGATGTCTCCGACGGCACCCGATTCGAAGAAGTGGGTGTCCGAGCCGCAGACGCCGACCGCGGTGACCTTGATGAGGACGCTGCCCGCACCCGGGGAGGGGACCGGGCGACTCTCGAGCTCTACGCGCTTCGGCCCAGTGAGCACGCTGGCGTACATGGTGGAAGGAACGGACATGGGTGGCACCTTTCGGTCGTGCGGGCTTTCAGCCTTTGACAGTGCCGGCGGTGAGACCGCCGACGATCCAGCGCAGTGAGAACACCGCGAAGAGAATCCCGGGGATGAGGGAGACGACCGTGGCCGCTGCCATGGGTCCCCAGTCGATGGATTGCGCGGAGATGTACTGCTGGATCCCGGTCGTGATGACCTGCGTGTTCTTCCCCGCCAGCACCAGCGGCAGCGTGTAGCTGTTCCACGCCCAGACGAAGGAGAGCATCAGACTCGCGCCGAGGCCCGGTGCTATCAGTCGCAGGAGCACGTGACGGAAAGCGGTCCAGCGCGTGCCCCCATCCATGGCCACCGCTTCTTCCAGCTCGCCGGGCAGATCTTCGATGAAGGAGCGGAGCATCCACACCAGCATGGGCAGCGTGACGAGTTGATACGCCAGGATCAACCCCAGATGAGAGTCGTACAGGCCCGTCTTCTGGAACAGCAGATACAGCGGCAGGATGATCAGCAATTCGGGAGCGAATCGCAGGGACAGGATCCCGAACGCGATGTTCTCGCGTCCCCGGAACGAGAAGCGTGCGAGTGCGTACGCGGTCGGAAGGCCGATCACGACCGTCACGAGCAGCGACCCCACCGTCACGATGAGCGAGTTCGCGAACGGGGCCATGAACTTCGCACCGCTCAGCACCTCGACGTAGTTCGTCAACGTCGGAGTGAAGGCGAAGGTGGGCGGGTAGGCGACGATGTCTTCGGCCTTCTTGAACGACATCATCACGATCCACACGAGGGGCGCGAGCGCGAAGACGCTCCACATGCTCAGCGACGCGATCACCGCACCGTGCCGCAGGAGCTTCTTGCGACGACGGGACCGGGCGACGGAACCGCTCGGAGAGGCGTTCATGCTCCCGCCTCCGCCCGACGCGCCCGGAGCAGCACGGACGACAGCAGGTTGCACAGCACCCACAGCACCACGAGGGCCGCCATCGCCGCGCCGAAGTTCATGTTGCGGATGCCGTCCAGGTAGGCGAGCACATGAAGGTTGGTCGTCGCGTCCACGGGCCCACCCTTGGTCGTCGTGTAGATGATGTCGAACATCTTCAAGGAGTCGATGCCGCGGAACGCGATGATCACGATGAGCACGGGCACCAGCATCGGCAGCGTGATGGAGAAGAAGTTCCGGACCGGACCCGCACCGTCGACCGCGGAGGCCTCGCGAAGCTCCTGCGGAACGCTGCGGAGGCCGGCCTGTGCGAGGAGCACGACGAACGGGGTGAAGATCCAGATGTCGATGATCATCACCGACCACAGGGCGCTGTCGAGGCCGTTGAGCCAGAGCAGTCCGGGATGGCCGACGGCTTCGAGAAGCCAGTTCACGACACCGTTCTCGGTCAGCATCACCTTCCACATCAGCGCGGCGATCACCGGGGGCAGCAGGAGCGGCAGGACGATCAGCAGGCGGAAGGTGCTGCCGTACGGACCGTAGTTCAGCAGCATCGCGAGTCCGATGCCGAGAACGCACTCCACGCTCACGACGACGGCGGCGTACAGCAGCGTGATGCCGATCGCGTGCAGCCCCTCCCCGGTGACGAACAGGTTCAGGTAGTTCGCGCCACCGTTGAACGTCGGCGCACCCCGGTTCAGTCGGTAGGACGTGAACGACCACCAGACACCGGTGAGGAAGGGGTAGAGCACCGCCACGAGAACAGCGAGTGCCGGCAGGACGAGCAGGTACGGCAAATGAGGTTTGGGCTTCATGACTCTCTGTCCACTCCGATCGTCATCTCCGGTCCGCCGAGGTCACTCGATCGCCGCGTCGATCTTCGTCGCCGCGTCATCCAGAGCGTCTTTCACGGATGCCTTGTCGAGCAGCGCCGACTGGATCGCGGTCGCCCAGATGTCACCGACCGTCGTCCAGCTCGCAGACGGCGCGTACGGCCACTCCGCGTAGTCGGTCAGGGTCTTCTTCCAGACCTCGTTGTAGTCCCCCCAACCTTCGGTCGCGGCGGAGAGTTCAGGGCTCTCGGCGACGGAGAGGCGCGTCGGGTTGAGGTTGCCGTTCGCGATGGAATCCGTCAGCAGCTCCTTCGACGTCGCCCACTGGATGAACTGCCAGGCAGCGCCCTTGTGCGTGGACGCCGCGTTCATGCCGAGCGACCAGACCCACATGCTCGACGAACGCCCCTTCGGCCCCTCGGGCGGCAGTGCGTAGCCGACCTTGCCCGCGATCCCACTGCCCTCCTTCTCGAAGTCGGGGGCCATGTGGTCGGCGTCAATGTAGAACGCGGAGTTCCCGGCGAGGAAATCCTGCTGTGCCTCGTACCACGTGTAGGTGCTCGCCGCTTCCGGCGCGGTGCGCATGAGTTCGATCCACTTGGTGACGGCCTCGTTGCCCGCCTTCGAGTTGACGGTGGCTTTGCCGTCGGTGATGTCCTGGACGCCGTAGGCCCCGGCGAACGTGGAGAACGGGTTCAGGGTGGGGTAGGTCTTGTCGCCGCGACTGACGAACCCGGAGATGGTCTTGCCGTCGAACTCGGTGCCGTCGAGCTTCTGCGCGGCGGCGATGAGCTCGTCGATCGTCTGTGGCACCGCGACGCCTTTGGCCTCGAGGATGTCCTTTCGATAGAAGAGGGCGTAGCCTTCCTCGTTCGCGGGAATCGCCCAGAGACCTCCTTCGCCCGCACCGTCGAACTCCGTGGTGTCCCACCGCTCCGCTTCGATGAGCGAGGGGAAGAAGTCGTCGAAGTCGTAGTCCGGAGCTGTCTGCGTGTCGTCGTCGACCCACGGCTGCAGGTCTTCCATCCAGCCGGCCGCGGCGTACTGGTAGTTCATCGGCTGGGAGGTCATGAAGACGTCGTAGCCGGCCGCGCCGGACTGGAGCTCGGTGAGGATCTTCACCATGTAGTCGGACTCGGTCAGCGTCTCGATGTCGACGTCGATGCCGGTCTTCTCCTCGAAGTCGGACACGTGGTCGAGGACGGCGTCGGAGAGGGGATGCTCGCTCATGAGGATGCTCAGCTTCTCGCCGCTGTAGTTCGTCCAGTCGAACGACGAGACGTCGGTCGAGGACGTCGTGCTGTCGCTCGGCGCGCAGCCGGCCAGGAGGCCGGCGGTGGTGAGGACGACGACGGCGGCGGTGATGCTGTGGGCGCGCGCACGCTTTCGGCTGTTGTTCATCGATACTCCTTCGAACTGCGACGGGTTCCGTGTGACTTGCGTTCGAGAGTACAGGGAATGTCCTCATGTGAGTCACTAGAGTGCTCATATGTGCACAACTCTTTCAACAACCGAATCTGTGCAGTATGCGTACGCTGCCGTCCAGAATCTCCAGCACGGACGATCGACCATCGAGATCGCCGAAGAACTCGGCATCTCGCGATTCCTCGTGGGGCGGATGATCCGGCGAGCGCGCGAGGACGGTCTCGTCGAGGTCCGCACCCGCCTGCCGGAGCCCATCGCCCCCGAGCTCTCGAAAGCACTCAGCCGCGCCTACGGTCTCGAATCGGCGTTCGTGGCCCTCACCCCCTCGAACGACGAGACACGCACCCGCACGACGATCGCGAGCATCGGTGCACGCTTCCTGAGCGAGACCATCGGCGAAGACGCCATCGTGGGTCTCGGCCCCGGGCGGACGATCCTCGACACGTGCGGCCGCATCCGGGAGGTGGCCACCTGCGACGTGGTCCAGCTCACCGGCTTCGCCTCGGTCGACGCGGGGACGCACCTCGAAGCGATCAGTCAGCTCAGCGGCGTCGCCAAGGGGAGGATGTTCGCCCTCCCCGCCTCGTTCGTCACCCGCAGTGCCCGCTCGTGGGACGCGGTGACCCGGGAGCCCGCCGTGCAACAGGCCCTGGCGCGCATCGACCACATCGACATGGCAGCGCTCACGGTCGGTGGCTGGCCGCGCAGCTCACTGCTGGCTTCCCAGCTCGACGAACTCGACGAACTCGCTCCCCTCCTGCGCCGAGGGGTGGTCGCCGAACTGGGCACGACCCTGCTCGACATCGACGGCAACGAGGTCGACGGCCTCCACCGACGCCTGATCGGGATCACCACCGCGCAGCTGGAGCGCACCCCGACGCGCATCGCCCTCGGCGGGGGTGCGGGCAAGCAGCGCGCCGTGCTCGCCGCCCTGCGATCCGGACTCGTCACCACCCTGATCACCGATGAAGGGACGGCGCGTGCCGCTCTCGACGCGCTCTGACCCGCGCCCTCACCAGGGGCTGGGCTCGTAGTCCTTCAGGAACACGCCGTGGATGTCCTCCCCGGCCTCCCCGCGCACGATCGGGTCGTACACACGGGCGGCACCGTCGACCAGATCGAGCGGCGCGTGGAAGCCCTCTTCCGCCAGCCGGACCTTCGTGTAGTGCGGGCGCTCGTCGGTGATCCAGCCCGTGTCGACCGCGGTCATCAGGATGCCGTCCTTCTCGAGCATCTCGCCGGCGCTGGTGCGGGTGAGCATGTTGAGCGCGGCCTTCGCCATGTTCGTGTGCGGGTGGCCCGGCCCCTTGTAGCGGCGGGAGAACTGCCCCTCCATCGCCGAGACGTTCACGACGTAGGTGCGACGCGCCGCGGAGGCGGCCATCGATGCGCGCAGGCGGCTGATCAGCAGGAACGGGGCGGTCGTGTTCGCGAGCTGCACCTCGAGCATCTCGAGCGGGTCGACCTGCTCGATCGACTGCACCCAGCTGTTGACGCGATTCACATCGGGCACAAGTCCGCCGGCATCGATCGCGGTGCCGTCCGCGTGCTTCTCGAGGGAGGAGGACCCGGGGGCCATCGCGAGGCGAGCCAGGTCTTCGGCCGTGAGCGCCTGGCCACCCTGCTCCGCGACGGTGCCGCCGAGCGCCGCCACCGACAACAGCGGATGCGAGTCGACCGAGGCCTGCAGCGCCTGCGGGTGCGGATCGACCGTGTGCCCGAACGTCTCCATCTCGGGCAGCGGTCCGTCGGGGAGCGGCTGCAGCTCGGCATCCGCGAGCAGCGAGTACGCCCCCGGCGAGCGCCGTACGGTCTGGGCGGCGTTGTTGATCAGGATGTCGAGCGGACCCTGAGCGGCGACCGAGTCCGCGAGCCCGATGACCTGTGCCGGGTCACGCAGGTCGATGCCCACCACCCTCAGACGGTGCAGCCAGTCGGCGGAATCGGGCAGCGCGGAGAACCGGCGCACGGCGTCGCGCGGGAAGCGCGTCGTGATCGTGGTGTGCGCCCCGTCTCGGAGCAGACGCAGCGCGATGTGCATGCCGATCTTGGCGCGGCCGCCCGTGAGCAGGGCGCGCTTGCCGGTGAGGTCGGTGCGGGCGTTGCGCTTGCCGTGGCTGAAGCGGGCGCAGTCAGGGCAGAGCTGGTGGTAGAACGCGTCGACCTGCGTGTACGGCTGCTTGCAGATGTAGCAGTTGCGCGGCTTGAGGAGCTCGCCCGCGATCGGGGCGTCCACGACGCTGGTGGCGAGGTCGTGGCCCCGGGTCTCGTCGTCGATGCGGTCCGGGGCACCGGTGGCGGTGCGGGCGACCACGGCCTTGTCGGCCTCGGCGATCGCGTCGCGGATCTCCTTGCGACGCACGCGCTTGACGGCCTTGAACATGGCCGCGGTCGCGTGGCGCACCGCGACGAAGTCCGGGTGCTCGTTGTCGATCGTGTGCAGTTCGGCGAGCACGCGCAGCGTCGTGGCGAGGTCGTCCGGGTCGATGCCGGCGCCGAGTTCAGGGTTCGCGTCGGTCACCATCCCGATTTTACGCGAGTTTCCCCGCCCCCCCCGCTCAGGCGATGCCGCCGCCGTCCACCACCAGGGCCGAGCCGGTGACGTACGAGGAGTCGTCGCTCGCGAGCCACACCACGGCCTGTGCGACCTCGCTCGGCTCTCCCATCCGGCGCAGCGGGCGGTCGGCGGCCTCGGCGAGGAAGGCGTTCGTGTCCTGCGCGAGCTGACGCGCCTCGTCGCGCAGCATCCCGGTGTTCACGTCTCCGGGGTTGACGGAGTTCACGCGGATGCCGGCGGGCCCGTGGTCGATCGCGAGCGCGCGGGTCATGTTCACCACGGCGCCCTTCGACGCGCAGTACGAGATCGCCTGGCCTCCGCCCTTGAGGCCCCACCCCGACCCGGTGTTGATGATCGAGCCGCCTCCGGCCGCTTCCATGATCGGCACGATGTGCTTGCACATCAGGAAGATCGACCGCACGTTCACGCCGAACACCCGGTCCCACTCCTCGACGGTCGTCTCCACGGCCGTGGTGCGGCGGATGATGCCCGCATTGTTGAAGACGACGTTCACGCCGCCCAGCTCGGCCACCGCGGTGGCGATGACCCGCTCGATGTCGGCCTCGCTCGCGACGTCGGCGGCGATCGCGATGGCCGAGCCACCCGCCGCACGGATCTCCGCGGCGACGCCTTCGGCCGCCTCCGCGTTCAGGTCGACGACGGCGACGGCAGCGCCCTCCGCGGCGAGCGCGAGCGACGTGGCACGACCGATGCCTCCGGCGCCGCCGGTGACGATGGCCTTCTTGTTCTCGAGACGCATGGGGTGTCCTTTCGGGTTCGTTCCGCCGGATCGGTCAGGCGGGGGTCAGTTCGGGGGCGGTCACGGCGTAGAGGCTGCGGGTGCCGACGCCGGTGATGATGCGGACGTGTCCGGCGAGTCTCGCATCCAGATCAGGGTCGCCGGTGTCGACGAGAAGGGGCCGGCCGTGCAGGTCGATGAGCTTCTGCTCCGGTGCGACGACCAGGAGCGGATCGGGGCCGATGGCGCGCAGGACCGCGGCCGAGAGCTGCTGGTTGCCCCGCCCGAGCAGGAATCCTTGGCCGCCGATCACGGTGATCACGGCCTGGGCCGGGCCCTGCGCGATCTGGGCGAGGAGCTCCTGCTCGCTGGCTCCCCGCACGCGCACGGCACCGTCGAGGACGACGTCGACACCGAGGGGGGATCCTTCGACGCCGAGCTGCCTCGCGATCTCGGCCGTCGTGCCGCCGGGTCCGAGCAGATAGCGGACGCCCGGGAGCATGCGCGCCACGGCTCCCCGCGCGGCGGCTTCGACGGCGGCGGCCTCGGTGACCGGCGTCGCGGCCTTCCGTGCCTGCGTCCGTCCGGCGCGGTAGGGCACCCGGAGCATCCCGTACAGCGTCGGGTCGACACGAGCCTGCCGCATCGCTGCCTCGTCGATGTCGAGCACTTCGCGGTCGTCGGTGGGAAGTCCGTCCCGGTCGATCCAGTCGGCCGCGATCGCCCCGGCCGCCCGCGGGCTGACCGCGAACACGGGCGAGTACATCTTCACGCCCGCCGGAACCCCGAGCACGGCGGGCGTGGAG
>NZ_SJYZ01000006.1:121082-174903 GCF_004337555.1 Microbacterium sp. PI-1 | reverse complement strand
CCCCCGGCGCAGCCCTCCGCACCCCCGGTGCCGACACCATCGCCGGGGAGCACGGGATCGATGGGGGCCGCGCCGACAGGGTTCCCGCCCCCGCCTCCGCCCGCACCGACCGCACCGACCGCCCCGCGGGAGACCGGTTGGGCTGCGCCTGGCGGCGATGACACGGCATGATCCGACCGTTCGACGACCTGTTCGTCCCCGACGGCGATGAGGCGCGACGCTGGGCCGAGGAGGAGCTCTCCAACCCGCGCTATGCCGACGCGAAGCCGACGTGGTTCGACCTCTTCGCCCGTGACGTGGGCCGTTTCCTCGCCGATCTGTTCAACGCCGACAACAGTGCGAATGTGGGGCCGGCTGCCCTCATCATCGTGATCGCCCTCATCGTCGCCGCGTTGATCGCGGCCCTCATCATCTGGGGTCGGCCTCGAAGGTCTCGCACCGTCCGACGCGGCCGCGCGGATCTCCTGGGCGCGGCCGATGATCGCTCGGCGTCACAACTGCGCAGCGACGCCGAGCGCCGAGCACGCGAAGGCGATTGGAGCACGGCGACGATCCTCCGGTACCGTGCCATCGCCCGGAGCCTGCTGGAGCGGGATCTGATCGATCCCGCCCCCGGCGCCACCGCGCAGTCCATCGCGCGCGACGCGATCCGGGTGTTCGAGCAGGAGGCGGAGGCGATGCGCCGCGCGGCCACTGCGTTCGACGACGTCCGCTACCTCGGGCACGCCGCGACGGAGCAGACCTATCGAGAGCTCGCCGCGACCGACGCCCGACTCCTGTCGCTTCGCCCCGAGGAGGTGCCGGCGTGAGCCTGACCGCTCAAACCCCGTCGGTCCCGTCGACCGCCGAGCACCGACCGCGCAAGACGAAGGCGATCGTGGGCTGGCTGATCGTGGTGGCGCTCGTGCTGATCGTCGCCTTCGTCGCGCTCCGCGTCAGTGTGACACCGCCGGGAGCACGGGGAGCGCTCGATCCGGAAGGCCGGGACGATGCGGGCGCGCTCGCCCTCGCCGAGATCCTTCGCGACCGAGGAGTCGACGTCGACGTCGAGCGTTCCCGGACGGCCGCGCGCGCGGCGATCGGCGACGACACGACCCTCGTCATGGCGAATCCGTACACGTTGACGGACGACGCCTTGGAGACGCTGATGGAACCGGCGGACCGCATCGTGTTCCTCTCCGCAGGCACCCATCTCCTGAGCGCACTCGACATCGGCGAGAACGCCTCGGGGACGCTTCCTGCGGTGTCCGCCGAGTGCGATGTCGCCGAGTTCGCCCGAGTGGGGACGATCCGCGCGGACAGACTCTTCTCCCCCACGAGTGGGGTGGTGCCCTGCTTCGGCGATGCGAACGGCGCCGCGGTGCTCGTGGACGACCGCACGGACGACCGCCGCATCGTCGTGGAGGGCTCCAGGCTCTTCGGAAACGCCTCCCTCGCGGAGAACGGCAACGCTGCGCTGGCCCTCGCCCTGCTCGGGCAGACGGACCACGTCGTCTGGTACGTCCCGAGTTTCGCGGACTCCGACATCGAGGGCGAGTCGATCGACACGCTCGGAACCTTGACACCGCCCTGGGTCACCCCGGTGATCCTCCTGCTGCTCCTCACGGGGATCGCCGCAGCCGTCTGGCGCGGTCAGCGCTTCGGCCCGCTGGTTGCCGAGACCCTGCCCGTGACCGTCCGCGCCTCCGAGACGATGCACGGACGCGCGCGTCTGACGGCCAGGGCCGCGGACTCGGCGCACGCCGCGGAAGCTCTCCGCGACGGCGCCCAGCGCCGACTCGCACGACGACTCGGGCTCGCCGCACACGCCGGCGCGGACGAGGTCGCTGACGCGGCCTCCGACCGACTTCGGATCCCGCGCGGCACCCTGCAAGCCCTGCTGGCCGGGCCCCTGCCCACCGACGACACAGCCCTGATCGATCTCGCACGACGACTCGACGACCTCGAGGCCGCAGTGGAGTCGAGCACGCACAGTGCGAGGCATGACGAATGATCGAACGAACCGACCCTTCCATCCACCCAGAGAAGCCGAGGGAACCCCGTGACCGTTGAGAATCTCCCCGCCGACGACGCCGCGCTTCGTCAGGCGATGCATCGGGTCCGCACCGAGGTCGACAAGGCCGTCGTCGGGCAGGCCGGCACCGTCACCGGACTCCTGGTGTCCCTGCTCGCCCGGGGCCACGTCCTCCTCGAGGGCGTGCCCGGGGTCGCGAAGACGCTGGTGGTCCGGTCCTTCGCTCGAGCGCTCGGCCTCGACACGAAGCGCGTCCAGTTCACGCCCGACCTCATGCCGGGCGATGTCACCGGTTCGCTCGTGTACGACGCTCGCACCGGTGAGTTCGATTTCCGGGCCGGCCCCGTGTTCACCAACATCCTGCTCGCGGACGAGATCAACCGCACGCCTCCGAAGACGCAGGCAGCCCTTCTCGAGGCGATGGAGGAGCGCCAGGTGTCGGCCGACGGTGTCAGTCGTCCTCTGCCGGACCCGTTCCTCGTCGCTGCGACCCAGAACCCGATCGAGCACGAGGGCACCTACTCACTGCCCGAGGCACAGCTGGACCGCTTCCTGATGAAGCTCGTCGTCGGCATGCCCGAACGCGATGCCGAGCTCTCGGTGCTGCGCCGCCACGCGGACGGCTTCTCCCCCCGCGAACTCACGGGTATCGATCCGGTGGTCTCGCCGGACGAGATCCGTGCCGCCCAGGAGCGCGCGGCGGCGGTCGAGGTCACCGACGACGTCCTCGGCTACGTCGTCGACCTCGCGCGCGCGACACGCCAGTCCCCCTCGGTCGAGCTCGGTGCCAGCCCCCGCGCCTCGACGGGACTGCTCGCGGCAGCCAAAGCCTGGGCTTGGCTCAATGCCTCCTCCGCGGTGACCCCCGACCACGTGCAGACCATGCTGGTTCCGGTCTGGCGCCATCGGCTCCAGTTGCGGCCGGATGCCCAGATGGAAGGCGTGTCGGCCGACGCGGTCCTCACTTCCGTGGTGCAGCAGACCCGGGTGCCGATCTAGGTGTTCATCACCGGCCGGCTCACCATCGCCCTCGCCGTGGGCGTCCTCCCGCTCGTCCTCATCGGACTGGCGGGCTATCCGGCGTACCCCGCCCTCGGGGCCTGGATCGGCCTGTGCGTGCTGCTGGTCGCGCTGGATGTCGCTCTCGCCGCGAACCCCCGATCGGTGACCCTGAGCCGCCGGGTGCCCCAGCGAGCTCGTCTGGGCGAGCAGGTCCCGGTGAGCGTCGCCGTCCACAACCACGGCACCAGGACACTGAACGCCGTGATCCGCGACGCCTGGCAGCCCACGGCCGGGGCTCCCGCCGAACGCCAGCAGTTGCGTGTGGCGCGGGGGGAACGCGCCCGGGTCTCGATCACCCTCCGCCCCCGGCGACGTGGGGAACTGGTGAGCGAGTTCGTGATGATCCGCTCGCGCGGCCCGCTCGGCCTCGCCGGGCGACAAGCGCGACACGTCGTCCGCGGCGCGATCCGGGTGCTGCCTGCCTTCTCCTCACGAAAGCACCTGCCCTCGCGCCTCGCACGGTTGCGCGAACTGGACGGCAACACCAGCATCCAGGTGCGCGGTCAGGGAACCGAGTTCGATTCGCTGCGCGAATACGTACGGGGTGATGACGTGCGCTCGATCGACTGGCGGGCCACGGCTCGAGCCGGAACGACGATGCTGCGCACGTGGCGTCCTGAGCGCGACAGGCACGTGGTCATCATCATCGACACGGGCCGCACAGCCGCTGCCCGAGTCGGGGACGGCACCCGTGTCGATGCCTCCCTCGAGGCCGCTCTGCTCCTCGCCGCGCTCGCCTCCCGTGCTGGCGATCACGTGCACCTGCTCCTGTACGACCGCGTCGTCCGTGGCAGGGTGACCGGTGTCGACGGCACCGCGCTGCTCCCGGCGATGACCGACGCGATGGCCCCGGTGCACGCACGCCTGGTCGACACCGACTGGCACGGTGCCTTCGCTGCGGTCCGCTCGCTCACCACACGACCGTCGCTGATCGTCGCGCTGACCGCGCAGGATGCCGCAGAATCGGCGCGCGGCTTCCTCGGGGCCTTCCCGCGGGCGTCACGGGCGACGACGGTCCTCGTCGGTTCGGTGACGGACGACGGCATCAGTGCTCTCGCCCGAGAACGAGGTTCCCGGGAAGAGGTGTACCTCGCTGCCGCGGCCGAACGCACCCTCCGTGACGCGGAGAACGTCGCCGACGCGATCCGCAGAGCCGGTGGAGAGGCGATCGCCGCCGACCCGGAGGAACTCCCCCCTCGCATCGCGGATCGCTACCTCGAGCTGAAGGCCGCAGGACGCCTCTGACCTGTGCCGTGCCCGTGCACTGAGGGCGATCAGCCGGAGATGAGCCGCGGAGTCCCTGCCTCGTACTCGACGAGGTCGCCGGTCTCCCCTGCCCGGTGCGCACGCCCTCCGATGACGAGCATGTAGATCAGGAACACCGCGAGCGCGGCCGCACCGATCCCGATCTTCACCGGCCACGGGAGACCCCAGCCGGTCACGAAGCCCTCGACGAGCCCCGACAGGAACAGCGCGAAGATGAGTCCGATCGCGACCGTGGCGAGTGCCCTCCCCTCCTCGGCGAGAGCCTCCCCGCGGGTGCGGTGCCCGGGAGCGACCCAGGCCCAGAAGATGTGCAGCCCCGCGGCGCCGGCGACGAAGATGCAGGTCATCTCGAGCATGCCGTGCGGGAGGATGTAGAGCACCATCAGATCGGCCTTGTCGTGCGCCGCCATGATCGCGCCGGCAGTGCCGATCCCCATCGCGTTCTGCACGAGCATGTAGACGGGCCAGATCCCGGTGACGCCGAACAGCACGCACTGCATCGCGATCCAGGCGTTGTTCGTCCACACCATGCCCATGAACGTGGCCGCGGCGTTCTCGGTGTAGTAGCCCGTGAAGCTCTCGTCCGCGTACTGCTCGAGGGCGTCGGGCGGACCGAGGGTCGCGATCAGCGCCGGGTCGCTCGCGATCCATGCGGCTGTGCCGACCGCGACGGCGATGAAGGCGACCGCGATCACCAGAGTGGTCCATCGCAGGCGATAGAGAGCGGCAGGAAGCTGCAGTCGGAAGAACCGTGCCGTCTGGGTGAGGATGCTGTCGGACGCGCCGGTGAGGCGGAGCCGGGCTCTCACGAGGATCGTGGACAGATACGCGCCCTGCGGCGAGTCGCCGACCGAGGTCTTCAGTTCGGCGAGGTCGGCCGACGCGGCGCGGTAGCGGACGATGAGCTCATCCACTCCGGCGCCGTCGAGTCGGGCGCGGCTGAGCTCGTCAAGCCGTTCCCACTCGGCACGGCGTGCATCGGTCAACGCGTCGGCATCCACCTGATTTACTGTACTCATGTCCACCCCGATCGACGTCTCCGACGAGGTGCTCTCCGGCGAAGCCGTCGCCATCGATGTGCAGCCGGTCGGCTTCCTGCTGCGCGCGCTCGGTGCCGCCATCGACATGCTCCTCGGATACGCCGTGTTCGCACTGTGGCTCTTCCTGCGCATCTGGCTGCTGAACGCCGGCGTGCTCGACGATGCCACCGACCGCATCGCGACGGTCGCGGCGATCGTGGTCAGCTTCGTGGTGCTGCCGATCACCATGGAGGTCGCGCTCAAGGGCCGCAGTCTGGGCAAGCTCGCGATCGGCGGACGCATCGTCCGCGTCGACGGAGGCGCCGCCGGATTCCGCCATGCCTTCATCCGCGCGCTCATCGGCGTGCTGGAGATCTACATCACGTTCGGCGGCATCGCCGTGCTCACGGGCGCCTTCACGGCGCGGTCCCAGCGGCTGGGCGACCTCGTCGCGGGGACCTACAGCCAGCGCGTCCGCACTCCGGCCCTCATCTCGCACGCCCCCGTGCTGCCCCCGGCGCTGGCCGGGTGGGCGCAGATCGCCGACGTCGCGCGAATGCCCGACCGGCTGGCTCGGCGCATCTCGCAGTTCCTGGTGAGCGCTCCGCGGATGATCCCCGCCGCGCGGGCCCGCGTCGCGCAGGAGCTGCTGGCGGAAGCGACACCGTTCGTGTCGCCGGTGCCACCCGTGTCACCCGAGCAGGTTCTCGTCGGCATCACCGTGCTGCGCCGCGAACGGGAGCGCCGAGCGCTGGAGAACGCCGACCGCCGCGCCGAACGGCTCACCGGACGTCACGTCGGCGTCTGAGTCCCGCCGGAGGACGAGCTCCGACGCGGACGAGCGCCGACGCGGACGCGGTCAGTAGCGGTAGTGCTCGAGCTTGTACGGCCCCTCGACCGGCACGCCGATGTATGCGGCCTGCGCATCGCTGAGCGTGGTCAGCTGCACCCCCAACGCGTCGAGATGGAGGCGGGCCACCTTCTCGTCCAGGGACTTGGGAAGCACGTACACGCCGATCGGGTACGCCTCGATGTTCGTGTAGAGCTCGAGCTGCGCCAGCACCTGGTTCGTGAAAGACGCACTCATCACGAAGGACGGGTGGCCGGTGGCGTTGCCGAGGTTCATCAAGCGGCCCTCGCTGAGCACGAGCACACTGCGTCCGTGGGGCAGACGCCACTCGTGGACCTGCGGCTTGATCTCGATCTTCTCCGCGCCGTCGAGGGCTTCCAGACCCGCCATGTCGATCTCGTTGTCGAAGTGCCCGACGTTGGCGACGATCGCCAGGTGCTTCAGCGCCAGCATGTGCTCGGTCGTGACGACATCGCGGTTGCCGGTCCCGGTCACGACGATGTCGACCTCGCCCGCGACGTCGAGCAGACGCGCCACCTGGAAGCCGTCCATGGCGGCCTGGAGCGCGCAGATCGGATCGACTTCACTGACGATGACCCTGGCTCCCTGTCCACGGAGGGCTTCTGCCGCCCCCTTGCCGACGTCGCCGTACCCGCAGACGAAGGCCACCTTGCCGCCGATGAGCACGTCGGTCGCGCGGTTGAGCCCATCGGGGAGGGAGTGGCGGATTCCGTACTTGTTGTCGAACTTGCTCTTGGTCACCGAGTCGTTGACGTTGATCGCCGGGAACAGCAGATCCTCGGAGGCGGCGAGCTCATAGAGACGATGCACGCCCGTCGTGGTCTCTTCCGTGACTCCGATCAGCCCTGCGGCGAGCGCCGTCCAGCGGTCGCTCGACTCCGCGAGGGAGCGGCGCAGGAGGTCGAGGATGATCGAGTATTCCTGTGAATCGGTCTCGGTCGGTGCAGGTACTGCTCCGGCCTTCTCGAACTCGACGCCCTTGTGCACGAGCAGAGTCGCATCGCCGCCGTCGTCGAGGATCAGGTTGGGTCCGTCGAACCCGCTCGACGACCAGTCGAAGATCCGCGCCGTACAGGCCCAGTACTCCTCGAGGGTCTCCCCCTTCCAGGCGAAGACGGGCACGCCTCCCGGGGCCTCGACGGTGCCTTCGCGGCCCACGACGACGGCGGCGGCCGCCTCGTCCTGCGTGGAGAAGATGTTGCAGCTCGCCCACCGGACCTCGGCGCCGAGGGCCACGAGCGTCTCGATGAGGACCGCGGTCTGCACCGTCATGTGGAGCGAGCCCGCGATCCTGGCGCCCTTCAGCGGCTGAGCACCGCCGAACTCCTCCCGGAGTGCCATGAGTCCGGGCATCTCGTTCTCCGCGAGCCGCAGCTGGTGACGGCCGGCTTCGGCGAGGGACAGATCGGCCACACGGTACTCGAGCTCAGGCATGCGCTCATTCTTCCATCCTGTCGGCCCCTCACGACCGTGTGTGTCAGAAGCGGATCGCGTCGATCACCTTCACCCGTAGAGCCACGAGCGCGGGGATGAACCCCGACACGGCGCCCACGACGACCGAGGCGATGAGTCCGACCAGCGCCGCCCTCATCGGGAACGGCGGGACGTCCTGGATCCCGTAGAACATCGTGGTCACGATCCAGTCCGATCGCAGGACGGCGACGACGATCGCGATCCCGATGACTCCGGCGACGGTCGTCGCGACGAGGCTCTCGAGGAAGACCGAGAAGAAGACCCGGCCCGAACTGGCGCCGAAGGCGCGTCGCACGCCGATCTCCCGCACGCGCTGCCGCATCGCCACGAGCTGGATGTTGATCAGGCTGAGAGCACCGAGGGCGAGGATCAGCGAGGCGATTCCTCCCGTGATCATCTCGAAGGTCGCCTGGACGTCCAGAGCGCCCGGCTGCGCCGCCCAGTCGGTGCGACTCACCGAGATCGTCTGCCCCTCGGGCAGCCCCGCGCGCAGATCCATCGCCAGCACCGGGCCGATCTGATCGGCTTGATCGACACCGACCCACACCTCGTACTGCGTCGAGACTTCCGCGGGCAGAGCGTCCACTCTGTCGCGATAGTCGTCGTATAGCAGATCGACCCGCAGCTCCTCGTCCCCGAAGCCCTGCCGGGGAACGATGCCGATCACCTGATAGGTGCCGCCTGCCGCGCCGCCGAACTCGACGGTGGGGTGCTGAGACAGCGGCACCCTCCCCAGACGGTCCCAGAGCGCCTCCGTGATCACGACCGGAGGTGCCATCGCCTCCAGGTCGGAGTCGAGGAACCAGCGCCCCTCCAGGAGCTTCTCGCGATGGATCTGTGGGAATGCCGGGTCCATGATGCGCGCGGGGACCGCGGTGATGCCCTCGGGAAGATGCACATCCAGCACGACGCCCTGCGCGATCCGCGTGGTGTGACTGAAACCGAACCGCTCGGACACCCGGGTGAAGCGATCGTCGAATTCGTCGGCGTCGATCGGCGTGCCGTCGGCCGTGCTCGCCGAGACGGCGATGGTCGCGGCGCGTCCGCCCCACCGGTCGGACTGCTCCGCCTGGAACTGGCGCTGGTACTCCGAGATCGCCACGACCGCGGTGAGTGCGCCGACCGAGACGGCGATGCCGATCAGGCTCAGCAGCACTCGCAGCTTGTGGACGCGGATCTCCGCCCAGGCGTCGGAGAGCGCGCCGAGGAACCCGGTCACGAGACGGACTCCGCCACCGCGGGTGTCCCCTCCGACGGCACGGACGCCGCGAGCGTCGAGGCCTCGAAGGCGCGGCCCAGGTCCACCGGTTCCAGGCGTCCGGCATCCAGGCGGTAGTGCCTGCGTGCGCGCGCGGCGACGTGCAGGTCGTGCGTGATGGTGACGAGCGCCGCATCGGTCTCGGTGGCGACCTCGTCGAGAAGGGACATCACGGAGGCCCCGGTATCGATGTCGAGGGCGCCCGTCGGCTCATCCGCGAGGATCAGGACGGGCTTCCGCACCAGCGCCCTGGCGATCGCGACCCGCTGCTGTTCACCCCCGGAGAGCTTGTCGGCGATCTGGTCGATGCGATGGCCGAGGCCGACACGCTCGAGCATGTCCGCGGCGATCTGTCTGCGGTTCCAGAACATCCGGCCCTTCGCATGTCCGAGAGGCATCGTCACGTTGTCGAGCGCGGTGCGCCCGGGGAGCAGATTGAACTGCTGGAAGACGAAGCCCACGTTGTCGCCACGCAGCCGATCGAGGCGCCCCGATCGCATCCGGCGCACTTCACGCCCTTCGAAGGAGACGGAACCGGAGGTCGGCGCATCCAGCATCCCGAGGATGTTGAGCAGCGTCGACTTGCCGGACCCCGAGCGCCCGACGATCGAGACGTGGTCCCCTGCACCGACTTCCACGGTGATGCCGCGAAGGATCTCGAGCCGCGAGTCGTCCGGGAGCAGAACGCTCTTCGCGACGTCGTCGAGAGCGACGAGGCTCACCAGCTCATCCCGCTGTCGCACTGTTCGACCCCCGGCGACACTTCGTAGCAGAACTCCTCGACGGGGGCGACGAAACCGGGCACGAACTCGCGGATGCTGTCGCCTTCCGCCAGTCCCTCCGTGACCTCGACGATCACCCCGTCGTTGACCCCGAGCGTCACCGTGCGCTCCTCCGGCTCGGAGCCGTCAGCCGCGTCCACCCAGACGATGCCTGATCCGGCACCGCCCTGCACCGCGGTGACCGGGACCACGAGTGCGTCGTCGACCTGGCCGAGCGCGAGGTCGAGGGTCGCGGGAAGCCCGGCGAAGACCGTCTGGTCCTTCGGGATGGCGCACCGCACGCTGGCTGTCCCCTCTGCCGAGACCTGGACGCGCACGCCGGTGCACGCGAACGGGGCCGGTCCGCCCGTGATGGTGATCGTGGCCTCGCTCGGCGCGTTCACGAGACGGTACAGCTGGACCGGGTCGACGGTCGCCAGCAGGTGGTAGCGCGCGGGCGTGAGCTTGTACGTCTCGGTACCGACGGACGTCATCTGCCCCTTCACGAGAGCGATCTCCGACACGTCGCCGGCTTCGGGGGCGAGCACGTCGATCTCCTTCCGGGGATACTCCTGACGAACGGTGAAGAGCTTCTGACCGGCGCTCACCGCCGCGCCTTCGCTCACGTGGACGGCCGTGACCGTCCCGTCGAGTTCGCTGCGCACCCCGAAGGTCTCGTCGCGAGCGATGTTGCCGGTCAGGGTCAGAGCATTGACGACCGAACCACGTTCCACGGCGATGATCGGGTCGGTGATCCCGGCATCAGGGCTGACGATGGTCTCGGCCCTGTCGGGGAAGAAGGCGATCTTGACGAGCGCGGCGGCGCACGCACCGAAGACCACGACGAGAAGCAGGGGGAAGATCCAGCGACGCCAGACGATCACGAGTGCCTTTCCGGCTGCGCCGCCCTGGCACGCCTCGGGACAGCGTATCCAGGCTCAGGCGTTCTCCCGCTGCGGCGGACACCGCGTGTCCGGCCCGAAGGGGCGCCGTCAGACGCGGAGGGCTTCGTGGCGGACGACGAGCCAGCCGGCCGGGACCGAGAGTCGATCCGCGTGCGGCGAGCAGAGGTCGTGGGCCTGAGGGTCGTTCGCGGCACCGAGCGGTCCGAGCGCCGCCATCTGGTCGCCATAGTCATAGGTGAGGGTGGCCACGGCTTCTCGCACGCAGCCGACCTTCGAGCACAGTCGTCCGTCCATCTCCGCCAGCGTACGGCTGCCGTCCGTCGACGCTCGGGATGCCGCGCCGCAGACGCGGACACCACCTAGACTTTCGTCATGCCCCGTCGTCGCACTGCCCACACCTCCGCCGCACCTCGGCGCGGTGCTCGGCACGGACGTCACGGACGTCTGGGCCGCAGCGAGGTCGTACGGCCGCCCCTCGCGCCCCTCGACGGACGCCTGGACCGATTCGACCTCACGGTCGGCACGGCGGTCGAGTTCCTCCGTGGAACCTGGCCGGAGCTGCAGGAGGTGCGATTCGAGATCGGGGCGATCCCGGGTTTCGACGCGACCGACGAGGTTCCACGCTGGTACCTCGACCGTGAGAACCGACGCATCGTGCTGTTCCGTCTGCCCATCGAACGGTTGCTTCCCCCGGGTCACGACGACGCGCCGCATCGGCGGATGGCGATCGAGAGCGCCGTATTCCGTGCCGCCGCCGAGTACGTCGGTCGCGAGCCGTGGGATCTGGGCCACGAGCACTGACCTTTCCCCACGGGAGATCAGGGGTAGACCGTGATCGCCTTCTCCACGCCGGCGCTGGCCTGCACGGGTGACACGGCGATCGCTCCCGGGGCGGTGAGGGTCAGGGCGGCGCGAATCGAGCCGTCCGTCCTCATCCGATAGGTGGCGCCGGGATCGACTTCCACGCCGAGCGACTCGCCTGCGGCGATGACCATCTCCTCGGGCAGACCCCCGTCCGACGTCTCGAGGGTGACGGTCACATCCTGATCCGACGTGTTCGCGAGCTGGACCCGGGGCGCCGGCCCCGACGGCACGGCGAACAGGACATCGCCCTCGATCTCCGGCGCCGGGGTGATCCAGGCGAAGTCGGAGTCGCGACCGAAGCCGTCCTGCTCCCGGAGCGCGGCCACGACCGGAGCGTCCGAAACGACGTCGACCGTGTACGAACCCGGTGCCAGGCCGGTGAGCGCGACCTGCGCGGGCAGGTCGGCTTCGACGGGGACCGAGAACTCATCGACCACGGCGGACGATCCCTCGGCCCGCACCCGGACCTGCACCCGAGCATCCACTCCCGGTGACAGCACTCGGAGGACGGCCATCTCGGCATCGTCCCCTGCGGACGCGAAGACTTGGACCCCGGCCAGCACGAGGTTCTCCTGCGGGCCCGCGACGGCGTCCTGCAGATCGATACCCGCCGGGTCGAGGACCTGCACGAGGGAGGATTGGAGGACGGCACGGACGGGTGCCCCCACCGCCCCGACACGAACCACCGGCGTGGTATTCCCCGCCGCGATCGACGTCAGTGGGACCGCGGTCTGCGTGCGAGCGGGCACGATCACGGTGCGCGCGCTCCTCGTCTCTCCATAGACCGAGAGCGTGACGGTCGACGGCACCTCGGCCGCGTTCGTCAGGATCACGATGTCTTCGGTGCCGGTCGCGGTGCTGCCGCCCACGAGCCACGAGTCCAGCTTCGGCACACCGCAGGGGGCGGCCGCGTATCCGGCGAGATCCTCCGTCGCGATGCTGACCGACTCGGCGGCGGCGATCAAGGGAGCAGTGCGTCCTTCCACAGTGCCGGTGAGCACGCGGACCTCGCCGGCATCCGGCACATCCTTCACGGCGAGCCCCTCGGACGCGGGGTCTCCCGAGGTTCCGCCGAGGGTCACGGTCGGCCGCGCGGCGGACGACATGCTGAGCGGATCGATCGCGTCGCGACCGAGCGCGCGGAGGTCCCCGTTGCAGACGAGCACGCTGTCGCCGGGAAGGGGGGTGACCTGCATCTGGGCCGCGTCGTGGCGGATGCTCGGCCAGGGCGCATGCACGGCCGCAGCGATCCCTGCCACACAGGCGACGATGACCACGCCTCCCGTGACCAGGCGCGCGCTGGTGGCGGCGACGCGGATTGCGCGTGAGCGGCTCATCGGTCTCCCTCCACGGACCTGTCGGGGCCGTCCTCATCAGCGCCTGCCGGTGGGGACGCGTCGTCCGCTGCGGCAGCCTCATCGCCGCTCGGCTCGGGGTCGGTCTCAGGTTCAGCGATCGGCACCAGCGCCTCGTCGTTCAGGGCAGCGGCATCCTGCGGCTCCTCGAGAGCGCCGACCGGGGGCTGCTCCTCGAGATCGTGACGGTCCTCCGCATGCCGCGGAAGCACCAGAGGCTCATCCGGAGCGCGCCCGACGATCCGGGACTGCGCGCGCGCCGCGCGGCGCGAGGCGCGCGTGGGGATCGACAACAGCAATGCGGCGAGCACCGCCATCAGCTGGAGCGTGAGGACGAGCCTGACCGTCCCCTGCTGAGCGGCGCTGAGGGCAGGAGAGGCCGCAGCCTCCGCTTCCAGCCGCCACAGCACCCCGCGATCCGTGCGGCCCGCATGCACGAGCCCGGGACGCTGATCGATCGAGGCGATGGCCATGGCACGGAGGGCACGCGCATTGTCTCCGTCGCTGCCGGCGCCCTGAGCGACCAGCACGTAGCTGATCCCCTTCGCCGCCAGCTCACCCGGCGCATCGAACTCGCGAGCGGACAGCAGGTCCACCGCGAGGGTCGAGACGTCCGCCCCGTGCGGTTCCGTCGCCGTCGAGGTCATGGTCGTCTGCGACCCCAAGGTCTTGCTCGCACCCCGGACGACCTCGACCGCGAGTCCGCCGTCGTTCTTCGGGGTGAGGACGAGCGTCGCGACGTCGCGATCACCCGCTGCCTGGGCTGCGACGTAGGCGGGCAGAGTGGATTCGGGACCGTTCGTGAGGAGGGAGCGATCCGTGTGGAAAGCCGTGAGTGCCGGGACCGCGCAGACCGCGAGGGACAGGGCCGCGACGGTCGCTGCGACACCTCTCAGGCGAGGCGCCGTGATGGCCGTGTCCAGCGTGACGAGCGCAGCGCCGAGCACCCCGATCCAGGCCAGACTGAGGCCTGCCCCCGGCCAGATCGCCACTCCAGCGCCCTGGTCGAAGCTCACGGTGACGCCCACGGCAAAGAAGGCGGTGGCGAGGCCGGTGACCGCGACGACGAGGAGCGTGATCCCCGCCCGCCACCGCGGCGCCAGGGCGGAACCCAGAGCGAGGAGGGCGGTCGGGGCACAGAGGACCCAGACCCAGGGCGTGACTGCTTCGGGCGCGAACGATGCCCACCCGGCGAGGTCCGTGGTCGGGAAGCCCATCGCGAGGGCCAACCTCCCCGCGGCGTCGGCAGAGGCCTGCGAGCCCGCCCAGATCAGACCGGGGTCGCCCAGGACACCCCACGGCGTCCCGTGCGCGAACTGCCAGAAGACGAGGGGGGCGAACAGAGCCACCGTCGGAACCGGCAGCCAGAGCAGACGCACGGCCCCCCGGAACTGCGCCGTGCCGAGCACGATGCCGAGCGCCACGATCCACAGCAGGACCAGCGCGGGCGCCAGCGAGGGCGCGCACGCGAGGACGGCCGCGAGCAGCAGCGATGCACTGCCGGCGGCTCCCCACGACCGGTGGGCGACCACGGCGGTGTGGAAGAGCCAAGGAAGGAGGAGATGTACGAGGACGGCGCTCGGACGCCCCTCGACGAGCGCCGTGAGGAACGGAGGGGTGAGCGCCCATGCGACGCCGGCGAAGATGCGCAAGCCCGACCGGTCGGTCACCCGAGTCGCGGCGAACCATCCCCCGAGGACGGCGAGCGGGAGGGCGAGGATCCACAGGAGCACCATCGCGAACGACGGACCAGCAGGCCACAGGGTACCGAGCACCGCCACGATCGCTGCGAACGGATCGGCAGGTCCGATGAGGTCGACGGCGGTGCCCCGAAGGCCCCAGGCCGCGTCGCTCCACAGCGTGGCGACGGTCTGACGGAGCGGGAGCAGTCCGCCGCCACCGAGTGCCGGCCACGCCAGGAGGGTGGTGAACGAGGCGATGCTGACGACGAGCGCCCCGAGCACGGCCCACGCTCCCCCTCCGGAGAAGAAGCGGAGTTCGCTGACCGCGCCGCCCTCGCTGCCATGCCCGTCGTCGAGGTGCCGACGCAGATCCGAGGAGGTGATGCGCAGCGGCGCGATGCTCGCCCACGTCGACGTTCGGAAGGCGCGGATGCGCGACCTCGATCGCGCGATCGCTCCGAGGCGGATCATCGCGGTGAGCGCTGCCCCCCATTCAGGGAGCACGGCCTCGGGCCGCTTGCCGATGAGGTGGGTGAGGGAGCGCCACAGCGCGAGCGGAAGCAGGCTCAGCCAGTGCAGCGGCACCGCCGCGGCGGGAGCGTAGGCCAGGCGTCGATGCAATTGGGCGAGCCGCGTGACGTACGCCCGGCGCGACCGCCCGGACGGCAGCGCCGCAGGACCACCGGGAGCAGCCGAGATTCGTGCGCTCGGTGCGAGTACGACGCGTCCGCCGCCCAAGCGTGCCCGCACCCCGAGGTCGAGTCCCTCATCGGCGCCGGCGAGGGCGGGGTCGAGACGCAGAGCATCGCGGACTTCGCCCCGGATGAGGATGCCCCGCACATCGGACCCGAGAGCGTCATCCATGCGATCGTGCTGGCCCTGGTCGAGTTCGCCGGCCGCGAGCTCGACCGAGCGGCCGAGAGCGGTCATCGTCACCCCGAGGGAGACGATCTCGCGGTCGTTGTCGGTCGCGACGAGCTTGGGCGCGATGATCGCCGCGGAGGGCGAGCGTTCCAGCGTTCCGCGAAGACGCTCCAGTGCGCGCGGATGCGGGGCCGTGTCCTGAGCGAGCAACCAGATCGCTGAGCCTTCGAGCACCCGCGGCCGAGCGAGGTCGACCGCCTCGGCGAAGGAGGTGCTGGCGCGTGCCTCGATGATGCCCTCGACCGTCGCGGCGACCGCTTCGCTCTCCCGCATCGAAGACGAATCCCCGCAGACGACGAGCGTCACGGCGTCCGCGGGTGCGGTCTGGGATCGCACGGCGTCGAGAGTGCGGAGGAGCTGCGCGCGGGAGGCGGATCCGGGGCGCGCGACGATGATGGCGTGAACTCGGGCTGGCATGTCCTCGTCAGCCTATGCGCGGGTCAGGCGGCGCTGGAGCAGCCCGTGCGGCGCGCCCGCGAAGCCGTGCCACGCGGAGACGATGCGGACGATCAGCTGGCGCGACGCTTGAGCTTGCGGCGTTCGCGCTCCGAGAGACCGCCCCAGATGCCGAAGCGCTCATCGTTGTTGAGCGCGTACTCGAGGCACTCGCTGCGGACGTCGCACGTCGTGCAGATGCGCTTGGCGTCCCTGGTGGATCCACCCTTCTCAGGGAAGAACGCCTCCGGGTCCGTCTGCGAGCAGAGCGCGTCGCTCTGCCAGGCGAGGGCGTTGTCATCGTCGGATGCTTCGGTCCGTCGAACCCCGGGAACACCGAGGTTGATCGGATCGACGAACCAGTTCTCCGGTACGTCGGAACGGTATCCCGTCATCTCGATCTCCAACCCTGTCTCCGCCCCCCGGCGGGCCGTGCTCATGACTAATTACACCCGTGTCATTCGCTCCGGTCAAGTCGCGGATCGTAAACCCTCAAGCGGCTCTTTAAGGTTCTTGAGGGTCGATCGGCGTGTCGCGCGGTCGGGCCGGCTCAGCGCCCGGGGCTCGCGACGAAGACCTCGCCGACGCCGGAAATGGTGAGGGTGCCTTCGTCGGCACTCGCGAACGCCGCCGCACCGACCACGACGTCGATTCGCTCGCCGTCCGCAGAAGCGACGGCGACCTGCCCGTCCGTCGCGAGCACCATCGTCGGCCCGGACACGTCGAGGGCGACGGGGGTTCCGTCGAGCTCGATCCTCGTGAGCGCGAAGTCGGGCACCGGAACCGGATACGCCGTGACCCCGCCGTCACCGTGGGGGCGCAGCACCGGAACCTCACCGGGAGTGGCGTCGAGGATCGCGAGCAGTTCGGGGACATCGATGCGTTTCGGGGTGAGCCCGCCCCGCAGCACGTTGTCGCTCGCCGCCATGATCTCCACCCCGAGTCCGGACAGGTACGCATGGAGCAGACCCGCGCGCAGGAACACCGCCTCGCCGCGACGCAGGACGACGTGGTTCATGAGCAGGGCGACCACGACGCCCGGATCCCCCGGATAGTTCTCGGCGACGCTCGCGATGGCACGGAGCGTCGTCCCCCACTCCCCCGTGTCACCGTCTCCACGCACGGACGCGGCCACGACGGCCGAGATGATGTCGTCGACCGCAGCGTTCGCTCCGCCCCCGAGCAACCAGCCGATCGTGTCCCGCAGGGAATCGTCGCCGGCGCCGAGTCGGTCGCGCAGCTGGACGACGCCCTCGCTCTCGTCGAGCAGCCCCAGCAGCGCGAGCGTCTCGTCGACCGGACGAAGACCGCTCAGCGACTCGAACCGCTCGCTGAGGGCGACGATGAGCTCGGGCTTGTGGTTGTCGTCCCGGTAGTTGCGCTGCGGATCATCCGCAGCGAGTTCACTCTCGCGCTCCCAGCCCGCGCGTGCCTGCGCGATCGTCGGGTGCACCTGGATCGAGAGCGGACGCCCGGCCGCGAGGAGCTTGAGCAGGTACGGCAGGGTCCCTCCGGTGACCTGATCGAGGGTTCCCCCTCCGGCGACATCGGCCGGATCTCCGGGGTGGTCCCCGAACCACACCTCAGCCTCCGGCGCGCCTGTCGGCGTGCGCCCTTCGAGTCCGGCGAGGAGGGAGTCGGATCCCCACGCGTAGTCGCGGGGAGCATTCGTGAGGCTCAGCAGCATGGTCCCAGCGTAGGGTGCACTGCGGCGTTCAGCGACGCGCCGAGCGCGGCGCGGTAGCCTGAACGCGATGGCCCAGTACACCAAGCACCCGGTGGCAGCCCCGCCGACACCGCCGGAGCGCGAGTCGACGGGGCATCTGATGCTGCGCGGCTACGTGATCCTCGTGTTGATCGTGACGTTCGCGCACACCGCGGTGTACAACCTCGTCGGCATGGAGGGGGCCGGTGCCACTCTCGTCGCCTTCACACTCGCGACGCTGGCCATCGGCGTCCCGATGCTGGCCCGCAATCACCCGCAGCCGTTCCGCTGGCGGCGCCTGCCCTGGACGGCGATCGGCTACACGGCGTTCGCCCTCCTGTCCGTCGCCTGGTCGCAATGGCGGGGGCCGACTCTGATCACCTGGTTCCTCCTCGCCGCGGTGACCGTCAACGGCCTCTTCATCGCGCACGTGCTCACCTGGCATGAGATCGTGCGGGCCCTCTCCTCCGCGTTCAAGTGGATCCTCGGCCTCTCGCTCGCCCTCGAGCTGTGGGTCTCACTCGTCCTGCACGGTCCGCTCCTGCCGAATTTCGCGACGCTGCCGGACGGCCGGATCGACCCGCAGCTCTACTGGGTGCGCGACAACCTCTTCGACGGCGGCAGGATCCAGGGGATCGTCGGCAATGCGAACGTGCTCGCGATCATCTCGCTGTTCTCGATCATCACTTTCGGGGTGCTGTTCGTCGCCCGCGCGCGCTGGCGCACCACGCTCGCGCTCTGGATGCTCCTCGCGGCATACTTCCTGTTGCGCACGTCCTCCGTGACCGCGTTCATCTGCGCAGCCGCGACCGCGGTCGTCCTCGTGGTCGCACTCCTCATGCGTCGCGCCCGCACTCCCGGCGCACGAACGCGCATCTACGTCGTCGCCATCGGCGGGACGGCTCTGGCCGCGGCCGTGGTCTGGCTGCTTCGAGAGCCACTCCTCGGACTCGTCGGCCGCACCTCCGATCTCACCGGACGTTCCGATCTGATCTGGGCGAAAGTCCTGGAACGCGTCCGCGAGCACCCGATTCTCGGCAACGGCTTCTCCAGCCCCTGGATCCCCACCGACCCGTCGTTCGATCACTGGATCACCGATCACGGCATCACCGTCTTCCACGCGCACAACATGTGGCTCGATGTCCTGTTCCAGCTCGGCGTCGTCGGCGTCATCCTGATGGGCGTGGCGTACGTGAGCCTGTTGTGGCGCTCCTGGTTCTTCGCCGTCGATCGCCCTCGGTGGGATCTCGATTCCGCGCGCCCCTTCTCTCCGCTGACTCTGCTGCCCAGCCTGTTCACCGTGGTCCTCCTCGTCCAGGGGTTCGCCGAGTCGACGCCGATCATGCTGTGGGGCTGGATGCTCGTGGTGCTCCTGTCGTTCAAGCTGAAGTCGGTCCCGCTGGTCGGGGTCGGCGAGCGCGACCTCGTGTTCGAGCGCGGTGCCCGGCAACGGCGGGTTCCGTGACGTCGTCGCGCCCCCTGGTGCGGCTGCTCGGATCGGTCGAGCTGGCTCGCGCCTTCGCCCTCGCCACTCTGACCACGATCTTCGCCTCGTACGCGATCGAGCGGATGACGTCGAAGGTCACGCTGGCCACCATCATCACGGTGCTCTGCCTCCTGGGCGCGGCGATCCTGTGGGTCCGACGGGATGAGCTGTCCCTTCTCCGGATCGCCCCGTCGTCGCTCATCGCCTTCCTCGGCTGGGCTCTGGTGAGCCTGGTGTGGACGACGGACCGCTCGGACACACTGTTCGGCTGGATGTCACTGTTCGGCTACGCGTTCCTCGCGATCACGATCGGCCACATCCGTGACACCCTCCAGACCGTTCGCGCGATCGGCGACACCCTGCGCGCCCTCCTCGCCGTCTCGCTGGGACTCGAGATCCTGTCGGGCATCCTCCTCGATCTCCCTTTCACCTTCCTCGCGATCCAGGGAAACCTGGCGGAAGGCGGTCCGATCCAGGGCCTGTTCGGCAGCCGCAACATGCTCGGGTTCATCGCGGTCATCGCCCTCATCACGTTCGTCATCGAGTGGCGCACGCAGTCCGTGAACCCGCCGCTCGCCGTGGTCTCGATCGGCCTCGCCGGTTCCCTGGCCTTCCTCTCGGCATCGCCGACCGTGCTCGTGCTCGCCGTCGCCGTGGGCACCGTCACGCTCGCACTGACGATCGTGCGACACGCGTCACCCGCGCGGCGCAACATCGTGCAGCTCGTCCTCGGGATCCTCGTGACCCTGACGCTCGCGATCGCGTTCGCGCTGCGCCACCAGATCATCGCGCTGCTGGATGCCGGATCGGACTTCTCGATCCGCGCGTCTCTGTGGAACACGATCCTCGACTTCGTCGCCGTGAGACCGATCAACGGGTGGGGATGGTTCGGTGAGTGGGCCCGTGGCGAATACCCGTTCACCTTCATCAACTTCCAGCTGGACGACCATCACCAGAGCGCACTGAACGCGTTCTTCGATGTGCTGCTCCAGCTCGGCGCGGCCGGTCTGGTGCTGTTCCTGTTGCTGGGCGGCGTTGCGCTGATCCGCTCCTGGCTGGTGGCCAGCGTGCGACGCTCGGTCGTCTACGCCTGGACGCCGATCATGCTGGTCACGTTGGCCGTCGACTCGATGTTCGAGAGCTTCACGCTGGTCGGCGCCGGGTGGTTCATGCTGGTGCTCTGCGCGTTGCGCGCCGGACAATCGCGGTCCTGGCGCGAGAACATCGACGCTGTGCACACGGGCGCGATCCCGACGCTCCGCCCACAGGAGTGACCGCCCACAGGGGTGGCTGAGGGCGCCGCGGCGCGCTCAGCTCAGCGAGCGCAGCTTCTCGGCCCAGGCGATCGCGTCGCGCACACCATCGTCGACCGAGCGCTCTGCACGCCAGTCCAGCACCTCGGCCGCACGGTCGACGATCGCGAAGGCACCCGCCTGGTCACCGGGGCGGCGATCGGTCTCGATCACCGCGAGAGGTTCACCGGTCACGCGTTCGAACGCGGCCACGAGCTCTCGGACCGTCACACCGTCGCCGGTGCCGAGGTTGATCACCTGGTACGGCTCATCGTGGGTGGCGACATCGTCGAACTTCTGAACCGCCGCGACATGTGCCAGAGCGAGATCCCAGACGTGGATGTAGTCGCGGAGACCCGAGCCGTCGCGTGTGGCCCAGTCGGTTCCAGTGATCGTGAAGGGCTCTCCGGACGCGCTGGCCTGCATGATCTTTCCCAGCGCGTGCGAAGGAGTCGGATTCTGCAGGCCGGTGCGCAACTGCGGGTCGGCCCCGATCGGGTTGAAGTACCGCAGCGCGATCGCGCGGAAGTCGCCGGCGTTCGCTGCATCGTCGAGGATCTGCTCGACCATCGCCTTGCTCGTGGCGTACGGGCTCGCCGGCGCCAGTCGGCCGGCCTCATCCACGCCGTCGCCGCCCTCCCCGGCGTACACGGCCGCCGAGGAGCTGAACACGATGCGAGGGATGCCCGCGTCCCGCAAGCGCTGGAGAAGCACGATCGTCTTCCCGACGTTCGCCTCGTAGTACCCGAGCGGGTCGGCGACGGATTCCGGGACGACGATGCGTGCGGCGCAGTGGATGACCGCATCGATGTCGGAGTGATCGGCCAGAAGTCGGTCGACCACGGCGACGTCGGCGATGTCGCCGACGTACAGATCGCGCCCCTCACCGAAGGACCGGAGCCCGCGGGAGAGGTCGTCGAGGAGGACCACATCGAGACCCGCCTCGATGCACGCCGTCGCAATGGTCGAGCCAATGTAGCCGGCGCCGCCGGTGATCAATACCTTCATCGCGGTCAGTCTAGTCAGTGCATCTGCAGGGCCGGAGGGAGACTCTCCGCAGATGCAGAGGTCATCGACGGTAGGCTACTCACTGCTCGTCGAGTCCCGCGCTGTCCGCTGACAGCGGCCTGTGGCATCAACATCGGAGAACCTCCCAGTGGCCCACGTCCTTCAGAACGTCGTCTTCCCACTTGATCGCGACCCCGACCTCCTTCCGCTGTATGCCGATCCGGAGACGTGGTCCGTGATCGAGAACGAACCCGTCCGCGTCTCGAACCGCGCGCACCTGGGGAACATCCTGGGCAGGAATCGTGCCCGCATCGTCGCCGGACGTCGCGTGTCGATGGGGACGTACTTCAATGCCTTCCCCGCGTCTTATTGGCAGCACTGGACGAGTGTCCGCCAGGTTCAGCTCACCGTGCGCACCACCGGCCCGGCGACGATCCTGGTGTACCGCTCCAACGGATCGGGCGTGCGTCAGCGTGTCGCCACCCGCGAAGTGACCGGCGAAGCGTCGACATCCTTCGACCTCGAGCTCACGCAGTACAGCGACGGCGGGTGGATCTGGTTCGACATCGTCGCGGATGAGAAGCCGGCTGTGCTTGAAGGCGCGGAGTGGACCACCGAGCAGGACCCCGCCCGCAGGGGCAAAGCCTCTCTGGGGATCACGACCTACAACAAGCCGGACTATTGCGTCGAGACTCTCCGCGCGCTGGCCGCGTCGCCCGACGCGCTGGAGTTCATCGACCGCATCTTCCTGATCGACCAGGGCACACAGCTCGTCGCCGAACAGGACGGTTACGACGATGTCGCGGAGAGCCTCGGGGAAACACTCCAGGTGATCCGCCAGGACAACCTGGGCGGCTCCGGAGGATTCGCCCGGGCGATGCACGAGACGCTGCAGCGTCCGGAGAGCGATTTCGTGCAGCTGCTCGACGACGATATCCGTCTCGAACCGGAGTCGCTGCGCCGCTCCATCGTCTTCGGTCGGTATGCGACCACCCCGGTCCTGGTCGGCGGTCACATGTTCGACCTACTCGACCGCCCGAAGCTGCACGGATGGGCGGAGGTCGTCGACGAGGGCCCGTTCATGTGGCGAAACCTCTATCAGGAGAAGATGCCGCATGACTTCGGCGTCTCGAACCTGCGCCAATCGACTCTTCTGCACATGCGCATGGATGCCGACTACAACGGCTGGTGGATGTGCTTGATCCCCCTCGACGCGATCCGGAAAGTCGGGCTGTCGCTCCCTGCCTTCATCAAGTGGGACGACGCCGAGTTCTGCCTCCGCGCGGGTGAAGCCGGCTTCCCCACCGTGTCGATGCCCGGGGTCGCGCTCTGGCACGTCTCATGGGTGAACAAGGACGACTCGATCGACTGGCAAGCTTACTTCCATGCACGCAACCGCCTCGTCGCCGGACTTCTGCACTCCAACACCCTGCGCGGCGGACGATTGATCCGGCACAGCCGACGCGTCGACCTGAAGCACCTCATGATGATGCAGTACTACCCCGTCGCGCTCCGCGCGCAAGCGCTGCGCGATGTCCTCTCCGGCCCCGACCACATGCGGCAGAACCTGGCGACGGCGATGCCCGCGGCCCGCGTGATCGCCGCGGACTACCCGGAGACGGTCGTTCATCGGGACCCGACCACGGTCCTCCACTCTCGGCGCGGTCGCCAGGTGTACAAGAAGCTGTCGAAGAACGACTTCGACAGCCCGAAGGGTGTGCGGCTGCGCTTGTTCACACTGTCGACCCTCGTCTCCCACTGGATGCATCGGCCGGACCCGGCGAACATCGCGCAGCCCGAGGTCGAGTTCGGTAAGGAGGACGCGCACTGGTGGCGCGTCCCCGCATTCGACAGTGCCCTGGTGAGCGCCGCCGACGGATCCGGCAAGAACATCTACACCCGCGACCGCGCGAAGTACCGGCGCATGCTTCGAGACACGATGCGACTGCACGCGGAACTCCGTCGCCGGTGGCCCGAATTGCAGCAGCAGTACCGCCAGGCGTTGCCCGATCTCGTCTCCCCCCAGTCCTGGCAGAAGATCTTCGAGGAGAAGGCATGACCGCGGCGCCCGCTGCATTCGACCCGAAGTCCGCCACCATCGTCATCGTCACCTTCAACCGTTCCCACCTTCTCTCTGGCCTTCTCACGAGCATCACCGCGATGGACCCCAAGCCGGGCCACGTCGTGATCATCGACAACGCCTCGGCTGACGACACCACCGACGTGGTCGAGTCGTTCCGCGATGACATCGGGACCGAGATCGTGTACCGACGTCTGGAGACGAACACCGGCGGCTCGGGGGGCTTCAGCGAGGGCATGCGCACCGCATACGACCTCGGCTCCGAGTGGATCTGGATGATGGACGACGACGTCGAGGTCCTTCCTGAGGGGCTCGCGAGGATGGGAGCCTGGAGCAGCCGGTTCAAGAGCATCCAGGGCCGTCGATTCGACTACGACGGCAGCGAGTTCTACTGGCAGTACCGCATCGCCGAGCGCATGGGCATCCCGATTCCGTTTGCTCCTTCCGCCTTCGATGAGAGCGGATACAAGGAGATGAACAGCGGTTGCTTCGAGGGCATGTTCATCCACCGCTCGCTGGTGCAGCAGATCGGTCTGCCCGATCCGCGCTTCTTCATCTACTGGGACGACCAGATGTACGGCTGGTTGGCATCGCGTCTGACCACCGCGGTCATCGTCGATGAGTTCGTGCTGCGCCGCACGCGGGAGATCAAGCAGTGGGACATGGGCATCCGCCACATGAACGCCTCGAGCAACGCCTACCGCTATTACATCATGCGCAACCGCGGCTTCATCAAGCAGTATTACCGGGTCCACGGCGTCTACAACCCGCTCCTCTTCGGCCTCGGTACCACGGCGACGTTCTTCAAGGAGCTCATCCGCCTCGTCTTCGTCGAGAGGACCGTTCGCGGCACGAGCAACCTCTTCCGCGGCATCCGTGACGGCGGCAAGGTCGGACGTGACCGCAGCTGGCAGCCGATGCCCCCGTTGGAGGCGTGACGATGGACGAACCGCAGCCCGAGCTCCGCTGGGCCCCGCTGCCCGCGCAGCCGAAGAAGACCGGAAAGGTCTGGCTGATCGTCGGGCTCGTCGTCGCTGCACTCGCCATAGTCGGTGCACTGTTGTTCTTCTTCCTCCCGCGCGGGGACGCGCCGGCACCGACGGATTCCGCCTCACCGTCGCCCTCGGCCACCTCAACCCCGACTGCGACTCCGACGCCGACCTCCTCACCCACCCCCGAACCGGTGCAGACGCCGCAGGTCACAGCGCCGCCGGTGGCTGATCCCTCGATCGCGGTCTTCCGCGAACGGGTCAGCGGATGGCTGGGCGACGCGCCCCGAGGGCTCGACATCATCGCCGGTGCGAGCGGCCAGGACGCACTGCCGGTCCTCGACACGCTGCAGCAGGACGCGCAACGGCTGTCGGACGCGCTCCCTCCGTCCTCGATCGAGCAGCAATGGCGCGAAGGGGTCTCGACCTACGCCACCCGCCTCTCCCAGCTGCGTAGCGCCATCACCGACGGCTCAGGCGTCGCCGCAGCCGTCGAGGCTGCCCGGTCGTCGGTTCAGCAGCTGAGGAGCCTGGCCGGACTCTGAACGACCGTCACGCCGCGTAATCGGCGTTGTAGCGGTCCAGAACCTCGCCGATCGGCGCATCGAGAGCGAGCTCGCCCTTGTCGAGGTAGAGGCCCCGCGTGCAGAACCGACGAAGATCTCGTTCGTTGTGACTGACGAAGAAGAGCGTGCGTCCGTCGGCGAGCAGCTCGTCGATGCGCTTGTAGCACTTGTCGCGGAATGCCTTGTCGCCGACCGCGAGGACCTCGTCCACGAGCAGGATGGGCTCGTCGAGCTGGGATACCACGGAGAAGGCCAGACGGACCTTCATGCCGTTGGAGAGGTGCTTGTAGGGCGTCTCCTCGAACCCCGCCAACTCGGCGAACGCGATGATGTCGTCGTAACGACGCGACACCTCGTCACGGGACATCCCGTGCAGGCCCGCCGTGAGCCGGACGTTCTCGCGCACGGTGAGGTCGCCCACGAAGCCTCCGGTGATCTCGATCAAGGGAGCCACGCCGCCGTTGACACTGACCGTCCCCTCATCGGGGAGCAGCACCTTCGCGACCAGGCGAAGCAGCGTGGACTTGCCCTGACCGTTGCGTCCGACGACGCCGATCGACTCACCGGGTTGCACGGTGAAGGAGACGTTGCGCAGCGCCCAGAACTCCCCCGGGCGAGACCTGCGGGAGGCACCGGCGAAGAGATCCTTGAAACTCCGGCGCCCGCGCCGGTTTCTTCGGAAGTGCACACCGAGGTTCGTGACTTCGATCGCCGCAGCCATCACAGCTCCTTCAGCACGGGTCGCTCCAGGCGTCCGAACGTCCACATCCCGAGCGCGAGAATTCCCACGCACATCACCGCGCTGATCAGGATCGGCATCGGATCCCAGAGGTCGGCGAAGAAGCCCACGCGGTAGAGGGTGAAGATCCCGGCGAGCGGGTTGAAGGCGCCGATCACGTCGAACGGCGCCGGGAGGTCCCGGAAACTGTAGATCACCGGCGAGGCGTAGAAGAGTGCCCGCAGGATGAGCGCCGTCGTCCGTTCCAGGTCGGTGTAGAGCGCGCAGAGCGGCGCGACCAGGAGCCCGAGCCCGACCAGAAGCATCGTCTGCAAGACGACCGCCACCGGGAACCACAGCAGCAGCCAGTTCACATGCGCACCGCTGAACACGGCGAAGAGCACCAGGACCGGCATCGAGAAGAGGAACTCGATGCCCTTGCTCAGCACGATGCGGTTGACCCAGATCGAGCGCGGGATCGCCGTCGAACGGACGAGCCGGGCATCCTTCTTGAACGCGCGGGTGAAGTCGGACACCGAGGTGTTGAACCATACCCACGGCAGCAGCGCCACGATGAGGAAGACGATGTAGGGATCTTCCCCCACGCTGCGTCGGAAGATCTCCGTGAACACGAACCAGTAGATCGCGCTCATGACCAGGGGGTCGAGGATCGACCAGAGGTACCCGAGGGAGCTCGTGGCGTAGCGGACCTTGAGGTCGCGAGCCGAGAGCAGCCACAGCGAATGCAGATAACGCCGGGGCGTCCCGGGCGCCCCGACAGCAGCGTGACTCACGATGTCGAGTCTAGGAGAGAGTGTTATTCCAGAGCGACAGCGCCGAGCCGATGGCCATGTGCATGTCGAGGTACTGGTATGTGCCGAGGCGCCCGCCGAAGTGCACGCCGTCCTCCCCCTTCGCGAGCTCGCGATAGGCCAGCAACCCCTCACGGTCGCTCGGGGTGTTGACCGGGTAGTACGGCTCGTCCTCGCGCTCGGCGAACCGGGAGAACTCCCGCATGATGACGGTCTTGTCCGAGTCGTACACGTCCTTGCGCTCCGGGTGGAAGTGCTTGAACTCGTGGATGCGCGTGTAGGGCACGTCCATGTCGGGGTAGTTCATGACGCTGGTGCCCTGGAAGTCGCCGACGTTCAGCACCTCCTGCTCGAAATCGAGCGTGCGCCAGCTGAGCGCCCCCTCCGCGTAGTCGAAGTAGCGATCGACCGGGCCGGTGTAGACGACGGGAACCTGTCCGACGGTCGCCTTCTTGCTGAGCGGCTGGGCGTCGTCGAAGTAGTCGACGTTCAGCTTCACCTCGATGTTGGGGTGATCCGCCATACGCTCCAGCCACGCGGTGTAGCCGTCAGTCGGAAGACCCTCCCACGTGTCGTTGAAGTAGCGGTTGTCGTACGTGTAGCGCACCGGCAGGCGGCTGATGATGTCGCCCGAGAGCTTCTGCGGGTCGGTCTGCCATTGCTTCGCGGTGTAGTCGCGGAAGAACGCCTCGAACAACGGGCGTCCCACGAGGGCGATGCCCTTCTCCTCGAAGTTCGAAGCCGTCTTGACGTCGAACTCCCCCGCCTGCTCCTTCACGAGCGCGCGGGCCTGGTCGGGTGTGTACGCCGACTGGAAGAACTGATTGATGGTGCCGAGGTTGACCGGCATGGGGAAGACCGTGCCCTTGTGCGTCGTGTAGACGCGGTGCACGTAGTTCGTGAAGCTCGTGAAGCGGTTGACGTACTCCCACACCGTCGCGTTCGAGGTGTGGAACAGATGCGCTCCGTAGCGGTGGACCTCGATGCCTGTCTCGGGCTCCGCCTCGCTGTAGGCGTTTCCTCCGATGTGGTGGCGGCGGTCGATGACTGTCACCTTGCGGCCGGCTTCGGCGGCACGCTCGGCGATGGTGAGGCCGAAGAAACCCGACCCGACGACAAGAAGATCCATGTCGTCCATCGTATCGGCGTCTGGCTGGGAGCTTCAGCCAGCGACCCCCATCGCCTGGGCGAGCGGCGGCGCCAACCGACGGACGTAGTCCAGATTGAGGTGATCGGCGTCGTAGTAGACAGACACTCCACCGATCACGGCGTAGCACGCGTCCGAGTCGCAGAAGTAGGGATCTGCATCGAAGGCGCGGATCGCCGGCGACGCCGACTGTGCGGCCGCGACGAGATAGGGGTCGCTGGGCTGCGCCTCCGATCTCGGAACGGCGCAGGCGCCAGGGTTGCCGGCGTTCACCACCACGCAGTCGGGAGAGCGCACCTCTCCGTTGAACGGCACACCGCCGAGGGGGATGACGGTGATGCCCGCATCAGCCCACTCCGTCCAGGTACGCACGAGCCCGTCGGCGAACTGGACGTCCTGAGGACGACCCGACCCGTCCTCGACGAGCTGTACGCGGCCGGCGGAGGAGGTCAGCACGAAATCGGGCTTCTGCTCGACGACGGCTGCGCGCACGGCCGTCGACCAGTCCCGACACTTTTGCTGATCGGCTCCGGGTGCCGCCTTGCGAAAGCCGACGAACGGGACATCGATGACGGGGCATCCGCCCCCGAAACTCGCCGTCACCGACCAGTGGTTCTGACGCGCGAGATCGAACACCGTCCCCTGCCACTGCTGCGCGTGCGAATCGCCGACGAGCCAGACTGTGGTCGGATCCTCGGTGCCATCGCTGAAGTCGCATTCCACCGTGGCGGTCTTGTCGCCGAACGGCAGCAGGTCCCGGCGGGCGACGCACTCTGCCGGGACGTGGAAGTACGAGTTCCGCGGCCCCATGACGGTCTCCACGGCTGGAGCGAAGCGGTCTTCGCAGCTCACCGACTGCGGCATTGCCTGCGGCCCGACACATTCCTGGATGGTCACGGAGATCGGCGGCACGTCCGCTGCCGCGCGGACGTTGCCGGCCAGCATCAGGGCACCCCCGGCGACGATCACAGTCGCCATGCCTGCCAGCATGGCAAGGAAGGTACGTCGATTCGACGCGGCGACCAGGCGCCAGCGTTGCCCGGGACGCTCCACCAGCCGATACGTCAGCCAAGCCAGGACGAAGGCGACACCGAGGATGCCGACCTTCATCATCGTCGTCATCGTGCTCGCCAATGCCGACGGGACAAGGACGATCAGCGGCCAGTGCCACAGATAGAGGGAATACGACACGTCCCCGAGCCATTGCACGGGGCGCAGGGAAGTGAGCCGCGAGTGCCACAGCCGCTGCGTGACAGTGCCCGCGGCGATTACCGCTCCCGCGCCGAGTACGGGGAGGAGCGCATACGCGCCAGGGAACGGAGTCTCCGGCCCGAACGCCACGGCCGACACGGCAATCACGACGAACCCGATGATCGCGACGACGTTGGCTGCGAGCCGTGGCAGTCGTCGGAACGTGACGAGAGACAGGAGGCCGCCGATGCCGAATTCCCACGCACGCGTGTAGGTGACGAAGTATGCCTGACTCGGCATCCCCGCGGTCGCGAACATGCTGATCGCGATGCCCAGCGTGACGACGACGCTGAGCGTGATCGCGGCCACGAGGCGCGGACGCCACGCCTTCTTCGCAGCCCACCACCAGGTGGCGAGGAGGAGAAGTGGCCAAACGAGGTAGAACTGTTCCTCGACCGACAGAGACCAATAGTGTTGCGCCACGGTTGCCTGGTCGTTGAGAGCCGAGTAGTCGACCGACATCGCGGCGAGGAACCAGTTCTCGACGTAGCCGGCACTCGCCATGATCTCGGCTCCGCCGCGCGTCCATCGCGGGTAGGGCAAGACCAGGAGGGTTCCGACCGCGCTCACGAGGAGTACGAGGAGCGCGGCCGGGAGCAGTCTCCGCACGCGCCGGGCGTAGAACGACGCGAGCGCGATACGTCCGCTCGAGGTCGCGTCGCGGACCAGATGACTCGTGATGAGGAATCCGGAGATCACGAAGAACACATCGACACCGATGTATCCACCGGTCAAGCGCATCGGCCACAGATGATTCAAGACGACCGCGAGGATCGCGATGGCGCGTAGCGCCTGGATGTCAGGGCGGAAGCCCCTCCTGACAGACGACGGGGCTTCCGGCGTCTGGATCAGCGTCAGCGTCAGGCCTCGGTGTGCGCAGTGCCGACGACGATGCGCGGCGTACCGGCCCAGCGCGCCGCATCTGTCGCCGCTCGTCCGTCGACGAGAAGCTTGATGCCCGGCAGCTGCGCAGGCGTGAGCTCCCTGTAGTCGGCGTGATCGGTCTGCAGGATCGCGAGATCGACTTCTCCGCCGATCGTGTACGGCTCGAAGCCAAGGCCTCGCAACTCCTCGTCGGTGTACAGCGGGTCATGCACGACGACCTCGGCACCGCGATCCTCAAGGGCCTTCACCGTCGGGAAGACGCCGGAGAACGCCGTCTCCTTGACGCCGCCGCGATAGGCCGCGCCGAGCACGACCGCGCGCTGCCCGCTCAGGTCGCCCAGGATGCCTTCTGCCTGCGCGACGAGCCGCTCCGGCATGGAGGCGTTCAGCTGACGCGCCACACGGACGATGTCGGCATCGGGGTCCGTCGACAGGTACAGACGCGGGTAGACGGGGATGCAGTGGCCGCCGACGGCGATGCCGGGTCGGTGGATGTGGCTGTAGGGCTGCGAGTTGCAGGCTTCGATGACCTTGTAGACATCGATCCCGTGCGAGGCGGCGAAGAGCCCGAACTGATTCGCGAGGCCGATGTTCACGTCGCGGTAGGTCGTCTCGGCGAGCTTGGCCATTTCGGAGGCCTCTGTCGTGCCGAGGTCCCAGACCCCGTTCGGACGAGGAAGGTCGGGGCGCTCATCGAACTGCAGCACCGCCTCGTAGAACTCGCGTGCGCGGCGGTTGCCCTCGTCGGAGAGCGCGCCGATGAGCTTCGGGTACTTGCGGAGGTCTGCGAACACCCGACCGGTGAGCACCCGCTCGGGTGAGTATGCCAGGAAGAAGTCCTCACCCTCGACAAGTCCGGAGCCCTCCTCGAGCATCGGCTTCCAGCGGGTGCGGGTGGTCCCCACGGGGAGCGTCGTCTCGTAGGAGACGAGGGTCCCAGGGGTCAGGTGCTCGGAGAGCGAGCGGGTCGCGGCGTCCATGTACTTGAAGTCCGGTTCCCAGGTCTCATCGTTCACGAAAACGGGAGCGACGAGCACCACGACATCCGCACCGGGGATCGCATCACCGTAGTCGGTGGTCGCCCGCAACCGTCCGGAGGAGACCAACTCGGAGAGCCGCTCCTGGAGTTCGGCCTCGCCGGGGAAAGGCTCCTGCGCTGCGTTGATCGTGTCGACGGCCTTCTGGTTCACGTCGACGCCGATCACCTCGTGACCGGAAGAGGCGAACTGGACGGCGAGGGGAAGCCCGATCTTTCCGAGGGCGACGACGGCGATACGCATGGTCTTCATTCTATGGTGCGAGGACCACGTGAACGCCATCCACGCTCCCGGCGTCAGCACGTCCGGTCAATGCTCAGGCGAGTCTCAGGCAGAATCGAAAGGTGGATTCCCTCATTGGGCGCCGGATCGCGCTCGTCTCGCGCATCTTCACGCCCGAACCCGGCGCTGCCTCTCTGCGTTTGCGAGCGCTCGCCCGTCGTCTGCACGACGGAGGAGCGAACGTCGCAGTCTTCACGAGCACCCCTCCACGTGGCACTCCGTCCGCCGAGCCCTCCGAGCACTACTCCGTCTCCCGCGCGCCGGTGCTACGCGATCGCGCCGGCTATGTCCGCGGGTATCTCCAGTATTTGAGCTTCGATGTGCCCGCCTTCTTCCGCGTGCTCTTCGCGCGCCGATTCGACGCGCTCATCGTTGAACCCCCGCCGACCACAGGCGTCATGATGCGCGTCGCTGCTTGGGCGCGCCGCACGCCGTATCACTTCTACGCGGCCGACGTGTGGTCAGAGGCAGCCGCTGTCGCCGGCGCGCCCGCTTTCGTCGTTCGAGTGGTCCGCTCGTTCGAACGTTTCGCCTATGTAGGTGCGCGTTCGGTGCTCGCTGTCTCGGAGTCCGTCGCTGAGCGCGTTCTCGCGGTGTGTGAAACCGCTACGGTCACCGTCGTCGGGAACGGTTTCGACACCGATGTCTTCCGCCCCGACGGCACCATGATCGTCTCCGAGCGACCGTACCTTCTCTACGCCGGCACGGCTTCAGAGGTTCATGGAGCGATCATTTTCATCCAGGCCCTGCCTCTCGTTCTCAGCGAAGTTCCGGATGCGAGAATCGTGTTCATCGGACAGGGTTCGGAGAGAGACGCGATCTCCGAGGCAGCTGAAGCGCTGGCACCGGGTGCCGTCGAATTCATGTCACGCATGAGCGCTGAGGAGACGGCGATGTGGATCCGCGGAGCACGCGCTACCTTGGCGAGCATGCTCCCGCACGGCTACGACGCGTTCCCGACGAAGATGTACGCATCCGCTGGTTGCGGTGTCCCTGTGGTCTATGCGGGTGACAATGCTGACCAGGAGTTCTTCGATCAACCGGGATCCGGATGGACCGCGGACTACGAGCCTGCTGCTGTAGCGAACGCGATGCTCGAAGCGCTTCGGCACGAGCGCGACGAGCAGGAGACCCGACAGCGGGCAGAGTGGGCAGAGGCGAATTGGTCACTCAGGGCCGTGGCCGATCGCATCGTCGACAGGCTGAACCCCGAAGCGAAACCCCACCCAAGCCGAGAAAGAGATGCCACAGAATGAGCAACGAGCGGCCACGCATCCTGTGCATATCCCTCTCCCCTCTGCGCAGCGACGCGCGCGTCCTCCGACAGATCTCGCTTCTGAGTGAGATCGGTGATGTCACCACGGTGGGCTTCGGAGCGGCTCCCGACGGCGTGTTCGCGCATCACCAAGTTCCCGAAGGCCTCTCGACCCTGCCCCAGACGCCGCTCGGAATCGTGCGCCTCGCATTGCGAATGCACAGGTCGGCTGAGATCTCCGCGCCGGCTGTTCGTTGGACAGCGAACCGCGTCGGCGGGCATACTTTCGACTTGGTCGTCGCGAACGAGGCACGAGCGCTGGGCGTGGCGCACCGCATAGCCGACGGAGCTCCTGTCTGGGCGGATATGCATGAATGGGCCCCCGAAGAGCGCACGCACATTCTCCGTTGGCGCTTGCTCGTCGCCCCGTTCATGGTGCATCTATGCAGGACGTATCTGCCGCCGTCGGCGCTCGTGACCACCGTAGGAGACGGCATTGCCGCCCTCTACCGGCAGCAGTTCGATGTGCCTGCCTTGGTCATGCGCAATGCCGGCGGATTCCGCGCCCTCAAGCCTTCGCCCGTGAGCGACGAACAGATCAGGCTCGTCCACAGCGGAGCAGCGATTCACGGGCGACGACTCGAACTCATGATCGAGACAATGAAACTGCTTGATGCGCGCTTCACTCTAGATCTCTATCTCATGCCCGGCGGCGACGGAGGAGCCTACCTGCGAGAGCTCCGTGCGTCAGCCGCGCCGGACAGCCGGATCACCTTCCACCCGCCAGTCCCGCCGGAAGACCTCCCCCGAGTGCTCAATGCGTACGACGTCGGGGTGTTCTGGATCCCCCCCACTCACACGAACGCACGCCTGACCTTGCCCAACAAGTTCTTCGATTTCGTACAGGCGCGTCTGATGGTGGCTGTCGGCCCGTCGCCGGAGATGGCCGAGTTGGTCACGCGCCACGACCTGGGTGTGATCAGCCATGACTTCACACCGGAATCGTGCGCACAGTCGCTAACGTCACTCGACATGGAATCCGTAAGATCAGCGAAGGCCGCCTCGGATGCGGCAGCGCAGGAGCTCAGCTTCGAAAACGACGCGGCTCACATCCGCGCAGTCATCGAGAGCATCCTGGGTGCGCGGTCCGGCGGCGAAATCCCCCCACAGGAGGAGAAAGCGTGAAGATCGCTCTGAACCTCTATCGCGAGCTCCTGCAGGCGCTTCCCACGGACGCACGTCGTTTCCTCAACGTCTACGCCACACTCCTCGCGTCACTCGCCGTGTTCGACGCTGCTGCCTTGGCTCTGCTGGCCGTCGTGATCGGCCCACTTTCCGTCGGCAATGCGGTGACCCTTCCGCTCGTCGGCACTCTCGACAACGCAGGTGTAGTCGTCGCGATTCTCGTCATCTGCGCGCTGATGATCACGAAAGGCGCTCTTTCCGCGCTCGTGATGCGCTGGGGATCGCAGCGCATCGCCACCTACGAGGTCGCTCTCGGGGATCGACTGTTCCGGGCCTACCTCGGCGCATCCTGGCAGGAACGTCTCACGAAGAACTCCACAGACATGCTCCGTTTCACAGACGGCGGTGTCGACGCCGCAGTGAACTCGTTCATTCGGCCCGGAGCAACGTTGCTCGGCGAGGTAGTGAGCATGGTTGTGATGGTGGGCACCATAGCCATCGTTCAGCCGCTGATCGCTCTGGTGACTCTCGTCTATCTGCTGGCGCTGGCAGCCGTGCTCTATCTGTGGATCGCTCGCCACTCTCGCCGCGCCGGCGAGATCAACGTCGAATCAACGATCCGCACCTCCCGTCTCATCCTTGAGGTGATGTCGGCCCTGAAGGAGGTCACCCTCCGCCGAAAAGAGCCTGAGGTGGCCGAGGTCGTCGAGCGGAGCCGAACACGCAGCGCACGGGCACGGGCGAACATCTATTTCCTGGGTCAGGTGCCTCGCTACGTTTTGGAATCAGGAATCATCGGCGGCTTCATCGTCGTCGGCGGTGCCGGATTCCTGATCGGCGGACAGGAGCAGGCGATTACCGCCGTGGCGCTCTTCGCCCTCGCAGGGTTCCGCATGGCCCCCTCCGTGATCCGGTTTCAAGCGGCAATCTCGCAGATGCTGGCTGCTTCGATCTACCCCCGGCGTGTCATCGACGAGCTCACCGCTGCGGAGCACCACATCACTTCGGTCAACGAACGACCGACCGTGCCGCTGCCCTCGCCGATCCACAGGATCAGCTTCCGTGACGTCACCTTCGGCTACGACCCGACCGCTGACCCCGCGGTCGAAGGTGTCTCGTTCGACATCGATATCGGAACATCGGTGGCGTTCGTCGGCTCTTCGGGCTCGGGGAAATCCACCCTGGTCGATCTCCTCCTCGGACTTCTCGAGCCGCAGTCTGGACGCATCGAGATCGACGGGCTGGATGTGCAGCATGTCGCGAGGGCATGGCGAGATCACGTCGCGTATGTGCCGCAGGAAGTCGCGCTCTTCGACGCGAGCCTGGCACAAAATGTTGCTCTCACCTGGACGGATGACTACGACGAACAACGCGTCATCGAGGCGCTACAGAGCGCCCACGTTTGGGACATCGTCGCGAGCCGCCGAGATGGAATCCGGGGATCTGTGGGAGAGCGCGGCATGGCACTGTCGGGTGGGCAACGACAGCGCATCGGGATTGCCCGGGCGTTGTACTCCGATCCCCTCGTTCTCGTCATGGACGAGGCAACCAGTGCGCTCGACACGCAGACTGAGGCCGCAGTGAGCGATTCCATCCGCGCCATGACCGGCGAACGCACCATCGTCACCGTGGCGCATCGGTTGGCAACCGTGAAGCACGCCGATCAGATCTTCTTCATGAAGGGCGGCCGTCTTGTGCACTCGGGAACATTCGATGAAGTCGTCGCGGCCGTGCCAGATTTCGCGCGGCAAGCGGCGCTTGCAGGTCTTGCGCCCATGCCCGCTGAGGGAATCGGCGGCGCTCAGCCTTCGGGACCGCACGAAGTGTAATCTTGACGAAGAATTTCTGTCGCCCACACGCGACGAAGAACCGTCCCCACGACGAACCTCGGCGTCACCGAGGGATCAAGGAGCAACAGGTTGGCAATCGTAAACGGAGAATCCGTCCAGACTCCTGACGAGTCTCGGCCGTATCAGCGGTGTGTGCGAACCATCATGGACACCACCGATCCGGAAATCTGGTTCGACGAGCAGGGCGTCTCCTCTCATGCGCTCCGCTTCGATGAAATGATGCGGGCTGACGTTGAGGCAGCGCAGAGCGGACAGCGAGCTGGCGAACTCGACGAGCTTGTTGCAGAGATCAAGCGCGCCGGCCAAGGCAAGCCCTATGACTGTATCGTCGGCGTCTCCGGCGGGGTCGACAGCACCTTCCTCATTCTCCAAGCGGTCAAGCTCGGCCTCCGCCCCCTTGCCGTGCATTTCGACAGCGGCTGGAACTCAGAGCTCGCCGTCGACAACATCCACAACATCGTCTCCCGCCTCGATCTCGATCTCTACACCCACGTCGTCGACTGGCGGGAAATGAAGGACCTGCAACTGTCCTTCTTCAAGGCCTCAGTGGCCAACTGCGATATCCCCACCGATCACGCCTTCGGCTGGGTCGCCTACCAGCAGGCCGTCAAGTACGGGATCAAGTACATCCTCTCGGGGGCGAACCTCGCGAGCGAGTCGATCTTGCCTCAGTCCTGGGGATACAACGCCTCCGATGCCAAGCACGTCAAAGGCATCCAGAAGCGGTTCGGCTCCGTCAAGCTCAAGACCTATCCGTTGATGGGGCTCTTCAAGCGCCACATCTGGTACCCCTACTTCCGCGGTGTGAAGACCGTCAAGCCGCTCAACCTCATGCCCTATCGCTACAAAGATGCGAAGCGGGAGATCACAGAGGAACTCGGGTGGCGAGACTACGGCGGTAAGCATTACGAGTCTGTGTTCACGCGCTACTTCCAGGGTTACTACCTCCCCATGAAGTTCGGATTCGACAAGCGCATCGCTCACTACTCCTCGCTGATCCTGTCCGATCAGATGACTCGCGAGGAAGCGCTCGAACTCATGGAGACGGAGAACTACCCCGAGGGACTCCGGAAACAGGATCACGAGTTCATCGCCAAGAAGCTGGGCGTCAGCGTCGACGAACTCGAGCGCATCTATGCGCAGCCGCCGAAGGACTACAGCGAGTACCCGAATGCGAAGAAGCAATGGGAGCTCGCAATGGCACTCGTTCGTGTTCCCATGAAGGTGCTCAGGGCGCTCGGGATTCGCAAATGACTGTTTCCCTCGTCGACTACGGTCTGGGAAATCTCGGGTCTGTCGCGAACATGCTCAAACGCGTCGGCGTCCAGAGCAGGCGTGTGACGACCCCGGAAGAGGTTCTCGACAGCGAGCGGGTACTTCTCCCGGGGGTCGGAGCGTTCGACGCCGGGGTCCGCCTCCTCAAGGAGAGCGGTCTCCATGAGGGACTGCAACAGTTCGCGCGCACGGGGCGCCCGCTCTTGGGCATCTGCCTCGGGATGCAGTTGCTCGTCGACACGAGCGCCGAGGGAAGCGAACACGGCCTCGGCCTGATCCCCGGGCATTGCCAGCGCTTCGTTGAGAGCCCCCGGCTCCGCGTTCCCCACATGGGTTGGAATCACGCACGAGCTTTGCGCTCGGACTCCCTCCTCCATGGTGTCATGGAGGACAGCCGCTATTACTTCGTGCACAGCTACCATGTCGTCCCCTCGGCGACGGAAGATGCGCTCGCGGAGACTGAGTACGGCAACACCTTCGTCTCGATGGTCCGCCGCGAAAATGTCATGGGCGCCCAGTTTCACCCCGAGAAGAGCCACACCTTCGGCATGACCATTCTGAGGAACTTCGCGAACATATGAGTGCATTCCCCCGTGTCATCCCCGTCCTCCTCGTCAGCGACGGCTATCTTGTGAAGCCGGTGAAGTTCCACGGCGACAAGTACATCGGGGATCCGATCAACGCCGTACGCATCTTCAACGAAAAGCAAGTCGACGAGCTTGTTATTTGTGACATCGACTCGTCCGTCAAAGGCGCGGGGGTGAACTACTCACTCATCGAGGAGATCGCCAGCGAGGCCTTTATGCCCGTCGGTTACGGCGGCGGGGTGTCATCCGCCGCCGAAGCTCAGCGCATCACCGGTATCGGTATCGAGAAGGTGATCTTGAACTCTGCTGCTTTCAACAGACCCGAGGCGATCGGCGAGATCTCGGCTGCGCTCGGTTCTTCGAGCACGGTGGTGAGTGTCGATGCGAAGAAGCGCCTTACGGGGGGCTGGGATACGTACTCGCAACGGGGGAAGAAGAAGCTCGGGATGACGCCCGCGGAGGCCGCGCGGCTGGCCCAAGAGCACGGAGCAGGTGAGATCATCGTCTCTGCAATCGACCGGGAGTCGACGTTCTCTGGCTATGACCTCAAGCTCGTCACTGCCGTCTCAGAGGCAGTAACGGTGCCGGTGATCGCGCTTGGAGGCGCCTCCGGGTACGCAGACTTCGCGCCGGCCCTGGAAGCAGGCGCGTCCGCCGTTGCTGCAGGCAGCATGTTCGTCCTGAACGGCAAGCACCGCGCCGTGCTGATCACCTATCCGACGCCGGATCAGATACGCGCGTTGAAGTCCTGAGCGCGCCCGCCCCTTCCGTCGATCGAGGAGCTTCCTTGTGACCGTCCGTCGAAAAATTCTCGTCCTGACTTACACGCCCATCGCGAGGGAACCGCGAGCACTCAAACAGATTCGATTCCTCCGGCAGCACCATGACGTCACGACCGCCGGATTCGGGCCGGCTCCTTTCGATGATCTCCCCCATATCGAACTGCACGATAGCCGACCGTATCGCGGAGGTCTGCTCGGGCGCGCGCTCTACCTGGCCCTGCTCCTTCTGCGTCTCTACCCGTTGGTCACGTCGCTCAGTCCTCGCGACGACGCCGCACGCTCGCGACTGGCAGGCACGCAGTGGGACGCGATCATCGCACACGATCCGCAGACAAGTGCCCTCGCGAGCTCTCTGTCGACGACGCACGGAGTGATCGCAGACCTGCACGAATACTCGCCTCGGCAGAATGAGCATTCGCGGCTCTGGCGCATCCTCATCGCTCCGTACGTGCGGTGGCTGTGTCGCACATATGTGGCCAAATCGGCCGCGATCGTGACCGTTGGGCAGGGCATCGCCGACGAGTACTACCGAAACTTCGGCATCGTGTCCACGGTCGTGATCAACGCGACGCCTTTCCACGACCTGACGCCCGGCGCTGTCAAGCAACCGATCAAGCTCGTCCATTCAGGCGTCCCCGGCGTCCAGCGCAAACTCGAGATCATGATCGACGCCGTCCTACAGACGCGGGCAGACGTCACCCTGGACTTCTTCCTTGTCGACGATGGTTCTGCCTATTTGCAGTCCCTGAAGGAACGCGCTGGCGGTGATGAGCGGATCCGGTTCAACGACGCGGTTCCGTATGCCCAGCTCGTGCCCACGCTCAATCGCTACGACATCGGTCTGAGCATCTTCGCTCCGACCACCTTCAATCTTGCCTGGTGCCTCCCGAACAAGTTCTTCGACTTCATCCAGGCCCGCCTGGGAGTCATCGTCGGACCGTCGCCGGAGATGAAACGCATCGTCACGAGGAACGGTATCGGCCGGGTAATGCCCGACTTCGAGGCGTCTTCTCTCGCTGCTCTTCTGAGCGAGATCACGGTCGACGACGTGGAATCCTGGAAGAGCGCCTCTTCCGCGCACGCCGTCGAGCTTTCGAGCGAGAAGCAGTCGGAGATTTGGGGCGACATCATGGAATCGGTGTTCGGAGACGACGAGCAGGCGCGATGACCCCCTCAACGGGCCTGCCCTACAGCCGATCGGTTCGTCTACTTCTCGACGTCGAGGATTCCGAGCCCTCCGAACTCCTGGAACCGCTCCCCGGCACAGCATTGCCGCTCTGGCCTCGGGTGCGCATGTTCTTTGCGAGCGCCCTCGCCGCCGTGGAACTCGGCGAAACCGGGGTGCCCCAACGGCAATCTCGGGCGAAGACCTATCGCAGACTCGCACGGTCGTTCCTCCCTTCCAGGCATGACGCAGCGTGGCTTCGGGGGCGCTCCCCCGTTGTCATGGTCGCGAGCGGCGTCACGACCTCCCGGGAGGGCGGGTACGAGCGCAATTGGCTCGTCGGCGATCTCGCAGAAGCCCTCGGCCCGGAGGCAACTCTGCTCCAGTGGACCCCGCCGCACCCCGGAATCAAGCCGGCCTTCCCGCGCACGCGCAGCCTGGACGCGATCAACGCACGCACGGATCTACGTACGTATCGAAGAGAACTGTCCACGGAGACGGCAACAGCGATCGATGTTCTCGTGCACCGCTATGCGGCACTCTTCTCTGGTGCGATCTCCGCTGAGCAAGAGCGGACGATCGCAGCGTCGGTTCGCTACCAGGAACGGCGAGCACCTCTCCTGCAGGACGCATTTCTCACGGTCATCGATCGTCTCGACCCTCACACCGTTGTCCTGGAGGACGCGTCCTACGGTCACCGCGGCGGACTCATCCAAGCGATGAAAAAAGATGGCCGACACGTCGCAGAACCTCAGCACGGGTGGATCGGCCCGTCCCACGCTGCCTACAACTATGGCAGCATCTTCCGCCATGAGGGCCTGCATTCGCAGATTCCAGACGAGCTGCTTCTCTTCGGCGAGTACTGGGGCCGCAGTATCCAGCATCCTGCAACGCTGACGACTATCGGCAAGCCGCATCTGCAACGGGCGATGGCGTCGGCACCACCGGTCGCAGACCGCGAGAACATCGCCTTGATCGCCAGCAGCATCACTGACCCCGATGCAACGACGAGTCTCATTTTGGCCCTACGCAAGAAATTGCCGGGCTGGCGGCTACGCTTCCGTCCGCACCCCTCCGAGCGCGCGACTCTCGCCGACCGGTATCCCTCTCTGATCGACGTCGTCGGTGTGGAGATCGACCCCCACGACGACCTCTACGAGTCGCTCGCCGACTGCCGCGCGGTGGTCGGCGTAGCCAGCACCGTCCTCTTCGAAGCGGCCAGCTTCGGTTGCGACGTCCTGGTGCGTCGCAGCCCCTTCACCGAGTACTACGTGGGCGAGCTGTTCGGACCCGCCTACGATGATGCTCGAGACGTCGAGGCCATGGCAGCTCGTCTGCGCGCGGGCAACACGCCCGTCGACGTGGAATCGTTCTGGGCGTCACACAGTCTCGATCTGGTCCGACGTTGGGCCCTATCGACAGGAACGGCAGACTAGAGTTCCCTGGTGCGCTCAGGCCGCTTCACTCGACTACCGCGGATGGTCGATGCAACAGTCCGTCCGCGGCCATCCTTTCAGCAATCTGCACCACTTTGGCCCCCTCGTCGAGCGTCACGATACCTTTCGCCGCCCCGTTGATCACCGAATCGCGGAAAGCCTCGTGTTCGGCGAGTAGCGGTTCACGGCGCTCGAGCGCGAAACGGGTGACATCACCTTCGACGACACCACGGAAGGTCGAGACCTGCTCCCATTCGCTGCGGATCGTCCCGTTCTTGAAATACGTCAGGTCTGCCGTCAGCGTGTCCGCGACGAGCGAGCCCTTCTCGCCCGTGATCACGGTCGTGCGTTCCTTGAAGGGCGTCAACCAGTTCACCGTGTGCGACGTGATCGTTCCCGAAGAAAGCGTCCCCACCGCCAGCACCATGTCCTCATGCGGACGACCACTGCGGAACGTGGTGCGTGCATTGACAGACACGTACTGCTGTTGTGTCACCCACGCCGTCAGGTCGATGTCGTGAGTCGCCAAGTCCTTGATCACCCCGACATCCGCGATGCGCCCAGGGAACGGACCTTGGCGCCGCGTGGTCACCTGATAGATGTCACCCAGAAGGCCGGCCTCGATCCGCTGACGCGCGGCCTGCAACGCAGGATTGTATCGTTCGATATGGCCGACACCGCCGATCAGCCCCTTCGCGTCGAAGAGATCCCGCAAGGCGCGAGCATCCTCGCTCGTGGAGGCCACCGGCTTCTCGATCAACGCGTGGATGCCACTCTCCGCCAAACGCGTACCCATCTCGAGATGGTAGACAGTCGGAGCGGCGACGACCACGTATGAGAGGTCTTGGGCGAGGAACTCGTCGAGGTCGCGGAACACAGGGCGGTCGTGAACGAAATCCGGTGTGGATTCCGCCGGGTCAAAGACACCAACGAACTCGACTCCCGTGAGCCCGGCAAGAATTCGCGCATGATTGCGCCCCATCACTCCCAGCCCCATCACGCCCGCACGCAGAACCATCAGGCGCCTGCCTTCGCGACGGCGTTCACCGCGGCGACGACGCGCTCGAGGTCGTCACTGCTCAGCGACGGGTGCACGGGCAGCGATGCGACCTCGCGCGCGGCACGCTCCGTCTCCGGAAGGTCGAGCCCCGGCGCGAAGTGCGTCAGCGAAGGCAAGCGGTGGTTCGGGATGGGGTAATACACGCCCGCACCCACGTTGTACTCGCTCTTGAGCGCGGCGACGAATCCATCGCGGTCCTCGGGGACGCGGATCGTGTACTGGTGGTACACGTGCACCGCTCCGTCGGCGACCGGCGGGACGACGACGCCCTGCAGGTTCGCGTCGAGGAACGCGGCGTTGGACTGGCGGGTCTTCGTCCAGGCGTCGACCTTGGTCAGCTGCACGCGACCGATCGCGGCGTGGATGTCGGTCATGCGTGCATTGAAGCCGATGACCTCGTTCTCGTACTGGCGCTCCATGCCCTGGTTGCGCAGGAGCTTCACCTGACGTGCGAGCTCATCGGTCGCGGTCGTCACCATCCCGCCCTCGCCGCTGGTCATGTTCTTCGTCGGGTAGAGACTGAACATCGCGAACTCGCCGAACGAGCCGACCGGACGACCGTCGAGCGATGCACCGTGCGCCTGCGCCGCGTCCTCATAGAGAGCGACGCCGCGCTCCGCCGCCAACGCCTCGAGCTCACGCATCCGCGCGGGGTGCCCGTAAAGGTGCACCGGGAGGATCCCTTTGGTCTTCGGGGTGATCGCGGCCTCGACCGCCGCAGGGTCGAGAGTGAACGTCTCCGGCTCGATGTCGACGAACACCGGCGTTCCGCCCGTGAGCGCGACCGAGTTGCCGGTCGCGGCGAAGGTGAACGAGGGCACGATGACCTCGTCGCCCGGTCCGACCCCGGCCGCCAGGAGGCCGAGGTGGAGGCCTGCCGTACCCGAGTTCACCGCAACGGACGGTCGACCGGGCACGAAATGCGCCGAGAACTCCTGCTCGAAGGCGGCGACCTCCGGCCCCTGCGCGACCATGCCACTACGGAGCACGCGATCGACGGCCTCGCGCTCCTCGTCGCCGATGATGGGCTTTGCCGGGGGAATGAACTCGCTCACACGATCTCCTTGGTCAGTGTTCCGTCAGTCTCGATGTAGCGCGCGCCCGTCGAGGGGCACACCCAGGTGTTCTCGTCATCACCGACGACGAGCGGTACACCCGACTCCCCCACCCAGCCGATGCGCTTCGCGGGGACGCCGGCGACGAGCGCGAAAGCGGGGACGTCCTTGACGACGACGGCGCCGGCAGCGACCGTCGCCCAGGCGCCGATGGTCACCGGCGCTACGCAGGTGGCCCTCGCGCCGATGGCCGCCCCGCGCTCGATCGTCACGCCGACAGGCTCCCAGTCGTGCGCGCTCTTGATCGTGCCGTCCTCGTTGATCGCGCGAGGGTACGTGTCATTGGTGAGAACCACGGCGGGACCGATGAAGACGCCGTCGCCCAAGCGCGCCGGCTCATACACGAGCGCGTAGTTCTGCACCTTGCAGTTGTCTCCCATGACGACGCCCGTCCCGATGTACGCGCCTCGACCGATGATGCAGTTCTCGCCGAGCTGAGCCTGCTCACGCACCTGAGCGAGATGCCAGATGGACGAGCCGTCCCCCACACTCGCGGCCGGGGACACATCTGCGGATTCGACAATCCGGACGGGAGTAGGGTGGGTCACTTCGCACGCTTCCTGCGCCACCGTGACATGGCAGTCGCACTCCCTAGTCTATCGGCTGCGGGTGCGACACCTGGCGAATGGCCGAAAGCACGCACCCGCCCTGTCAGAATGGTTGCATGAGCGAAACACCGATCGGCTCCGAAGCCGACAGCACCGCATGGATCGTGATACCGCTCTACAACGAAGCGAGCGTCATCGGAGACGTCATCACGAGCCTCCTGCCACATTTCCCCCACGTGGTCTGCGTCGATGATGGGTCGACCGACGGCTCTGCCGAGGTCGCAGCGCGAAAGGGGGCACATCTTGTGAAGCACCCCGTCAATCTCGGACAGGGGGCCGCGCTCCAGACCGGGATCGAGTACGCTCTGGCCCACGATTCCTGCGAGTACATCGTCACATTCGATGCGGACGGTCAGCATCGGATCGAAGATGCCATCGAAATGCTCGAGTTCGCCCGAACTGAAGACGTCGCCATCGTGTTCGGATCGCGATTCCTCGACGATCGGACGGACCCGGGTTGGATCAAGAAAGTCGTGTTGAAGACAGCCATCCGCGTCACGAACCTCACGACCGGCATGAAGTTGACCGACGCGCACAACGGGCTCCGTGTGATCAGGCGCGACGCCGCCGCAAAGATCGACCTCAAGCAAGACAGAATGGCGCACGCCACGGAGATCGTCCTCGAACTCGGGCGCACGGGCCTCCCGTGGCGTGAGCACCCGGTCGAACTCCTGTATACCGACTATTCCAAGAGCAAAGGCCAGAGCGTGCTCAACTCCGTCAACATCCTCGTCGATCTGGTGGTGCGCTGAGCATGTGGATCCAGTTCCTCCTCATCGCCGCGATCATCGTTCTCGGACTGATCGTGATGCGTCGAACCGGTGCCGACAGTCACCTCGCTATCCGCCGCCTACTCATGATGCTGTTCATCCTCGCGGCGATACTTTCCGTGCTCTTCCCGCAGTGGCTCACATGGATCGCTACCCTCATCGGTGTCGGACGAGGCACAGACTTGCTTCTCTACGCCCTTGTCCTGATGTTCCTCACCTTCGTCTACACGCAGTATCGAAGGAACCTGCAGCTACAACGACAGCTGACGTTGCTGGCACGTAAGATCGCGTTGCTCGACGCGGAAGAAGACGAGGACCGCACTACCCGCAGCCAGTGACCTCATAGAGAACGGCGTCGCCAACGCGATCGACCTCGCTGAGCAACGGCGAATCGGCAAGGTGGTGCAGACCATCGAACGTTGTCCAGTGATTCTCAAACAGCTGACGATCCCCAAAGTCGAGCACGAAGGTCACTCCAAGACGCGCGGCCGCATCACACACGACCTCGCCTCCTTCAGAGAAGCTGCGTGCCAGCAGCTCAGCGTCGGCTCCATAGCGGCCGGTGACGTGAGGGAAGACCACACGGTGCCCGGTGTACGCGAAGAGGAGTCCGGCCCCGGTCAAGGGGTCGCCGAGCACGATGTCTTCACTGTTCAGCCGCCCCGCGATCTTCTCGAACAGGGCCGCTTCATCAGACGAAAGACCCTGCGAGTCCGGGGTGAACGCGAAACTCGAATTCCTCATGTAGGAGAGGTCATTGACGACCGCAGGAATGTGGGTCGCAGCGCCCAGCACCAAGAGCCCTGAGATCGCGCCTGCGAGAAGGCGGGATCCATTGCGCCAGCGGTCACCCACCCAGGAGACGACCACGGCGGCTCCGAGTCCGGCCAACGGGATGCCCCACATCGCGAGAAGCGCTCCCACCCGGGTCGTGTCGTCATACCAGACGCCGACGGCAAGGCTTCGGAGCGACAGCACAGGGAACCACGCCGAAGCGAGATAAAAGGCGATGCTCACGCCATACGAGTACAGGATCCACCACTGACGATCCTTCACGACCCGCCAGATACCGATCGCGGCGAGAGGACCGAGAAGGAGACCCGCAGTGCGCCCGACCGGGCTCAGGAACGCCACCTCACCGAATGCCTGGCTCATGGTTTCGTTCGGCAGCCATTCATGAGTCGTCACATTCGCGGCGAGCCAGACCGCGATCAGCAGTCCGCCGCCGAGCAGCAGCGATCCGACAAGCACCACACGACGCGTCGTGCCGCCCGTCGGCCAGAGCCGAAGCGCTCTCCACACCACGAACGGCACGCTGAGGGCCACGCCCGCGAGAAGAGATGACGGATGGGCAGCAGCGACCGCTGCGGCTGTTGCCGCTGCGGTGAGGATCCACAGGGCCTTCCCTGCTCTTCCGTCGCCGGGCTCGAAGCATCGCACGATGAAGGAAAGAAGAAGAGGGAGAAGCAGGTTGCCTAGGAGGTTCGGATACAGCACCCCCCAGGTCAGGAAGCCGAGCGGAAAGACACTGAAGCCGAAAGCAACCAACGGCGCCCACACCGCCACCGACGGGCGTGAGGGGAAGAGGATTGATGCCAGACAAGCCATCGCGAGCGGCCAGATCACGGCGATCACCGCCACCGTCACAGTGTTCGTCGCGGTGACCACGCCTCCTGAGACAGGCACGACCAAGGCGACGATCGCATGCCACAGCGTGGGATACGTGCCCGTCGCGGCGCCAGGCGTCACCATCGTCATGTGGAGGGGCGACGCATCACCGGTCTGGGTGATGAACTCGACCGCGTTCAGATGGAATAGTCCGTCGTAGAGCTGGCTAGGGTGCGTCGGATCGGCAATACCGAGCGCCACGACCACGACCCAGCCGGTGAATGCGGCACCCAGCGCGCCCCAGACAGCAGGTGTCCGCGAACCACCGAGCCCAGGAACGCCCCGCCCTGTCCAGCGCAGCAACGACGCGATAGCAGTGACGATCGATGCGACGATGGCTACGGGCAGCGGAGACCATGCGAGGCCGAAGACGGGCGCGATCACGGTTGCCGTGGCAACGATCCCGAGCGAAAGCGCGACGGCGGCTCCCGCCCGCAGCAATGGGCTAGCCCTCAGGCACATCGCGGCTGGCAGGCCAGGCAACACGATGACCGCTATGGCGACGAGGAGCGCGGGAACTTGCCCGGCCCACGACAGCATCAGGCGTCCACCAGGGCGATCGCACCCTCGACGTCACCGTCGTAAACGACTTCACCTCGGTTGATCACGATGCCTCTGGTGCAGAGTTCCCGAACCATCTCCATGTCGTGACTCACGATCACGAGCGTCTTGCCCTGAGCAATCAGCTCCTCGAACTTCAGACGGCACTTCTCTCGGAACGGAGCATCGCCGACAGAAAGGATCTCGTCCACCAACAGCACGTCGAGTTCTACGTGAATGGCGACGGAGAAGGCCAGACGCATGAACATACCCGACGAATAGTGCTTGACTTCCTGGTCGATGAACTGTTCGATCTCGCTGAACGCCACGATCTCGTCATAGCGCCCCTCGATCTCATGCTTCTTCATTCCGAGGATCGCGGCGTTGAGGAAGACGTTCTCCCGGCCGGACAATTCCGGATGGAAACCCGCACCGACCTCGATGAGTCCAGCCACGCGTCCCCGAGTCAACACCTGCCCTTCATCAGGTTCCATCACGCCGGAGATCAGCTTGAGCAGCGTCGACTTCCCCGAGCCGTTGAACCCGAGGATGGCGACTGACTGCCCCTCGCCGATGCTGATGTCCACGCCCTTGAGCGCTTCGAACTGGCTCGTGAGCTTGCGCCGCTTGAACCAAGAAACGACGGTGTCCTTGAGCGAAAAAGCGTGATTGAGCGTGAAGTGCTTCTTCACGCCGTCGATGATGATGCTGGGACGAAGTGTCTGCGTCGTGCTCATAGATCCTGGGCGAACTTTCCCTCGAGGCGGCGGAAGACGAACTGGCCGATCAACAGTGTCCCGATCGCGATGATGAACGTCCAAAGCGTGTTCATCGCAAGGCCGGGCGGGAGAGCATCCATAGGAAGTCCGGCATAGCCGGGGGCTGAGGTCATCGCCTCCGTCGCGGGACGCCAGAACGCGAAATGGAAGAGCTCGACGCCTTGCGTGAGCGGATTTAGTAGGTAGACCTCGACGAGCCACTGCGGCCAACCCAGGGTCTTCACGACGGCGTCCTGAACCATGACCCACGAATACAAGACCGGCGATGCCCATGTCGCAAGCAACAAGAACAACTCGACGATGTTCTCAGCGTCCCGAAACCGCACGTTCGCAGCACCGAAGAGCAGACCCAGGCCGAGCGCGAATACCATCACGATGATCATCGCGGCCACGATCGCGAGCACCGCGAGAACGGACACGTGCGCGAACCAGCCCAGGAGAGCGCACACAATGAGGAGAAGCCCGACTTGCGGGAGGAAGTGCACGAAGGCCACGATCACGGCGGATACAGCAAAGAGCTGCCGGGGGAGGAACACCTTGCGCACAAGAGGCGCGTTGCCCACGATCGAAGTCGTCGCGTTCTTGAACGCCTCGGAGAAGAGGTTGATGACCACGATTCCGGAGAAGAGGTAGACAGCGTAGTTCGGGATGCCTTTGTCGAGGTTCATGAAGAGCCCGAGAACGATCCAGAAGACGAGGAACTGCGCTGCAGGTCGCACGTACGACCAGGTCCATCCCAACACGGAGTTGCGATAGCGCGTGGTCACGCCTGTGCGCACCAGAAGGCTCAGAAGATAGCGCCAGCGCACGACATCGATCAGCCCGCGGCTTTTTCCCGGGGTATCGAACTCGGAACGCGGGACGGCGGCAAAAAGATCTCGGGTTTCAGTCACTGGCCCACTCATTCGGACGCGACGGCGGGTGCCGTCGCAAGCCCGAGTAGTCTATCCCCTGGCCCGGCGAGACAACTGAACGACGCAGAGATCACCCTTGATCGGACTCGCGCCGAACCAGCTCCGGGTTCTCCTCGAGCAGCGCAAGCACCTCCGCCTGGCCGAACGCCGGCTGCTGATCGTAGAGACGCTCGTAGATACCACGAGCAAACTCCAGATCTGCCGGATAGTCCACGGTCCAACGAAGATCTGATCGATTCTGCGGCTGCGTGACGGAGTGCAGTGCGAAGACGTCAGGACGTCGATAGATGCCTAGAGTGACATGTTCGCGTTCGTCCGGCGCGTTCGAGATCCGATCCGCTTCCCGGAGAGCGGCTGCCCGGATCACCTCGACGTCGAGCCCCCTGGGATACGAACGCTCCAGCGTGTTCGCCGTGTAGTCGGCCCCGCTTCGCTCATGCGCGTCGATCACATCGTCGATCACCGAAGGATCGCAGAGTGCGTTGTCTCCGGTGAGGCGCACGATCGCCTCGGAATCGTCCTCACCGGAGATCACTTGGATGAATCGGGTGAGCACGTCGTCGAGCGGTCCACGGTGCACCCGATACCCCGCGTCTGCGACAGTTTCCGCAAGCAGATCGTCACTCCGATCCGTGGACGTTGCAAGAACGATCGCATCGATCCGCTGGGATCGGGCGATTCGCTCGAGAGCACGAAGGATCAGCGGAACTCCGAGAATCGGTGAAAGCACCTTGCCAGGGAGCCGTGCAGAGCTTGTTCGGGCCTGGAGGATCGCGAGCACCATGTCCCTAGTGTATTCGGGACGACGGTTAGGATGATCACCGTGATCATCATCCGCGCCGTAACGCCCGGGGACGCTGGTCTCCTCCTGTCCTGGCGGAATGATCCCGAGACGCGTGTCGCCTCATTGAGTTCCGCGAGCGTCGATTGGGAGACCCACGTCGCCTGGCTGACACGTACACTCAGCGATCCTCTCCGCACGCTGTACATCGGCGAGGTGGGTGGGACAGCGATCGGAACGGTTCGCTTCGATCAGGACGAGGCGGGCGCCGCCGAGGTCAGCATCACGGTTGCACCGGCCCAACGAGGAAGACGGCTGTCTTTGCCACTTCTTCGGGCGGGGATGGCCACCTACGCAGCGGCGCACCCCTCGACGACGAACGTCATAGCGCGAGTCAGAGAAGAGAACACCGCTAGCCGATCTCTGTTCGCTGCGGGCGGGTTCACGGAGATGGACCGGTCAGCAGATGGCGTTATCAGGATGACATCGGCTCCAGCAACGTCCACGCAACTCAGCGGAGAAGGTCCCAACTGACCGGAGTTCCCTTTGCCGCCGGCCTGACGAAGGTTCGCTCCAGCACGCGCGGCAGGTCCGAAGGTGGCAGGCCGCCCGCAGGCCTCACGCTGCGAACGTTGTGGGTCGTCACGGCATCACCTGCCTTTACATCTGCGGCGACGTAAAGCGACGGGCGGAGCCGGAGAGACTCGGACTCCGCACCCGTAGCCCACACGTCCGCACTACCAAGCGCGCGCACAGCCGCATCGCAGCCCTCGACCAGCAGTCGAAGCTCCTCGGGTTCCAGAGAGAATGCCGAATCCACTCCCCCGTCCGCGCGACGCAGGGTGACGTGCTTCTCGATCACTGTGGCCCCCAGCGCGACAGCCGCGATCGACACCCCGACGCCCATCGTGTGATCGGAAAGGCCGACGTCGACGCCGAACATCTCTTTCATCACCGGAATCCGCCGCAGGTTGGCGTCGTCCGGCTCCGCAGGATACGAGCTCGTGCACGCCAAGAGCGTCAGATCCGCACATCCGCCCCGCCGGGCGGCCTCCACCGCCTGCGCCACCTCAGCGATCGAGGCGGTCCCCACGGAGAGGATCACGGGCTTGCCGGTCGACGCGACCTGCTCGATCAGCGGCAGATCGACGATCTCCAACGAGGCGATCTTATACATCGGTACGTCGAGACTCTCCAGGAACTCGACGGCCGTTTCATCGAACGGCGTGCTGAAGGCCAGCATCCCGAGCTCCTGCGCCAGAGCGAAGATCGGGGCGTGCCATTCCCAGGGCGTGTGCGCCTCCTCATATAGGGAGTGGAGCGTTCGCGCGCCCCAGAGGGAATGATCGTCGCTGACACGAAACGCTGGCGTGTCGACATCTAGGGTTATCGTGTCCGCCGTATAGGTCTGGATCTTTATGGCGTGCGCACCGGCCTTCGCCGCTGCCCTGACGATCTCCAGCGCTCGCTCGAGTGATCCGTTGTGGTTGCCCGAGATCTCGGCGATGATCAGGGGGCGCTGTTTCGTATCGTTCACAATGTCTCCTCAAGCGAGAATCGAACGCAGAGCTTCGATCACGCGGTCCTGGTCGCTTGCGTCGAGATGCGCGTACATGGGCAAGGAGATCTCTTCGCTGTAGTACCGCTCCGCGACGGGGCACAGCCCCCGACGATACCCGAGGTCCTCGTAATAGGGATGCCAGTACACAGGCATGTAGTTGACCTGGACGAGAATGCCCTCCTCGCGCAGGCGCTCGAAAACCTCGCGGCGACGACCATCATGCACGCGCACCGGGAACAGATGCCACATGGGGTCCACGTCGCTGCGTTTCGTGGGAAGGGTGAGTCCGTCGAGGTCGCCGAGTCCGTCCTGGTAGCGCTCGAACACCGCGGTCCGTGACGCCTTGAACTCGGCGAGCCGGCGGATCTGGTTGACTCCGAGCGCGCAGAGGACATCGGGGAGTCGATAGTTGAGCCCGAGCTTGTGGATCTCCTGATGCCACGGGCCCTCGTTCGGATACCGCTGCTCAGCTCGGTCGCGGACGAGTCCATGCCCCCGGAATCCCCGAGAGGCAGTGATCAGAGCTTCGGAGTTAGAGACGACGGCGCCCCCTTCCGCCGTCGTCATGTTCTTGGTCGGGAAGAATGAGAACGTCGTCAGATCGGCGAGGGAACCAACCGGGCGCTCTCGGAGAGTCGAGCCGATGGAGTGCGCCGCGTCCTCCAAGACCAAAGCCCCAGCCGCGCGGGCGATCGGCAGCAGCACATCGATATCAGCCGGATGACCCGCGTAGTCAACGGCCGAGATGACGGCCGTCCGCTCTGTAGCGAGGGCCGCGACCGACTCAGGGTCGATGTTGCCGGTGTCTTCCTCCACATCGGCGAAGACGATCTCCGCCCCGAGCAACGATGCGGTCGACGCCGTCGCGGCGAATGTCAGAGCGGGCACAATGACCTGGTCCCCGGAAGTGACTCCGGCGGCCGCGTACGCGACGTGGAGCGCAGCGGTTCCGCTCGTCACCACCACAGCGTCGTCCGTCCCGGCGATCGCGGCGATCTCGGCCTCGAACGCGGCGACCGTGGGACCTGTGGTCAGCCACTCGCCTCGCAATGCTGCGGCGACAGCGGCGACATCCGATTCATCGATGTACTGATGACCGTAGGGGATCGGCTGTGCCACTAGTCCAAGGTTTCCAGGATCTCGCGGATTCCCTGGGCATCGAGCCACAGGTCGTTGCTGTCGGACTGGTACGCGAATCCGTCCGGGAGATCCTCACCCTGTGGCGGATTGAAGCCCCAGTTGGCGATCGTCGGCAGCACCACGAATCGATCGCCCAGTCGAAGCGTTCGTCGCGCGTCGTCGAGGCTGATCATCTCTTCGTGCAGCTTCTCGCCTGGACGGATCCCGATCTCGTACGTCTCGGCTCCGGGCGCGATCGCTTCGACGAGATCCGTGATCTTCATGCTGGGGATTCGCGGCACGTACAACTCGCCTCCCTGCATCTGATCGAACGAGTCGACGACGAACTCCACGGCCTGAGGGAGCGTGATCCAGAAGCGTGTCATCCGGCTGTCAGTGATCGGCAGCGGCTTCCCCTCGGCCGCGAGCTTGCGGAAGAAGGGAACGACTGAGCCGCGGCTTCCCATCACATTCCCGTACCTCACCACGCTGAAACGAGTCACGTAGCTCGCAGCATAGTGATTCGCCGACTGGAAGAGCTTATCGGCGGCGAGCTTCGTTGCACCGTAGAGGTTGAGAGGGCTCGAGGCCTTGTCGGTCGACAACGCGACGACCTTCTTCACACCGGCGTCGATCGAGGCTTCGACGACGTTCTGCGAGCCGACGATGTTGGTCTTCACGTACTCGAAGGGGTTGTACTCAGCGGTGTCGACCTGCTTGAGTGCCGCTGCATGCACGACATAGTCGACCTCATGCATAGCCCTTCGCAGTCGATCCTGGTCGCGGATGTCGCCGATGAACCAGCGCAGACGCGGGTCATCGGCGAACATCTGACGGGCCTCGTACTGCTTCAGCTCATCCCTCGAGTAGATCACGATTCGACGGGGACCGAGGTTGTCCAATGCGTAGCGAATGAACGCCTTCCCGAACGAGCCAGTGCCCCCCGTGACGAGAATCGACGAGTCCTGCAAGATGGTAATGATGATCCTCCAAGTCCGGGAACGACGGTCGTACTCTGAGAATCACGTTGACCGCCGACTGTCTAGGATATTACCCGTGAGGTGCCTGATCCGCGCAGACGCGACGTTCGAGACCGGCACGGGCCACGTCATGCGGTGTCTGACGCTCGCCGAAGAGCTACGCGCACGCGGTCATGAAGTTCTTCTCCGTGGCGAGCTCGGCGGAATCACCTGGCTGATCGAGCGTGTGGCAGAGGCGGGCGTACGACACGAGCATGTGCAGGCACACGACCTCGCCTGGGCCGATGAGGATGCATATTCCTTCGACGTGGTCGTCGTGGATTCCTACGTGATCGACGTCGATAGCGTGAACGCGATGGCTCGCGTGACGCCGACGCTCGCCATCGTCGATGCGGATCACCGTGGTCTCATCGTGGATCTGTATCTGGATCAGAACCTCGGTGCCGCGGACTTCCCGTGGGAGCACTCTCTCATCGGGGCTCCATTCGCGCTCGTGCGGGCCGACATCGTGCGCCTCAAGCGGGACCGGCTTCGTCCCCTGACGTCGCCTCCGCAAGTCCTGTCCTTCATGGGAGGAAGCGACCCGACCGGAGCGATCGTGACAGTCACGCGCGAGCTGCTGTCGTTGCCGATGCCGGTCGAGGTGACTCTCGTCGTGGCCCCGCGTTGGCAGGACGACGTAGACGCACTGATCGCCGACCGGCCCGGCTTCCGCTCATTGGCTCCGACACCGGCTCTCCCCGAGCTTCTCGCTGGCGCCGACGTCGTGGTGTCGGCGACGGGGACAAGCGCCTGGGAGATCTGCACGATCGGCGTTCCCTCGATGTTCATCGCGGTCGTGGACAACCAGAGACCGGGCCTGCGCGCATTGGTCGAGGGTGGGCTCTCGTTGGGCATCGATCTGACCGACCTTCCGGCGCCCCCGGGGACCGCGCCGGAGATCGCACACGGGGTCGAGCGGCTCATCACAGAAGAGTCGCTTCGTGAGCGGCTCTTCTCCGCGTGTAATCACGTATTCGACGGACAGGGAGCGCGTCGCGTGGCCGCAGCGCTCGAAGACATCGCGCGCTCGGGACGTTAGCGGGCGATCGTCACCTTCCCCGTGCCATCCACATTGATCGTCCCGTTCTGGAACGACTGCGAGCAGCCACCATTCGGCAAACCACATGCCTGCGCCGCCGTCGGCCATCCCAACGGACCTCCCACGCCACCGGCCTTGCCATGCGCATCCCGGATCGCGCCCG
>NZ_SJYZ01000006.1:0-120984 GCF_004337555.1 Microbacterium sp. PI-1 | reverse complement strand
CCAGACCATTCGTGAAAGCCTGCGCAACACCGCCACCGTTCGCCGAAACCGGAATCGTGTCACTCACCGGATAACCCAACGCACCCGCCGGACCACCATTGGACTGATAGAACGTCGCAACCGGACCCTTCGACACGACCCGAGCCACACCACCGACGACATAGATCGTCCCGTTCTGGAACGACTGCGAGCAGCCACCATTCGGCAAACCACATGCCTGCGCCGCCGTCGGCCATCCCAACGGACCTCCCACGCCACCGGCCTTGCCATGCGCATCCCGGATCGCGCCCGTCATCAAGAACGCACCAGCCGGCCCCGCATTCACCAGACCATTCGTGAAAGCCTGCGCAACACCGCCACCGTTCGCCGAAACCGGAATCGTGTCACTCACCGGATAACCCAACGCACCCGCCGGACCACCATTGGACTGATAGAACGTCGCAACCGGACCCGCGACGAAGAACGCAGTGGCACCGGTCTGAACGACCGAACCCTTTTGGTATGTCTGCACGCAGGCTCCCTTCGGGAGATTGCAGACGCTGTCGCTCGTGACCCAACCGAGTTGGCCGCTCACACCGCCGGCTCTGCTATGAGCGACGCGGATCTCTCCGGTCATGGAGAACACGCCTGCAGATGTCTTGCCGATCGCGCCTCCGACAAAGGCCTGTTCCTGTCCGCCCCCGCTCGCACTGGAGGAAACGAGGTCACTCGTCGGGATCCCCAGACGCCCCTTGGGCCCCCCTTCCGCGATGTACTTGGAAAGCACCGTCGGTTCCGCAACCGCGTAGGCGTGACCCCCGACTTCGGAGATGACGGCTTTCTGAAAGCTCTGAACGCAGTAGTCGGTGTTCTTCGAGCACGTCTTCGCAGAAGTCGGCCATCCAGTGGCCTGACGCACTCCGCCGAGCTCGCCATGGGCTGTGCGGGTGAGGCCGCTGACAGCGAAGATCCCGCTCGGACCCGCGTTCACAAGCACCTTCGTGAACGACTGGGCGACACCACCGCCGTTCTCGGTGACCGAAACGGGAGCTGAATCGGGGTATCCGGTCGTGGCGACCCCCTGCGAGCGCACCCACAGTGCAATGGATCCCGTCGCCAGAATCACCCCTTTCCCGGGTTGCCAGTATGCGATCGCCTTCTCGAAGACATGACCGCACGGTACCGATCCCGAGCACGCGGGCGCGTCGAGGCGATTGCCCCACGATCCGGACTTCCCGCCAGCCGCCGCCCACGCAGCGCTGATCGCCTGAGCCCCCTCTCCGAGAGCATTCGACTGCGTGGAGCCGAACCAGTCGGTGAAGTAGTTGTAGAAGTTGCGGTTGCCGTACGCCGAGCATCCGTCGCCCTCCCCGTAGCCCGCGCGCATCGCGGCGGCATTGGGCTGGTACGGCGTGTAGTAGTAGAGCGCCGAGGTCGCCTTGTTCGCGACGTAGACCGGGGCCGACCCGCAAGACGCCTTCGGGTTGTAGAGGATGTTCCAGGTCTTGCCCGGGGCGTACCACTGGAACCACTTGCCCTCCATGTAGATCTGCATCTGACGCGCCGCGCCGTAGATCTGATGGAAGAAGCCGATGTAGTTCGGGTCGCACGGGGCTGTATCGGGACATCCCTGCCCCAGCGCGATCCGGTAGCGCCACGCGCTCGGCCAGACGTGGGTGATCAGCCCCTGCTCCTTCTGCAGCATGACGATCAACACCTGTGGGTTGATGTTGCAGGCCTGGGAGACGCGATAGATGATGCGGGCCGCGGACTCGTTCGCGGCGCCGGAGTAGCCGGAGCAGTACGCGTCCGCAGGACGCGTGACGGTGTTCATCCGGAAGTCCTTGAGGCAGACGATCGGCTCGTTGTTCTCATCCCGACCGCCGAGGCATCGTGAGACCTTGCTGTTGAAGAAGGTCTGGATCTGCGCCTCGGTCATCGTGCTCTTGTTCGTGAACACGGCGTCGCTGATGATGTTTCCCGGCGTGAAGCCGACGAGCGTGCTCTTCGCGATTCCCGTCGTCGCCGGATCGGCGACGGCGCTCGAGACGCTGACCGTGGGCGCAGAGACGGAGGCTTGGGCAGCGGCGGCGGGGACCACCGTTCCGATCACCAGGGCGGAGACAGCGAGGAAACAGGTGAGGAGCGGGTGGGTCCTCAGGGTGTTTCGCGAGCGTGGGGCACGTCGAGACATGTGACCAGTGTGACGGAAGTTGCGCGATGATGCCACTGTTGCGCCGTTCACGACACAAGTTTTCGGCGTGTCGCCCTGATGTGCAGTTGACTCTCAGCGGATCACAGGTCGGCGTGCAGACCCCAGAGGCGCTCCCCCGAGCTGGCCCAGGAGAACGCCCTCGATCGGTCGGACGCGAGAATCCGGAGCCGCTCGGCCGCCGGCCCCGCCGCCTGCTCGATCGCACCTGCGATCTCGTCCGCCGCCACGAGCGTGCCGCCGTCCGCGACGACGTCACGATGGGAGCCGGTGTCGATAGCCACGACAGGGACTCCGAGGGCCATCGCCTCGACGGCCCGCCACGGCCAGCCCGCGAAGTCGCCAGTCGCAGCGAAGACCGACGCACCGGCGAGCACGGCCGCACGATCTTCGACTGCCAGCGCACCCCGCACATGGGCGCGACGCTCCGGGAGGCCTGCTGCGGATGCGATCTCGACGTAGCGAGGCTCCGCCCCGTCCGGAGCATCGAGCACGACAGCCTCGATCCCCGCCGCCACGGCCCCGCGGAAACCGTCCCGCAAGGACGACTCCGAGCCGGTGAGCACCACGTACTCGTCCGGCAGCGACAGCGCATTCCGGCGACGACCGGCGTCATCCGGGACGACGAACCCCCGAGGCGGCGCCCCCGCGATCACGCGCACACGATCACCCAGACGTGCGAGTTCGGAGAGCCGCGCAGCGACCGCGTGCGAGGGCACCACGACGGCATCGGCATGTTTGACCGCCCGGCGAAGCATCCCTCGCTGCCAGGAGACCTGGTTCTTCGACAGCAGCTCCGGTGCATCCCACGCGCGCAGGTCCCACAGGGTGACCGTCGTCTGGTCATCGTCGTGGACGCGATCGTGCTTCACGAGAGGAGCGAACAGGCTCGGCGAATGGATCATGCCGCCCCCGACCCCGGGAGCGATGCCGAGCTGCCAGGAGGCCGCCAGCTCACGACGCGCCAGACCGAGGGTACGCACCTCTCCCACGCCTCGGATCGTCGCGTCGGAGCCCGCCGGAACGATGAGGTCCACCGTGCAACCGGAGGGTGCTGTCGCGATCACGCCGTCGGCCAGATCCACGGCCGCAGAGGCGAGATCGGGGTCGACGATCTGGCCGAGTTGATCCAGAACGAAACGCAGCCGAGCTCCCATGCGCTCAGGCTATCCTCGGGCCGCGACGCCCCCGTGGAGCGCACCACCCGTGGCGCATGAATATCAGCGTTCCCACAGTTTCCGGCCACCACCGGCACCACCGTTCATGCTTGAATGCTCGGGTGAGCGATGGCCGGCTTCCCGTCAGACGCCGATGGATCGGGTGGACCATCGGCGCGTTCCTCGCGTTTCTCCTCATCGCGATCGGGTGGGTCACCGTTCGGGGGATCGGGGCGGTGAACGACCTCCAGGACGTCGCAGACGGGGCGACGCAGCTGAAGAAGACGATCGCGGCGGGAGACCTCGACGGCGCGGAGCCGGTCGCCCGGAGTGTCGCACGCAGCGCAGCCTCGGCCGCCGACCTGACCTCGGACCCGGTGTGGCAGGCGTTCGGCCTCGTCCCCTGGCTCGGTCCGAACTTCCGTGCCGTGAGCGAGATCGCCGACATCGCCGACAGCGTCTCAACGGATGCTCTCGCCCCTCTGCTGGAGGTGGCGGACGGCCTCGATCTCGCAAGCCTCGGGTTCGTGGGCGGCACCATCGACCTCGCCCCGTTCGCCGAGATCGAGAAGCCGCTCCGCACGGCCAGCACCGCGCTCGGAGCTGCGGAGCTGCAGGCCAGACGCATCGACGCCGACGCCACCCTCCCACCGCTCGCAGAGGCCATCGATCAGATGCGGTCCGCCGTCACCGAGGCTGCCACGGCGGTCGGTGCGCTCCACGGCGCCGCCGTCCTCCTGCCGACGATGCTCGGAGGGGAAGGCCCCCGCAACTACGTGCTGGCGATGCAGAACAACGCAGAGCTGCGCTCGTCGGGCGGGATCATCGGCTCAGTCGCTCTGCTCCACGCGGAGAACGGGAAGATCACCCTCCAGAAGCAGGCTTCGACACGGGACTTCCCCGCCCTCGACACCCCCCTGCCGCTTAGCGATTCGACGGTCGCCCTGTTCGAGGATCGGCCGGGCCGCTTCCTGCAGAACATCACCAGCATCCCGGACTTCACCGAGGCCGGAGAGACCATCGCCGCGCGGTGGACGGGACGATTCGGCGGAACGGTCGATGGCGTCATCGCCGTCGACGCCATCGTCGCGGAGAACCTGATGGCCGTGACGGGAGACCTCACGTTCGGGCCGTTCACCGCGACCGCCGAGAACATCACCGGCATCCTGCTCTCGGAGATCTACGCGGCCGTCCCCGACCCCGCCGTACAGGATGAGATCTTCGCCCAAGCGGCCGGTGCGCTCTTCAGCGCAGCCTTGTCCGGTGGGGACCCGAAGGCGCTGATCGGAGCCCTGGCCGAATCCGCCGAGGAGGGCCGGATCCGCATCTGGAGTGCGCACGCGGACGAAGAGGAGTTCCTCGCCTCGTCCGCGCTGGGAGGGACGATCCCCGAGGACGATGCGGACGCCACCTACGTGGGCGTGCTGATCAACGACAGCACCGGCGGGAAGATGGACTACTACGCCCGCGGCGCCTTCTCGACTTCCGTGGGCACCTGCAACGGCGCGCCGACGACTCAGGTGCAAGTGACGTGGACCAACGCCGCGCCCGCGGACGCCGCGACGTCCCTCCCCGCCTACGTCACCGGGGACGGCTACTACGGGGTCCCGGCCGGCACGGTGCGCACACTCATCGCGGTCTACGGCCCTGCCGGCGCGACGCCCTCCCACATCGACCGGGACGGCGAAGAAGAGGGCGTGCAGACAGCCATGCTCGATGGCCGCTCCGTGGTGCAGCACGAGGTCTCGCTCGCGCCGGGCGAGTCGACGACGATCACCGTGGAGTACCAGGGAACCGGCGCCGGAGAGCGGCTCACGCAGATCCTGCACACACCGCTGGTCGACGAGCCCGATGCGACACGCAAGCCACTGACCTGCGCATCGTGACATTCCCCGCTCGATAGGGTACTGTCGACTCACTGGGGAATATCTGGAGTCTGCAAACCTGCCGTGGGGGCAGGGAGGCTTCACGCAGTCGGATGCAGGGGTGTATCCGGAGGCGATTCCGCGTGAAATTCTGGGGAGAAATCATGCTGAAGAAACTGGCTGCCATCAGCCTCACCGCTGGCGCGCTCGTACTCGCTGCGCCGGCCGTAGCGACGGCGGCGCCGACGCTCGCTCCGACCGCGTCGTCCAACGACTACCCGACGCCTCCGGGAGTCAAGGTCAGCGACCCGATCATCGACACCTGCGAGGTCTCGACCATCGTTTTCGGAGCAGGATACTTCCTGCCTTCCGAGAACGTGAGCGTCTCCATCTCCGGACTCGAGGCCGCTCGGGCCGCGGGCTCGGGCAGCACCGCTGGCGCAGACGGCGGACTGACCTACACGTTCCGACCCCCGGCCGATGGTGAGGGCTCGTACGCTGTCTCCTTCAACGGATCGCGTTCGTACACCGCCACCATCACGGTGTCGCACGGCCACGACGCGGCCACGTCCTGCGACCACGATCCTGGTGTGGCCCCCGCGGGTACCGAGCTGCCGCTCACGGGCGGAGACAACGCGGCGTCTGCCGGCGGGTTCGAACTCGCCCTCACCGGCGGCAGCGTCTCGCCGTGGGTCCTCGGCGGTGGCGCCGCAGCGCTGGTCGCCGGTGGCGCCCTGGTCGCCGTCGGAGCATCTCGCCGCAAGCGCGCCTAGGTCCGGCTGCCGCCTCGCGCGGTGGTCGACTGGACGACGGTGATCCCTCCCCCTCCGATCACCGTCGTCTGGTGCGTCCGGCGGGCGCACCGCCAGCCCACGGCTCCCCCTCCTCGGAGGTGGTGACCGTGGGCTTCGTCGTGCACCTGGTGCCCGGCTCGCCCGTTCCCGCCGTGACGGAGTGCACCCGATGACTGGAAGGCACCGCGTCAGGGAGCGGGGGTCGGCGTCTCCGTCGGGGGGTGCATCGTCTGCCGGATCAGATCGTGGATGTACGCGTAGTCCGGCTGGTGCTCATCCACTCCGGAATCAGGGGTGAGCTCGATCGTCGTGACAGGCTGTTCCTTCGCCTTGAGCATCAGATCGAAGAACTCCGGCAGCTTGTCCGACGGGAGATCCGTGCTGATCAGAGCCGTCCCCGCCGCCGCCACCTCGTTGAACCTTGTGAGCACCGTCTGCGGGGTGAACTGCGCGAGGATCGCCTCCTGCAGCTCCCGCTGACGCTTCATCCGATCCCAGTCACTCGTCGTGTAGCGCGAACGGGCGTACCACTGGGCGGTGTCACCGTCCATCCGCTGCTCCCCCGGCTCGATCCAGCCGATCGCCCACTCGTTCACATCGGTGCCGGTCCAGCCCTCCGGCGGTCCGCCCTTGGGCAGACGCTCGGTGACGTTGATCTGCACTCCACCGAGCGCATCGACGAGCTCGGCGAACCCGTGCATGTCGACGAAGACGTAGTAGGGGATCTCGATTCCGAGAACACCCTCCGCCGCGTCCTTCGTCGCCTCGATACCCGGCTCGGAGCCGTTGGCCTTCGCGTCAGGATAGAGCCCGGTGCCGCCGTCTTCTCGACAGACCTCCGCGGCGTTGCGGATGTGGTTCATCCATCCGTTCCACCCGCAGGTGGAAGAGCCGTGCCCTTCGAAGCCGTTCGGGTAGAGCTCCTGCATCGGGCTCCCCTCGCTGAACGGCGCGCTCGGGAGTTCACGCGGGATGCCGGTGATCGTCACGGCCCCGGTATCGGCGTTCACCGAGACGACCGAGATGCTGTCGAAGCGCATCGAGTCACGCCCGTCGCCGCTGTCCGCGCCCAGGAGCAGGATGTTGTAGTAACCGTCGCTCGGCTCGACGCTCGGTCCGCTCTGCCCGAAGATCGCCCCGATCGTGCTGCGCACCGACCCCACCGCGGTCGCGGCATACCCGACGCCACCGCTCACGAGCCCCAGCAGCACCAGCGCGACGACCGGGATGGCGAGGCGAGAGGGTCCGGGGACCTTCACGAGTCGCACCAGCCGCAGGGCATCGAAGGTCAACACGACCCAGAGCACGATGTAGCCGACGAGGAGCACCTGGATGACGGTGAGGATCGCGGCGGAGAACAGCCCGCCTCCGATCGTGAGCCACAGCAGGGCCGGGCGGGCGAAGAGGGCGAGGCCGAGCGCCACCACCGCGAGGAGCCACGCCAGCAGAGTCGCGCCGAGCCCGAAGCGGCCGAGCCTGCGGTTGCCCGCGAGCACCTGCGCAGATCCGGGGACCAGGAGATTGAGGGCGACGAGCCACCACCCGCGCTTGGCCATCATCCCCGAGTCAGCCACATCGGGGTGCCGCAGAGGGCGTGTCTCGATGAGCGGGCGCTGTGTTGCGCGCGGAGGCGCAAGGGTCACAGCGACCCCTTCAACCGTTCGTTCTTCTCCTCGACCTGTGCCTCGAGATCGCGGGCGTACGCGTCCACCCGGTCGGCGAGATCCGTGTCCGCCGTCCCCAGGATGCGGGCCGCCAGGAGCCCCGCGTTGCGGGCGCCGCCGATGGACACGGTCGCGACGGGGATGCCGGCGGGCATCTGCACGATCGAGAGCAGGGAGTCCATGCCGTCGAGGTAGGCGAGCGGCACGGGAACGCCGACCACGGGAAGCGGCGTCATCGAGGCGAGCATGCCCGGAAGGTGGGCCGCTCCCCCGGCGCCGGCGATGATCACGCGGATACCGCGGGAGCGTGCCTCCCGCGCATACGACATGAGCTTGTCCGGTGTGCGGTGGGCCGAGACGACCTCGACCTCATGCGGGATGCCGAAGTCGGTGAGCGCCTGAGACGCATCGCTCATCACGCGCCAGTCGGAATCGGATCCCATCACGACGCCGACCAGAGGGGCGGCGGAGGAGTGCAGTGGCTCAGTCACCAGATCAGGCTACGGTCTACCGCTGTGAGAAACCCCGAACGGCGCGCGTCTTGTCCCGCATGTCCGACCGTGAGAGGTGCGCCGGCGTACAGGATTCAGACGAAATGTGCGGCGGCCGCACGCGCGATGTAGACGGCATCGTCGAGATCGTCATCCGCGACGTTCACGTGACCGACCTTGCGACCGGGCCGTGGCGCCTTGCCGTACGTGTGGATCTTCGCCTGCGGGTGCTCGACCATCGCCGCGGGGAAGCGCTCCTCGAGCGTGCCCTCCGCCGGACCGCCGAGGATGTTCACCATCACCGACCAGGCTGCACGAGGAGCCGTGCTCCCCAACGGCAGATCGACGACCGCGCGCAGATGCTGCTCGAACTGTCCGGTGACGGCGCCGTCCTGGCTCCAGTGACCGCTGTTGTGCGGTCGCATGGCCAGCTCGTTGACGAGGATCCGCTCATCGTCGGTCTCGAACAGCTCCACGGCGAGCATGCCCGTCACACCGAGTCCCTCCGCGATCGTGCGTCCGATCTCCTCAGCGACCTGCACGAGGCGCTCGGCTGCTGCGGGCGCCGGGGCGATGACCTCTGCGCATACGCCGTCGCGCTGCACCGTCTCCACCACGGGGTACGCGACAGTCTCGCCGCTGGGGCGACGCGCCACCTGCTGGGCGAGCTCGCGGACGAAGGGGACGAGCTCCTCCACGAGGAGTGCATCGTCTTCGGCCAGCGCATCGAGCCAGTCCTGCGCCTCTTCCGCCGCGCGGACGACGCGCACACCCTTGCCGTCGTAGCCGCCCCGAGGCGTCTTCACGACACCGGAGCCCGCGTGGGCATCGAGGAAAGCCTGCAGCTCAGCGACGTCGCGCACCGCGGCCCAGTCCGGCTGAGGGACGCCGAGCTCGGCGAGGCGGGCGCGCATGACCAGCTTGTCCTGCGCGAACTGGAGAGCGTCGGGGCCCGGGTGCACGACCACACCATCGGCGACGAGGGCACGCAGCACGGACTGCGGCACGTGCTCGTGGTCGAACGTGACGACGTCGACTCCTGCGGCGAACGCACGCACCACATCGATATCGCGATAGTCGCCGACCGCCGTCGCGGCGAGTCCGGCGGACATCCCTTCGTCTTCGGCGAGCACCCGGATCTCCAGCCCGAGTTCGACCGCCGGAGCGATCATCATCCGGGCCAGCTGCCCTCCACCGATCACGCCAACACGCAAAGCCATGTGCCGTCTCCCTTCGTCCGACCCCATTCTCCCGCACGTGCGCAGGAGGATCGGACACGTCTCCCCTGCGCGATCGTCGATCACCGGCAGGACGGATCGTGGTCACGCCGTGTCGAACTCGTCTCCGCCCGCCTGCGCGTCGCGATGCGCCAGGATCTGCCCGACCTCGATCTGGTCGGCGAGAGTCTCATGGACCAGCGTCACGTTCGGTACGTTCGCGAGACGCATCGGCGCGTCGACGCCGTTCGACAGGGTGATCGTGCCCGCACCCCACAAGCGCTGCAGCGGCCCGCGTCGGACGGCGATCGTGTAGCCGCGCGCGTGGGACATCTCCCGGCGTCGACGGGCACCGACGCCGTGGTGGGCGATGACACGTCGCGTCGTGACCGTCGTGCTCCGCGAGTACCAGACGATGAACGGCAGCACTACGGCGAGAAGCACGAGCGCGCCCGCCGCGGAGAGCAGCATCCAGTCCTCATACCCCGCCGGGAGGTTGCCGTAGAAGTAGGCCGTCGCGCCGAATGTCGTGATGAGGACGAGTGCAGACCAGAACAGTCGACGGGCATGGCCCCGGAAGCGTGCGATCAGCAACTCCTCCGAAGGCGTGCCGGGCGGCGGCATCAGAGGCCGTCCGCCGAGCGTCACAGGCTGGGTCACCCCACCATTGTGCCTGTGATCCCCGACAAGCCCGTGTGTGTCTCGGCGTGTCAGTTTCCCGCAGGACGCACGTGCACGACGTCACCCGCGGATATCGCGTGCTCCACGCCCTCGGAGATGACCAGCAGCCGCCCTTCCGCATCGAGGCCGATGGCCGTGCCCTCCTGTGTGCGATCGCCCGGCATCGATACCCGGATCGCCTGCCCGACAGTCGCGCATCGTTCGGTGACGGCACCGTGGGCGCCGCTCGCGACGGCGTCTCCGGCGGCGGCGACGAGGTCCGTGAGCCGGGTGTCGAGCGCCGTCACGTAGGTGGCGAGCAGCCGATCCTCGTCGACGTCGACGCCCTGCGCCGCGAACGATGTCGCCGTCGGGACGGGAAGCTGCTCCACCGTCATCGCCGTGTTCACTCCGGCGCCGACGATGATGGCGTCCGACGCCGCCTCAGCGAGGATTCCGCAGATCTTGCGGCCGTCGACGAGCACGTCGTTCGGCCACTTCACCGCGACCGCCTCGTCCGGGAGCTGCGCGGCCACGGCCTCCGCCATCGCCAGTCCCGCGAGCAGCGGTATCCAGCCCCGCGACGCCGGTTCCGCCGGAAGAGCGCGCAACAGCACGGAAACCGCAAGGGCTGAACCATCCGGCGCCACCCAGGTCCGATCGAGCCGCCCCCGACCCGCGGTCTGGTCGTGGGTCGCCAGGATCGACAGGTGCGGCCAGCCGTCCGCGTCGTGCGCATGCCCGCGAAGGTCCGCGTTGGTCGACCCCGTTCGCGCCACCAGTTCCAGGCGCGGCACGATCGCGGTGGAGCGCGGGAAGCCGATGCTCATGCGTCCTCCTCGTCGGCTTCTTCGTCGTCGTCATCCTCGTCTTCGCGGACCGCCCCGACCTCGTGGGCCTGCCATCGTTCCCACTCCTGCATGAGCCCGTCCACGGCGGCATGGAACTTCGCGGTCGCCACCCCCTGTGTGGTGTCACCGAAGTAGTGCTGCACCCACATCCGCAGTCGGGCGATCGCCGCCTCATCGACCCGCACGCGCTCGATCTCGGCGACGACGTCCGCCGCCGACTCGGCGGTCAGCCACTCGCAGTCGGACAGATAGCCCTGCGTGTCGACAGAGGCCTGATCATCCGTGGGGCGCGTGATCATCAGCGGCTTCCCCGCAGCGAGCCGGTCGTAGACCATGGCGGAGATGTCGACGATCGCGACGTCCGCGGCGGTGAGCTGCCATCCGAGCTCGGGGCCGTCGTCGTAGACGTGCTGGGCGCGCGGGTCCGCGGCGTTCGCTGCAGCGATAGCCGCGATGATCCGTCGATGCGCGGCGCCGTAGGCCTCATCGACGACGCCACTGCGGGGATGCGGACGATAGATCACCCGGTGCTGTCCGGTGGCGAGCAGGCGGGCCACGAGGGTTTCGCCGTGCGATGCGATCGATCCGTAGTGCGCGCTGGGCCGGTCGCCCTCCCACGTGGGGGCGTACAGCACGACCGTACGGTCATCGGGGACGAAGGGCAGCGTGCCGGAGTAGTGATCGGCCTGAGGGCGCCCGATCTCGATCGTGCGGCGATCAACGTCGTAGTCCCAGAGCGTCCGCGAGAGGCGGTCCCGCGCGGCCTGACCGGCCACGAACGCATAGTCGTACGCCTTGTACTGGTTCGTGGTCATGTACATCTTGTCGGACTCGCCGTGGTTGATGAACACGTGCCACCGCCGCCCGTAACGGAACATCTGGAAGTTGCGGGTGTTCTGGTTGACGTACAGCACGATGCGGATGTCCTGCGTCGCGATGAAGCGCTCGAGATCGCGGACCTTCGGCACGAACGCGACCGGAGGCGAGGCCTCGTCCAGGAGCTTCTCGGTGCCCGTCGCCTGCCGCGAGAGCACGACGACCGGCCAGCGGCGGGCGAGCTCCGCGAGCGGACGATACCACTGCCGCATCTGGTACATGTTGACCGCACCGTCGGCGAAGTACACCGCCACTTTGAAGTGCCCCGCCGGATACGGCTCGGTTTCAGCGAGGCGACGACGCACCCGCTGGACGGCGGTCCGGGATGCGAGCGCCCGCTTCAGCAGACGGTACGCCTTCTTCGCGTCAGACAGTGCACCCATCCCTCCAGAGTAGTTCGTCCACGCGGGGTGCCTCGGCCTGTGGACGATCCGGGATGCGACGCGCATGACGGCTTCCCCTCAGGCAAAGCCGGAAGCCGCCGTGACATGATCGTCATGTGCCAGCCGACGAGTCAGCCGCTCCCCTGCCCGGGGTGTCCTTCGTGATGCCGGTGCTCAACGAACACGCCTACCTGGAGCACGCGGTCGAGTCCGTGCTCGCTCAAGACGTCGATGTGCCCACGGAGCTCGTGCTGGCTCTCGGTCCCTCCACCGATGGGACGACGGAGCTGGCCCAGCGGCTCGCAGAGACGGACGAGCGCATCCGGCTCGTCGGCAACCCGGCTGCGCACATCCCCGTGGGGCTGAACGCCGCCATCCGCGCCAGCCGCTACGCGACGATCGTCCGCGTCGACGCGCACTCCGAACTCTCCCCCGGCTACGCCGCCCGAGCGCTGGCCACGCTGGAACGCACGGCGTCGGCCAACGTCGGCGGTGTCATGCACGCCGAAGGGCGTACGCCGTTCCAGAAATCCGTCGCACGCCTCTACAACTCCCCCGTCGGACTCGGCGGAGGCGCCTACCACGGAAGCTCGCAGGAGGGCGAGGCCGAGTCGGCCTACCTCGGCGTCATGCGCCGTCAGGTTCTCGATGAGGTGGGTCTCTTCGACGAGACGATCCGGCGCGGCGAGGACTGGGAGCTCAACCTCCGCATCCGACAGGCCGGCCACCGCGTCTGGTTCGATCCCGACCTGTCCGTCACCTACTGGCCCCGGGAGAGCTGGACGCGGCTGGCGCGGCAGTTCCGCGCGACGGGCGCCTGGCGGGGTGAGCTGGTGCGACGCTTCGGGCGACGCAACGGCCTCCGCTATTTCGCTCCCCCCGCGCTCGTGCTCGTGGCCGCGCTCGCCCTCGTCCTGGGGGCGCTCCAGCTGGCAGGAGTCATCACCGGCGCGGTCTCCTGGGTCGCCTCGATCCTCGTCTACGGGCCACTCGCCCTGTACGTGTTGCTGGTGATGGGCGTCGCTCTCGCGCCCGGCGGCGGCGGTCCTCGCCAACGGCTGTGGACTCTGCTCGTCCTGCCCACGATGCACCTCTCGTGGGGCATCGGGTTCCTCGGCGGCGTGCTCCGAGGCGCTCGGGACACCGTGGATGCTTCGCGCTTGGGCACCCGGAACACGCCACTCCCCTGAGACGGGTGAGCGGCCGGATCAGGGTGTGACGAAACCGAGGTCGAGGATGCGATCGACCACCCGCTCGGCAGCACGGCCGTCGTCGCGGGAGTTGAACTGTCGTCGCCACGCCGTATAGCGCTCGGCGAACGCGGCTTCGTGCTCCGGGTCTTCGAGCGCCGCGGCCAGCTCCTCCTGCGTACGCACCAGCGGACCCGGGGCCCGCTCCGCGAGGTCGAAGTAGAAACCTCGCAGCTGACCGCGATAGTGGTCGAGATCCGGTACCAGGAAGTACATCGGCTTGCCCGTGACGCTGAAGTCGAACATCACCGAGGAGTAGTCGGTGATCAGCGCGTCCGCAGCGAGCAGCAGACGCGCGGTCTCCGGGTAGCCCGTCACGTCGATCACGCGCGCTCCGGCACGGTCTCGTCCTTGTTCCAGCGTCCGCGAGTGCCCACGCACGAGCACCACGGCATTCACCTCCCGGGCGAGACGCTCCGCATCCACGAAATCGACCATCTCCGCGCGATCGTCACGCCAGGTCGGGGCATAGAGAAGCACCCGCTCCTCGGGCTCGATGCCCAGATCCTTGCGGATCGCGGCGGGATCCCCCGTGATCAGCGCGTCGTTCCGGGGATACCCCTCCACCCAGATCGGTCGTCCGAAGAACGCATATGCCTTGCGGAGTATGCGTTCGGAGTACGTGTTCTGAGCCAGCAGCACGTCCCATCGACGCGATTCCTTCACGACGGCGGCCATCCGACGCGGATCGAAACCGGGACGGTGCAGCGCGAGGCGCTTCAACGGCGTCCCGTGCCAGGTCTGCACGACCTTCTGTCCGGGTTTGCGCGCGAAACGACGGCGCAGCCAGTCGTTCACGACGAGGAGCCGGGCAGCGCCCCGCGCGTGCCACCACTGCGGGCTTCCTTCGACGACCGCGATCGCCCCGTCCGGCACCTCGACGGAGAGGTCGACGACGCTCCAGTAGCGCCGCACACCGGGCGCCCTCGCTGCGAGCTCCCGGTCGATCGCCCGCGGATTGCAGCCCACGCTGCGGCCGTAGAAGCTCTCGAAGAAGACCGCGTTCTCGGTGCCGCCGGACTGCGCGACGTACCGCTCCTCGAGGGTCGATCGTCCCTCGGCGGTCTCGTACACGGGGTCGATCGGCGGTGCGATGCGGACAGCGCTCCCGGTGACGGCGACGCGTACACCGCGGAGGACGACGGGATCGATGTGCAGAGCGTCGAGGTCGACGTCTGCGATCCGCAGTTGATACGCGCCGGAGGGAAGCGGAAGCGAAGGCCCGCCCCACCGCGAGGCCTCCAAGGCGAACGTGGCCTTCCAGGTCTTGCCTCCTCCGCTGACGCGAGCCTCCACCCGCGCCCGCGGTCCGACGAGCGCCGCCGTGGCCGGACACTGACCGGTCCCTGCGATGACCAGCGTCTCTGCCACGTCATCGATGCGGGCCGTTGTCATACTGCTCCCTTCGGCGCGGGGATCCCCCGTGCGCGGATCACGCGGTACACGCGCTCCGTGTTGCGACCGTCCCGATGCGCATGCATCGTCGCGCTGAGCGTAGCGGAACGTGCCGACGCCGCGTCGTACGAGTCGGCATCGGACAGCAGGTGCTCGAGCTGCGTGAGAAGCGACGGCCAGTCCGCGGCCGTCGCGGAGCCGGCGACCTCCTCGAACCGACCGTAGAAGCCTCGAGTGCGCGCATACTCCGCCGCGTCCGGGGCCAGGAAGAGCACCGGCATCCTCAGCAGTCCGACGTCGTACGCGAGCGAGGAGTAGTCGGTGACCAGCACATCCACGGCGGCGAGCGCAGGCGTCGCATCGGCCAGGACGGACGCGCCGAGCGCGCGGACCCTCCGGCTCGGCAGCGGTGGCGCATAGCCCCCCGCTCCCAGAGGGTGCGACCTCACGAGCAGCACCGCGTTCTGCTCTTCGAGGAGGCGGAGGATCAAGACCCACTCCGTAGCGGACGGTACCGCCGGATCGGGCGCTCCGTCACGCCAGGTCGGCGCATAGAGGATCGTCCGCGCCCCCTCCGGGATCTCCCCGACGACGCGGTGGAGAAGCGCGGAGGCCGCGCCCCGACGTTCCTCGCCCGAGCCGGCGGAGAGCACATCGACGCGGGGCTCACCGGTTATGACCACCCGATCGTCCCCGAGACCGAATGCCGATTCCAATCGCCCCCTGGCACGGGTCGAAGCCGCCGGCAGCACGCGGATCCGCTGGGCGGTCGCACGGTACAGGAGGGCGATCACCCGGCGTAGAAGGGGTGCTCCGGGAACCTTCGGCACCTGCGTCGTGGCCGGCGAATCCAGTCCGATCCTTTTCAGCGGGATCCCGTGCCAGAGCTGGACGACGAAAGCGCCGCCGACGGCGTAGCGGTTGACGTCGCCGAGGCCGTGCGTCACGACGAGGACACCCGCTCCGGCTGTCGCCCACCAGCCGCGCAGACCGTTCTTCCGGACGAAGCGGATGCCGAGAGCGGTCGCCTCCCGCTCCTCGCGCGCGGACCCGGTGAGCCACAGGGTCTCGTGGCCGAGCGAAGAAGCGTAGTGGTACAGGGCGAGGGCTCCGTCGCCGATGCCTGCGCCGCAGCCGAACACCCAGCGTCGCCCTCGCGGGACGAGGAAGGTGCCGAGGCGCCCGACGGCGTACAACGGGATCCGGAGCAGCTTGGCCGCGTTGCCGGAGCCGAAAGAGAAGGACGCCACCTCGCGAGCCTATCGCGGGGTGGCGCCCTTCTCTGTGAGACCGGGGACTCAGCCGGCGAGTTCGCCGAGCGTCACCTCGATGTCGTAGGACTTGCCGCCACGGACGTAGGTGACCTGGGCATCGCTGCCGGCCGCCGCCGCGCGGACCTGCGCCGTGAGGTCGGTCGCGCTGGTGATCGGAACCCCGTTGAACGAGGTGACGATGTCACCCTTCTCGATGCCGGCTGCCGCCGCAGCGCCGCCGTCGCTCGCCTCGGCGATGTACGCGCCGGCGACGGTCGCGCCCTCGACGTTCGAGGCGTCCTGGACGGAGGCGCCGAGGAGGCCGTGCGTCGCGGCGCCATCGGCGATGATCTCGTCGGAGACCCGCTTCGCGATGTTCGACGGGATGGCGAAGCCGATGCCGATGGAACCGGAGTCCTCGGAGTTGCCCGAACTCGCGATCGCCACGTTGATGCCGATCAACTCGCCCTTGCTGTTGACGAGCGCACCACCGGAGTTGCCGTGGTTGATGGCGGCGTCGGTCTGGATCACGGCGATCGAGATGGAGTCGGACGTCTGCTGACCGGAGTTTCCGGGGATGTCGAACTGGAAGGGCCCCTGGCCCTGATCGGGCGACTGCTGCTCAGGAGCATCCTCGGAGGACGAGTCCGGCAGTGCCGACGACGCGATCTGGATGCTCCGGTTCAGTGCGCTGACGATGCCGGTGGTGACCGAGTTCGCCAGGCCGAGCGGGGCGCCGAGCGCGACCGTGGTGTCGCCGACGTTGAGCTTCGACGAATCGGCGAACTTCATGGGCGTGAGCCCCTTGGCGTCCTTCAGCTTGATCACGGCGAGGTCGTAGATCGGGTCGGTGCCCACGACCGTGGCTTCGTAGAGCTTCCCATCCGAGGCGGTCACCCGGATCGCGGGATCGGCGACGGCTCCGCCCAGCGTCACCACGTGGGTGTTCGTGAGCACGTAGCCGTCATCGCTGATGATGACACCGGAGCCACTTCCGGCCTCCTGGGAGCCCGCGACCTCGATGGTGACCACGGAGGGGAGGGCCGACGTCGCGACGGCGGTGGTCTCGTTGACCGACCCGGGGTTGTTGACCGTGACGGTCTGCGGCCCCGAGGCCGTGCCGGAGGACGGCGGGTTCTGAAGACCGTTCAGCAAGGCGCCGCCACCGAACCCGGCGACACCGCCGACGAGCGCGGCCGCGACGATGAATGCCGCGATCTTCGCGCCGCCTCGGGACTTCTGGTCTTTGGCCTTCGCCTCGCCGGGAAGCGTGTCCGCACCGAGGGGCTGCGTGGGCTGCGTGTAGGACGCGGCGGTGGGGATACCGAACGCGGCACCCGGGGCCGTTGCCGTCGCGGAGTTCGCGGGGGCGGCGAAGACGTGCGGCACGGGCTCGACCACGGGCACCGCCGGCACCTGCGAGGTGAAGGTCGGCGGTACGACGTGTCCCTGGACGGGGGCGACGGGAGCCGGCGCGGAGGGACCCGGCGAAACGGCGGACGGCGCGGTGGTGTCAGCGGCGGCCTCCGTCGCCGGCTGAGCGGCGACCTCTGCTGCCTCGGTGGACGGCACGGCGTCGTTCGACGCGGGTACCGAGTGGTCCTGTGTGTTGTCTTCGTTCATGGTGTGTGCTCCTTCAACGACCACTTCAGAATGACGCCTGTGTCTGTGCGTTCCTTATGTCGAAGATGAGTTTCAGCTATGGCCTTAGCCTGTTCTTCATGAGTGTCATCCCCGGCGCATGGCGTCGCACGGCGGCGGGCGCCGGTCTGCTCGCCGCAGACGGAACCGTCGCGCCCACCATCTTCGCAGAGATGTCCGCTGCCGCGGCCCGAACCGGGGCGATCAATCTCGGACAGGGATTCCCCGACGAGGACGGCCCTCCGGAGGTGCTCGAAGCCGCTCGGGCCGCGATCGCCCACGGGGCGAACCAGTACCCGCCGGGTCGCGGCGTACGCGACCTGCTCCAGGCGATCAGCGAGCATCAACGCCGGTTCTACGGGCTCGATGTCGACCCCGGTACCGAGGTGATCGTGACGGCAGGGGCGACCGAGGCGCTCACGGCTACGCTGCTCGCACTGATCGACGGTCCCGACGACGAGGTGGTCGTCTTCGAGCCCTACTACGACTCCTACGCCGCAGCGGTCGCTCTGGCGGGAGCGCGCCTGCGCACGGTTCCGCTCCGCGCGCCCGACTTCCAGCCCGATCTGGACCAGCTCGCGGCCACCGTGAACGATCGCACGCGGATCATCCTCGTCAACGACCCGCACAATCCGACGGGTGCGGTCTTCGGACACGACGTCCTCACCGCGGTGGTGCGGCTCGCTGCGCGGCACGACGCCGTCATCGTGACTGACGAGGTGTACGAGCACCTCTCCTTCGAGGCACCCCACACGCCGATCGCGACGCTGCCCGGCGCCGCCGAGCGCACCCTGACGATCTCTTCGGCCGGCAAGACCTTCTCGGTCACCGGATGGAAGATCGGCTGGGTGCACGGACCCGCCGCTCTCATCACGGCGGTGCTCACGGTGAAGCAGTACCTCACGTACGTGAACGGATCCCCCTTCCAGCCCGCCGTCGCCACGGGGCTCCGACTCTCCGACTCCACCTTCGCCGATGCCTCATCCGCGCTCGCCCACAAGCACGGGATCCTCGGCGACGGACTGCGCGCGGCCGGGTTCACGGTGCACACCCCACAGGGCGGTTACTTCACGGTGGCCGATGCGACCGCGCTGGGCGGCAGGGACGCCGCGGCGTTCTGCCGAGCACTGCCGGAACGTGTCGGGGTCGTCGCCATCCCGTTGACCGCGTTCGTGTCGGAACCGCATCGACAGGAGTACGCGGGACTGGTGCGCTTCGCCGCGTGCAAGCGAGTGGATGTCCTGGAGGAGGCGGCGTCCCGCCTGGCCGATTTCACCGCCTGAGCGTTCGAGGGACCGGATCGTTCCCTCAGCGCGGCACGACGGCGTACCGCCGCACACGGAGCGAGGGGTTCACGGCGCGCACCCGGTCGATCGCAGAGCGTTCCACGACCGCCACCGCGATTCCGGGCGCGGTACCGACCCCGGCGAGGACGACGCCCTGCGGATCGATGATCTGCGAATGCCCGACGCCGATCGGCGTGGGGTGGTCCGCCGCGACCACGTACACGGTGTTCTCGATCGCACGCGCGGCGAGCAGCGTGGTCCAGTGGTGCTCCTTGAGCGGACCTCGCACCCACTCCGCAGGCACGACCAGCGCATCGGTCCCCGCGTCGACCAGCGACCTGGCGACCTCCGGGAAACGCAGGTCGTAACAGGTCATGAGCCCGAACCGCAGACCGGCGAGCTCGAACGTCGATGCCTCCCCCACCTCGCCGGCCTCGATCCAGTCGGACTCGGTCTGTCCGAACGCGTCGTAGAGGTGCTGCTTGCGATAGACCGTGAGGATGCCGTCACCCCGCACCGCGACGAGCGTGTTCCGCACGCGGCGGTCGTCCGACGCGCGCTCCACCAGCCCTGCGACGATCACGACCGCATGATCGGCGGCGAGCGCGGTGAGCGTCGTGACGAAGTCCCCGTCGAGGTCTTCCGCGTTCGCCGCGAGGCTCTCGTCCATCGGGTCGACGAAGTAGCTCGAGTACTCGGGGAAGACGATCAGCCTGGCCCCGCGAGCCGCTGCCTCCGCCGTCAACTCCGCGATCTTCTCGCGGTTCTCCGAACGGGAAGCGGTCGGCGCGAACTGACACACGGCGACGGGGACGGCTGCTGTCTCGGACACACATCCATCCTCCCGCATCGACACGCCCGGGGCGTCATCCCCGGGCGCCTCGATTCGCCGAGGTCCGCATTCCGTGATAAGTTACTTCTTGTGCCGCGGGGTGGAGCAGTTCGGTAGCTCGCCGGGCTCATAACCCGGAGGTCGCAGGTTCAAATCCTGTCCCCGCAACAAATGAAAGGCCCTCTGATCTAGAGAAATCCAGATCAGAGGGCCTTTCGCCTTTCCTGCAAGAGCACGTGCGCGTGGACGTCGCCCGCGGGCGCGAAGCCGGCCGGATCACGAGATCACCCCGGTTCGGATGAGTCGTGGAACGAGCCGGACGAACGCCACCATCACGATCAGCTCGACGATCGTCTGCGTCACCACCACCAACGGTGCGAGAGCGAAGGATGCCGGAAGAGCGAGCGCCAGCGGAAGGACGACGAGCGAGTTGCGTGTCGCGCCGGAGAAGACGATCGCACGTCGAGCGGGGACGCCGAGCTTCGAGACACGACCGGCGACTGCGCCGAGAGGGAGCATCAGGGCGGCGAACCCGAGGAAGATCGGCACGGCGACCCAGAGGTCCGCCAGGCGCGCACTCACGCCGTGCACTTGGGAGGCGACGACGACGGCGAGCGTCAGCATCATCAGCGGCACCATCGCATCGGCCGCCACCGCCTCGACGCTCCGCCCCCACCGCGACCGAGACGCCGCGTACTGCACCGCCCCCGCGGCCGCGAGGGGCAGGAGGATCACCCAGACGAAGGCCTCGATGAACGGGGTGAGCTCGACGGTTCGGACCAGATCCACGCCGACGAACCACCACAGAAAGAGCGGGAGCAGCAGAATCTGTCCGAGCATCAGGATCGGTGCTGCCGCGAGCAGCCGTTCCTTCGCCCCTCCCCCGAGCCCGGTGAACACGATCACATAGTCGACGCAGGGGGTGAGCAGCACCAGGAGGACGCCGGCCAGCAACGCCGCGTCCTGCGCCACGAAACGCGAGAGCCCGAACACCACCACGGGCACGATCACGAAGTTCACCGCGAGGAGGACGGCGAGGAACCGCCCGTCGCGCAACGCCCGGCCGATCGCCGGGAAGGGCACTCCGAGGAAGGTGGCGAAGAGGAGCACACCGAGCACCGGGGTGATCGCGAGTTCGAGCGGACGCGCTGCAGAGGGCACCAGCAGTCCCAGCACGCCACCCGCGGCGATCGCCGCGAGATAGAGAGCGACCTGGTGACGCTCACCCCAGACGATCACGCTTCGCATGCCACCAGCATGTCCTGCCGCACGACCACTCGCGAATCGGAGCCGCGCCGGTGGAACAGAAATGGGCGCCCCCTCACGGGGGCGCCCATTTCACTGGGGTGCGGGACGACTCACTTCTCGGCGGCGGCGTCCAGCTCCAGGAGCTTCTCGACGGCCGCGGTGAGGCGCTCATCGGCCTCCGCGAACTTCGTGAGGTCACCCGACTGCAGCGCCGTCTCACGGTCGACCAGTGCCTGCTGCGCGGCAGCCAAGGCGTCGGCCTGCGCATCCGTCGGCTGCGTGGGCTCGGTCGGCGTCTCGCCGGCGTCCGGGGTCTCCGTGTCCGGGTCACTCGGCTCGACCGTGTCGTCACCACCGGCGGCACCGGAATCCCCGCCGAAGAGCGTGTCCAGAGCCTCGGTCAGCGTGTTCTCGAAAGCGACGCGATCACCGAACGCGACCAGCACCTTCTGCAGACGCGGCAGCTGCGTGCCCTCGGAGGACTGCACATACACCGGCTGCACATAGAGCAGACCGCCACCGACCGGCAACGTCAGCAGGTTGCCGTAGATGACCTCCGACTCTCCCTGTTGCAGCAGGTTGAGCTGAGGCACGACGGACGTGTCGGAGTTGTAGGTGTTCTGCACCTGGCCGGGGCCCGGCACCGTCGTGTCCGTGTCGATCTCGAGCATCCGCAGCTGGCCGTAGCCCTCTGCCTTCACGCCCTTCTCCGAACCGGCGTCCGAGTCCACCGCGAGGTAGCCCATGAGCACGTCGCGGCTGCCGCCCGAGCCCTGCGAGTTCGGGATGAACGTCGAGAACATCGAGAACCGCGGGGAATCCTGGCCGGGCATCTGCATCGTCAGGTAGTACGGCGGCTGCAGCATCGACTCGCTGCGCGGGTCGTTCGGCGTCTGCCAGCGGTTGTCCTGCTGTGCGAAGGAGCCGGCCTTGTCGACGTGGTAGACGCCGAGGATGTCGCGCTGCACCTTGAACAGGTCCGTCGGGTAGCGCACATGGCTCATCAACTCACCCGACATGTCGCTGATCGGCTTCAACGTCGACGGGTAGATCTTCTGCCAGGTCTTGAGGACCGGGTCCTCATCGTCCCAGGCGTACAGCGTCACGGAGCCGTCGTAGGCGTCGACCGTGGCCTTGACCGAGTTGCGGATGTAGTTGATGTCGTCGATGGCCAGCGTCGGCGACGTGACGTTGGAGTCGGCGATCGCGTCCGACAGGCTCACGCTCGTCGAGTACGGGTAGGTCTGGCTCGTGGTGTAGCCGTCGACGATCCAGACGATACGACCGTCCACCACACTCGGGTACGGATCGCTGTCGAGCTCGAGGTAGGGCGCGACCTTCTGCACACGGGTCGTCGGATCGCGGTCGTAGAGGATCTGCGACTCCTCGTTCACGAGGTTCGAGAACAGGATCTGCTCGGACTGGAACTTCAGCGCGTACAGCAGCTTCGTGAACGTGTCGCCGATCTTGGGTCCGCCGTCCCCGGAGAACGTCGTCTTGGTCTCGCTGGAGCCGTCCTTGCCCCGCGGGTAGTCGATCTCGGCCGGCTCGGCGCCTTCGGGCGCTCCGACGATCGAGTACTCGGGCGACTTCTCGCCGAAGTAGACGCGAGGCTCGAAGTTCTCCCGGTCCGTCAGGAACCCGGAGGACGGGATGCCGCGCTCGAGGAACACCGGCTCGCCGTCCGAGGTCCGCTGGTTGCCCGCGGCGGCCACGAGACCGTAGCCGTGCGTGTAGACCGCCACACGGTTGTTCCAGTTGTCGCCGTCGCCGAGACCGGACATGTCGAGGTCACGCACGGACACCACGGTGTCCTGCATCTGGCCGTCGATCTCGTAGCGGTCGACGTCCATGGTCGTCTGGAACTGGTAGTAGCCGCGGTACTGCTCGAGCTGACGCACCGTGGGCGGGATGACCTTGGGGTCCATGATGCGGGTCGACGCCGTGGTCTCGGCATCGGCGCGCAGCTGACCGGCCTCGGCGTCCGTCTTGGCGGCGAACGGCGTGGTCTCGAGGTCTGCGACGCCGTAGGCCTCCTTCGTGCCGTCGATGTTCCGCTGGTAGTACTCCGCCTGGTAGGCGTTCTGGTTCGGCTTCACCTGGAAGGTGGTGACCACCCAGGGGTAGCCGACCCCGACGACGAGCGCGGCGACGATCAGGAGCGCCGTGGCCGCGAGCGGGAAGCGCCAGCGGCCGATGACCGCGGTGACGAAGAACAGGATCGCCACGACGGCGGCGATGATGGCGAGGATCGCGAGGCCCGGGATCGTCGCGTTGACACCCGTGTACGCCGCACCCGTGATGCGGTCGTCGGGCTCGACGAGGGTCTTGTACTGGTCGAGCCACAGGCTCGCCGCCTGCACGAGCAGGTAGAGACCCGCGATGACCGCGAGCTGGATACGCGCAGGCTTGGAGATGCGCAGCTCTCCCTGGCCCACACGAACCGATCCGTACAGGTAGGAGACGAGCGCGGTGACCAGCAGCGCGAGGAGCAGGACCGCCGACACGAACGCGAGCAGGATCGAGTAGAACGGCATCGCGAACATGTAGAACCCGGTGTCGATGCCGAACTGCGGGTCGACACTGGACGTGGCGACACCGTTGGCCCAGAGCCACACCGTCTTCCACTGCCCCGCGGCGGCGAATCCGGCGAAGAGCCCGAAGAAGATCGGCATGCCCCACATCGCGAGTCGACGCAGCGGCTCGATGACCTCCTGGTAGCGGTCCAGCTGAGAGCTGAGCCGCACGTACACCGGGCGCAGCCGGTACGCGAGCTGGATGGCGACGAACAGCGGCACCGCCATTCCGAGGAAGCCCACCACGAACATCACCGCCGTGGCGATCCACTGCGTGGTGAGGACACCGGTGAAGCCCAGCTGGTCGAACCAGAGGAATTCGGTGTAGAGGGAGGCGAACACGAAGAACACCGCGATCAGGGCGGCGATGATCACCAGAGAGATGCCGAGAATACGTCGGGACGTTCGAGGCGTGGCCGGAGTCGGAGCTGAGGTCGAGGTCACCCCTCCATCCTAGGCATCGCTCACTGTGCGCAGGCTGTCATCCCGGTCACGGCGAGGTCACGGTGCCCGGTCGGGGATCAGCTGCCGGCGGTCTCGCACGTCGGCAGCGCGGCGACGTCGCCGTCGTCGGCGATCACCTCGAGCGCGGCGAGCGACTCGTCGAGCGTCGCGGTGCGGATCACCTGGAGTCCGTCCGGGACGTGCCCGACGACCTCGTCGCAGTTCGCCGCGGGCGCGAGGAAGAACTCCGCGCCGGCGTCGCGCGCACCGTACAGCTTCTGCCGGATCCCGCCGATCGGACCGACGGTGCCCGCGGCATCGATGGTCCCGGTACCGGCGATATTCTCCCCACCGTTGAGCTCCCCCTCGGTGAGGGTGTCGATGATCCCCAGCGCGAACATCATCCCTGCACTGGGCCCGCCGACGTTGTCCAACTGGATGGTGACATCGATCTCGAAGTCGTAGTCCGTGCGGAGCGTGACGCCGATGAGCCAGGTCGTGACCCCGCCCTCCACGTGCTCCACCGGTGTCACCTCGACCGTCTGCTCCTCGTCATCACGCAGCACGGTGAGCGTCACGGGGTCGCCCGCCGCCACCTGGATCGCCTCTCGCAGCTGCGTCGCCGAGGCCACTGGTGCGCCGTCGATCGCGGTGATCACGTCGTCGGCCTCGAGCACGCCCTGTGCCGGCGAGTCGGGGACGGCGTCGACCACCACGACCTGCGCGCCGGTGTCGTACCCGAGCTCGTTCAACGCGGCTGCGGTGGCCTCGTGCTGTGAGTCGATCATCAGCGTGGCGTTGCGCTCGTCGCGCTGCTCGGTCGTCACGCCTTCAGGGAAGACGGAGTCCAGCGGCACGACGGCGCGCGAGGAGTCCATCCAGGCCAGGGCCAGCTCGAACCAGCTCGGGGTTCGCTCACGGTTCCCCACGACCTGCACGGTGGTCAGATCGAGCGTGCCGGCCGTCTCGAACGTCTCGGCGCCGTCGACCTTGATCAGCGGAACCTCGTCGCCGTCCTTGTCGGTCGCGGTGCCGAGCGTGTCGTAGACCGGACCGGGCCTTTGGATCACATAGGGCGACGGCAGGAACGTCAGTACGACGAGGGCGACGAGCGCGACGATCAGCGCCCAGACTCCGAGTCCAGGCTTTCCAGACCGCGTTCGATCCACAGCATTCCTCCGTCGTTCGCGAGCGGCGTACACCGATCTGCCCGCATCGGGGTCGCGCGCAGAAACCTGTGACTAGCGTAGATGCCACGGCAAGAGATGTGCTGAGAGGCGAGCGACATGGCAGACAACGACCCGACCCCCGAGGACTTCCAGGAGTTCCTCCGACGGATGCTCGCGAACCAGGGCGGTGGCGACATCGACCCCGAGGCACTGCGCGGCGCGTTCGAAGGAATGGACGGCTTCAGCCTCGACCCCGCGATGATGCAGACGATCATGTCGCAGCTCCAGGGCGCGTTCGGCGGCGACCCCTGGGAGAACGCCCTGCGTCAGGCCCTGTTCATCGCCAACCGCGACGGGCAGGGCATCAGCGACGGATCACGCACCTCACTCGCCGATTCCTTCTCTCTCGCCAACCTCTGGCTGGGCGAGGCGACCACGATCTCGGAGCTCGCCGAATCCCCGATCGCGATGACGCGCGGCGAGTGGGTCGAGAAGACCCTTCCGGTGTGGAAGGAGATCGCCGATCCGGTGTCGACCAGCATCGCCGATGCACTGACCTCCGCACTGGACACCCAGGTCCCCGAGGAGATGCGCGGCGTCGTCCAGGGCGCCGGAAAGCTGATGCGGGGTCTGGGCGGATCCGTGTTCGCGGCGCAGTTCGGGCAGGTACTCGGGAACCTCTCGCTCGAGGTCGTCTCCGGTGGCGACGTGGGAATCCCTGTGCTCCCCGCCGGCACGGCGGCCGTGATCCCGCAGAACCTCACCGCTTTCGGCGAGGGCCTCGAGATCCCGGAAGACCAGATCGCCCTTTACCTCGCCACCCGGGAGCTCGCGTACGCGCGTCTCTACCGGCACGCGAAATGGCTGCACCTGCACGTGATGGCGCAGATCACGGACTTCGCCCGCGGCGTCACGGTCGACGTGGATGCTCTGGAAGACGTCGCGAGCCGGCTCGACCCCTCCGACCCGGAGGAGTTGCGAGCGGCCATCGAGGGTGGCGCACTGCTCCCTGTGCAGAGCGAAGCCCAGCGCGAGGCGCTGACCCGGCTGGAAAACCTCATCGCGACGATCGACGGGTGGGTGGACGTGGTGACCGCACAGGCGACCTCGCGGCTCCCCGACGGTGCGCGCATCGCGGAAGCAGCCCGCCGGAGGCGCGCGGTGGGCGGCCCCGCGGAGGACGCGCTCGGCGCACTCGTCGGGCTCAAGCTTCGTCCGCGGCGGATGCGGGAGGCGTCGGCGATGTGGCAGGCCGTGACGGACGCCGTGGGTATCGGTGCACGGGACTCGCTGTGGGACTACCCCGACCTGATGCCGACCGCCGACGACATCGACGACCCCCGGGCGCTCGTGGCGCGACTGCAGGCCGCAGAGCGCGGTGAGCAGCCGGTCGCCGACGAGTTCGACGAGGCGCTGGCGCGGCTGCTCGACGGCGACGACTTCGCGGAGGACAAGCCCGAAGATGGCGACGACGACGCTGCCCCGGAAGGCGACCGACCCGTCTGACCGACGCGTCGCGGACGGAACGGGGAAGCTGCACTTCTCCTCCCCCGTCGTGCGAATTACGGGAAGTTCTCCACCGAAGCGGCGGAGTGGCGTCCGCCGTGCGCGTGCCCCCTCCAGAATCGGAGGGATGCCGCTCACTCCCCCGATCCTCACGCGCGTGGACCCGAACGCGCCACTGCTGTGGCGCGACGAATGCACGCTCCAGCTCGGCTACGACAGTGCCCTGAGCTTCGATGCTGTCGCCCCCTGGGTGGAGCGCCTCCTCAGCCGCTTGCGCTCGTCCTTCCGCCGGGGATCGTTCGACGTGATCGCCCATGCCGCCGGCGCCCCGCGCGAAGAGGCTCGCGCCCTGCTCGCCCGGGTGGAACCGCTCCTGGTCGATGAGCCAGCCGCGGCCCGTGCCGCCTGGGTCGAGAGCATCGGCATCTCCGACGGCAGGTGCGAATACCGCGTGCGGGAGTCGCTCGTGGACGAGGGCATCACCCTCGTCGATCCTGCTCAGCCACCCGCTGTCGCCGTCGTGCTCGTGCGAGGCGCCGCCGCCGCTCTGCCGTTCGCCCGCTTCCTCCGTGACGACGTCCCGCACCTTCCCGTGTCGTTCGAACCGGGACGCGTGACGGTCGGCCCCCTCGTCATCCCCGGAGCGTCCGCGTGCCTCGCCTGCCGGGACGCACAGGCCACGGATCTCGACCCGGCCTGGCCCCTGCTGCACGCACAGCTGATCGGTCGCGATCCCGGGCCGATCCGCGCGGTGCAGGTCGCCGAGGCCGGACGGATCGCCGCAGTGCTCCTGGGTGAACATCCGGCTTCGGAGAGCCGCATCGCGCAGGTCAGCGCCGACGGCTCGATCGGGTGGCATTCGGTGAGGTTTCACGAAGAATGCCGGTGCCGCGAGCCGTGGTCCCCATCTCAGCGAGGAACCTCGACGGAGACCGCTCTCCCCGCCCCGCCGTTCTCGCCCACGACAGCGACAGGGTCCTCGCGGCGCGCGTGACACCGACGTAGGCCAGGCGCCGCTCCTCATCGACCGATTCGAAGCTCGTCGCGTAGGAGATCGGCAACGACCCCTCGGCCCACCCGGCGAGGTGCACGTGGGGCCACTCGAGGCCCTTCGCCGCATGCAGGGTCGATAGGGTCACCGTGCGCATCGTGGGCTCATGCTGGTCTTTCGCGCGGGCCATGAGCGCGTCGCTGAAGCTGCGCAGATCGGCCTCGGGACCGGCATCCTCCGCGAGGCGCAGGATGGCACGACGCGCCTCCCATCCACCCCGCTGCGCACCGCCCGCAGCCGGCGGCTCCTCCGTGAGTCCGAGCTCGCGCAGGACCCGCTGGACCGCGGGGAGGAACCCGTGCTCGGAGGGAGCCACGGCCGCCGCCCGCAGCGCCAGGATGGCCTGACGCACCTCTGGCATCGCGAAGAAGCGAGTACCCCCCAGCACCGTCGCCGCGATGCCCTCGGCCGCGAGCGCCTGCTGCAGGACCGCGGACTGGGCGTGCGCGCGGTAGAGGACCGCGATCTCCGAGGGCGATGCCCCTGCGGCGAGCTGAGCCGAGATCGAGGCCGCTATCCCCGCGGCCTCCTCGCTCTCGGAGTCGTACGCGGTCACGGTGGGTGCATCGGCCGTGAACTGCTCGCGCGCGGGCACGAGCTCGAGCGCACCGGGACGTCCGTGCATCAGCGCGTTCGCCACGGTCAGGATCGGCGCCTGGGAACGATAGTTCGTCTCCAACCGCACCACCGTGGCGTCGGGGTGACGACGCTCGAACTCGAGCAGGAAGCGCTGGTCGGCGCCGGCGAAGGAATAGATCGTCTGGCTGGCGTCTCCGACCACACAGATGTCGTGCCGATCTCCCAGCCAGAGTTCGAGCAGCCGGTTCTGCAGCGGTGAGACGTCTTGGAACTCGTCGACCGTGAAGTGCCGGTACTGCTCGTGGACGGATGCGGCGACCCGTGGCTCCGTCTCCAGCATCCCCGCGCAGGCGAGGAGCACGTCTTCGAAATCGAGCTGACGGCGGTCGTCCTTCAATGCCTCGTACCCGCGCATCAGTTCGATGAGCTGACCGGTGTCCACTCCGCTGATCGGACGGTCGAGCGCCGCATACTGGTCGATCGAGAGCATCGAGACCTTGCGCCACTCGATCTCGGAGGCGATGTCGCGGAGAGTCGCGGTGCTGGGCCGCAACCGGATCGCATCGGCCGCCTGCCCCAGCATCCGTACCTTGTTGTCGATGATCGACGGAGCGGGCGAACCCGCGAGCGTCGGCCAGAAGAAATTCAGTTGCGCGAGCGCGGTCGCGTGAAACGTCCGAGCGGCGACTCCCTCGACGCCGAGCGCCCGCAGACGCCCCCTCAGCTCGCCGGCGGCCTTGGCCGTGAACGTGACCGCCATGACGCGGGAGGGCGAATAGGCCCCGGTATCGACGCCGTGGGCGATGCGATGCGTGATGACGCGCGTCTTCCCCGTGCCTGCGCCCGCGAGCACGGCCACGGGTCCGCGCAGGACCGATGCTGCCGCTCGCTGCCGCTCGTCGAGGGCATCGAGTGCGCTCACGCGCGCTCCTCGTACCAGTCGACGATCAACGCGCGGGCGATCGACGCGGGCCCGGGAAGGCCCACCGGCCCCCGCCCTGCCAGCGCGGAGCCGATCTCCGCACGGGAGAACCAGCGCACGTCGATGATCTCCTCACCATCGGCGAGCGCAGCGGACTCCTCGTCCACGACGGCCCGGAAGCCGACCATGAGGGAACGCGGGAACGGCCAGGCCTGCGAGGAGACATACCGCAGCGACGACAGCCGCACGCCCGACTCCTCCTCGATCTCCCGGTGCACGGTCGACTCGAGCGACTCCCCTGCCTCGGTGAACCCGGCGAAACAGGAGTACATGCGACCGCCCCAGTTCGCGTTCGCTCCGAGCAGCAGCCGCTCGCCGTCACGGCTCTCGACCGCGACGATCACCGCCGGGTCGGTGCGGGGGAAGTGCTCGCGAGCGCACACCAGGCACCGTCGTGACCATCCCGCCTGCCGCAGCTCCGTCCCACCCCCGCATGTCGGGCAGAACGGCGCATCGCGGAGCCAGCCGGCGAGGGCGATGGCGCCGATGAGGAGTTCCGACTCCTGATCGTCGATACGGCCGCCGAGGTCGCGCAGCCCGAGCCAGATCTCATCCGGCGCCGCGTCGAGGGAATCGGTCTCCGGAGGGGCTGCGGCGAGGAGCACCACTGCACCGTCGGAATCCCGTCCGAGCAGAGCCCAGGTGGCTTCGACGACGGCCGAGGGAGGAACCCGCAGCAACGTCGAATCGACCACCCGGACGCGCCCTTCACGGACGACGATCACGCGGGTGGCGGGGTCTTCTCGGAGGCGTTCGAGGACGTCCGCCTCATCGCGGAGTTCGGCTGCACGGTCGAGAGACGGGCGCTGACTGGTCATCGACTCCCTCTTTCACGGGCGTGGCGGAGGCGGGACCGCCCCTGAGCCGACCTACCCTGGGGGCATGGGACGCTCTCCTTTCACTCTAGCCGCGGCAGTGACCGCTGCACTGCCCGGGGCGGAGGTCACGGGGGCGCGCCGTCTGAGCGCCGATGGCGATGGACGGTTCGACTCGGCGATCGCCACTCTCACCGACGGCCGTGAGCTCGCGATCCGCGTCGCCGACGATGACGAGACAGCGCGGGAACTGGCTGCCGAAGCGCTCGCCCTGCGCGCGCTGACCGACGGGGCACGCGCCATGCTCCCCTTCCGTGCCCCGGCCTACATCGGCGAGACTCGGCTCGGCGAAGGACGTGCTCTCGTCACCGAACTCCTCCCCGGATTCCAGATCGAGGCGGCCATGGTGCCCGCCGGTCGCGGCGCCGCGGAGTCCATGGGCGCCTCGATCGCCGCCGTCCATGGTCTACCCACCTCGGTCGTGCGCGGTGCCGGTCTCGCCACGCGCAGCGCCGAGGAGAGCCGCGCAGAGCTGGAGCGCCTGGTCGACACCGCGGCCGCCACCGGCCGCGTCCCCGCGCGCCTCACCGTGCGGTGGCGTGACGCCGTGGCCGACGATGAGCTGTGGCGCTTCGAATCCACCGTCGTCCTGGGCGGCGTGCAGGCGACCTCCTTCCTGTTCGACGATCACCCCGAGCGCGGCCCCGAGGTGGTCGGCGTGGTCGGCTGGCACGGCCTCTCGGTAGGAGACCCTGCCCTCGACCTCTCCTGGTTGTCCGCTGCACCGGACGCCGCCGAAGACGTCCAGCGCGCGTATTCTCGCGCGATCGACCGGGCGCCGGACGCCGGCCTCGAGGTGCGCGCCCGCCTTCTCGCCGAGCTGGAGTTCGCCCGCTGGCTCGTGCACGGCGACGCGATGCATCGGCCCGACATCGTCGACGATGCGGCGTCCCTGCTGGAGGCACTCGCCGAGGGACTGCGCACCGACGACCTCGCCATCATCGACGCCCGAGGTGTCGGCGTCGACTCCGCACTCGATGCTCTCGACCGCGTGCCGAAGGACGCCGTCGCCGAGGTCGACACGTCGATGCACACCGATGCGTACAACCCCGAGGAGCTGTGGGCGGACTCGGCGGACTCGGCGGACGGGGAAGACACGGTGACCGCGTCCTCCGCCGAACCGACCGCGACCGTGCCCGGCGAGCGCGTCGACGACGCCGACCGTCGTGCCGGGATGCTGGATATCGAGACCGAAGATCTCTCCGGGGTCGCGAGCCTGTTCGCCGGGACGAGCGGTCCGGCCGGCGCGCGCGAGGACTCCCACCCGCGTCCCCCGCGATCCGACGACGAGTACGGCGATTTCGACGAGAACGACTCGGACGAGGCTCAGCGGGCGGCGCGCGCGGCGCTCCAGCGCTGGAAGAGCTCTTCCTCGGAGTAGACCCGGTCGCCGCGGATGATCAGGTCGTCCGCCACGTAGTACAGCGCGACATCGATCGCCTCCAGCGGCACGTCGTACCGTCGGTGGTATGCGAGTCGATAGAGCGCGAGCTGCAGCATCCGCTCGTCGCGCTCCTTCGCCGTACGCGGAGCCCTGCCCGTCTTCCAGTCGACGATCTCGATGCGGTCACCGCGATCGGCACGCCGGTACACGGCATCGAGCTTGCAGATGACGATGTGCGCCGATCCCGCATCGACGTCCGGCAACCCGGCGCCGAGGGCGAAGTCGATCTCGATCTCCACCGCGATCGGCTGCAGCGGGCCCCACTCACTGCGCTCGAACGTCGCCTGGAGGACCGCGAGATCAGCGGCATCCGCCGATGCCCCCGGCGCGTCGGATCCCGCCGTCGCTCCGACCGCGGGATCCGGGGCGACGTCGTCTTCGTCCACCTCCCAAAGCGCCTCGTCCACACGCGTGCCGACGCCGACGAGTTCGGATCTCTGTTCCACCCACGCATGGAAGAGGGTGCCGAGGCGGGTCTGTCGGTACGGTCTCTCCGGCATCGGCCGGACGATCGACGACAGCGTGCCGGAGAAATCCGTCACGTAGTCCTTGAACCGCGATGCCGGCACACGGGTCGGGGCCTCGGCATCGTTCCCGCGTTGCCGGGCGGCACGTTCGGCCAGCAATCGCGTGAGCTCGATCGACGGCTCGGCGACACCGACACGGACCGCCTCGTCGACGGCGCTCGCTGCCGCCGAGACGGTCGCGCGCCGGGCACCCAGCGGGTCGAGCGGCCAATGCAGCGTCGATCCGGGACCGTCGTAAGGGTTGTCGTCGGGATCCACCGGGGCGATCGGCTCGACTCCCACCACTTCCATCGCCTCGACCAGGTACGGGCTCGGCGTCCGTGGCGCCTTCTGGCCCGCCCAATGTGCGCCGCTGAGCAGGAGATCGGTCCGCGCACGTGTCACCGCGACGTAGGCGAGACGCCGCTCCTCCTGCTGCTGATACGCCCGGTACGCGTCCTTGAAGCGCTTGAGCGCGCCGCCCAGCGGATTCGCCTTCGTCGCGCCGCCTGACAATGAGGCCTGTGCGAGCTTCTGCCTCTTCTGCGGATCGGTCTCCTCCCCCATCGCCTCGACGGGGTCCCACTCGAAGCGAGGGAGCGCATCCCGATCACCGCGGAGGGCGAACGGAACCACACCGAAGCCGAACCACCCCGAAGTGTCGGAGACACGGCTGGGGAGCTCGTCGACCACGAGACGCACGACGGCGACCGCATCCCATTCCAGGCCTTTCGAGCCGTGGATGGTCAGCAGCTGCACGACACCCGGCTCCGGAGGCTCAGGGCGCGGCATCAGCTCGTCGGTGCTCTCGGCCTTGTCGAGCCACGCCAACAGGCTCCCGATGCTCCCTCGCTCGTCGGCCGCGAGGAAGGCCCGCACCTCGTCCGTGAACGCCCGCAGTTGCGTGGCGGCGATCCGGGCCGGGCCTCGTGTCTCGTTGGCGGCCAGTTCGATGTCGAGTCGGAGCTCGAGTTCGATGAGACGGATCAGTTCCGGGATCGGTTGCGACGCCGCCCGCCGGAGCCGTTCCAGCATCTCCCCCGCGGCACGGACGCGTGCACGTCCGTCCGGGCTGATCGTCTCGAGCAGACGGTAGTCATCACGCACCGCGCGCACCACGTCGACCGCGTCGACGATGGACACCGCCTCATCGGCACCGCGCGAGGAACGCAACCGCGCGCGCACCTCTTCCGGCAGCGGTGCCAACGCGGTGTCTCGCTCCGAGAGCGCGCGACCGAGGTCGTAGAGGGCGGCCATGTCGGCGACCCCCACCCCGAAGCGGGGTCCCGTGAGGAGGCGGATCAGGGCGGACCCCGCCGTGGGGTCGTGCACGACCCGGAGTGTCGAGACGACATCGACCACCTCGGGAGTCGCGAGCAGCCCGCCCAGGCCGAGGATGCGGTGCGGGATGCCCCGCGCGGCGAGTGCAGCCGCGAAAGTCTGCATGTGACGCTTCGACCGGAACAGGATCGCACCGGTGTGCGGACGCAGACTCTGCGCAGCGCCGACCCCGCGCGCCTCATGCTCCTCCCTCCGCGCGGCGAACCAATCCGCGACGGCAGAGGCCTCGTCATCGACCGTGAACGCGTACTCGACGGACACCGAGCCGTCCCCCGCTCCGGGACGAGGCTCGAGGGGCGGCACGTCGAGTCCCGGCCGCTGCAGGGGCTCGAGCACACGGTTGGCGATGCCGAGGATGCCGCGGTCGTTGCGCCAGCTCGTCATGAGGCTGTAGGTCTGCGCCGTTCCGGTGCCCGAGAACGTCCGCGAGAAGGCGTAGAGGTTATCGGCGCTCGCACCGCGCCAGCCGTAGATGGACTGGTGGGGATCGCCGACCGCCATCACCGCGGAGTCCCGGAAGAGTTCGGCGAGGAAGCGGGTCTGGATGACCGACGTGTCCTGGTACTCGTCGAGCAGCACGACACGATGCTGCTCCCGAAGCTCGTCGCGCACGTCGGGCGCGGACTCGACGATGTCATATGCACCACCCACCTGATCGGCGAAGTCGAGCACGCCGCGGCGCTCCTTCTCGGCCATGTAGTCACGCACCAGACGGGAGAGCGTCGGCAGGCTGAGCAGGTTCACGGCCGCCTTCTCCACGTCGGCATTGCCCCGGTAGGCCGCGAAGGCGAGTGCCTGGTCCCGCGCGATCCGTTCTGCCACCTCCAGGTCGACTCGATGGTCGAGGGCGTCGCCGGCGAGGCGCTGGACCGCGTCGATGATCGTGCCGAGCGCGAAGTCGATGTTCTCCAGCTCAGGAAGATCGCTGCGGAGCACGACCTCACGGGCCAGCATCCAGGAGGCGGCCTGGCTGAGCATGGCCACGTCGGGATCACGGCCGATGCGCGCAGCATGTTCGCGGACGATCCCGTCGGCGAAGGCGTTGTAGGTCGACACCCGCGGACGGATCATCACGTCTTCCGCCGCGCGGGGAATCGCAGGGTCCCACCCGGTGCCGTGATGAGCGGCGAGCTCGTCGAGGACATGCCTGCGCACCACCTCGCGCTGCCGCCCCTCGGCGGACTCCTCGACCCGGCGAAGGGAGCCGTCGGCCACGATCTGCGCCAGATGGGGCAGCAGGCCTCGGTGGCCGTACTCGTCGATGACCGCCAAGCGGTGGCCTATCCGTTCGGCGAGTTCTCCCGCGGCCTTGCGGGTGAAGGTGAGCCCGAGGATCTCGTCACGTCGTACGTGTCCGTTCGCGACGAGCCACACCACTCGCCCGGACATGGTCTCGGTCTTGCCGCTGCCGGCTCCAGCGACGACGAGCGCCGGCTCCGGGGGCGCCTCGATCACCCGCTGCTGCGCGGGTGTGGGCGGAGGCTGTCCGAGCGCGGCCGCGATGTCGGTCGCAGAGATCCCCTCGCCGCCGCTCCACCCGGTCATGCGCTCACCGCCGGGACGGTGTGGATGCGGCACGGATGCACGCGGCGCTGGGTGTCGGCGCAGTGCGACTCGACCTGCGCCGTGAAGCTCGACGCCGACATGCCGCGGGCGGCATCCGAGACGCGACGCAGGAAGGCCGCCCGCGATTCGTCGCTGAGCGTGTGCTGATGCGCGATGCGGTACTCGCTCTTGGCAAGCGTCTTGGAGACGATCACGAGACGCGCCCCGGCCAACGAACCCGGTGGAGCGTCTTCCACCAGGCCCTGCTGGACGGCGACCTGATAGGCCGCGAGCTGCGCGTGCTCGCGCACACCGGGATCTGACTCGGGGTCGTTCTTCCCGGTCTTCAGATCGACCACCACGATGCGGCCGTCCGGGCCGCCAGACATCCGTTCCCAGCCGCGTCCGCGTGCGGCGCCGTGCTCGCCCGCATCCGGCGGATACGCCTCGACGCGATCGATGTACCCGTGGATGATCGCCTGGTTCGCGCGGTCCTCCCCGACGGGATGCACGGCGGGCACCGCGTGCGCATCGCCCTCAGCCACCACGTCGACGGCGAAACGGAACTCCACCTCGCTGCCGAGGACACGCCCGCCTTCGCGGCGCACCTCGCCGAGATACGTGTGCAGGCGCCCGACGAGCAGATCGGCGCGTCGACGCTCCTTGCGGCCGATCCACTCGGTCTCGAAGTCGAGTTCCGGCCAACGCTCCGCGACGATCGCACGCATCTGCTCGACATCGCCGTCGGGCACCCGCTCCATCGCCTCGTGCACGATCGTGCCGATCCCCGCCGTCGGCGGCATCACCGTGTCTCCGCCGAGAGCCGAGACGACCCAGTTGAGTCCGCACTCCTCGAAGGACTCCATCTTCGAGGGCGAGACCCGCGCGCCGTCGACGGCGAGATCGCGCAGTGGCGCCTGCGTGGAAGGGGCCGTGACGCCGTACCACTCGGCGGGGTCGGCGCCCGGCACGCCTTCTCGGGCGAGGACGGCGAGCTGGCCTGCCGCGTCACGTCTGAGCGAATCCGAGTGCGCCGTGGTCAGCGTCCGTCGGTACCGGGCGACCAGCCCCCGCAAAGTGAGCGGATGCTCGGCCGATGCGTGGCGCTCCGGCGGGTGCGGGGCGGGCAGGAAGGCGAAGAACGGGCTCGGGGTGAGGTCGTCGTCATCGACCGCGGTGATCAGGAGTCGCTTCCGTGCCCGCGATACGGCTCGCACGAACAGGCGGAGCTCGTCATGCAACGCTGCCCGCCGGCGGTCCAGCACCCCGGGCGGTTCGATGCTCACGCCGGTGCGAGCGGCTTCGAGCGCATCGGCCAGACGCCAGGTCTGCAGCAGACCGCCGCGGAGACGGACGTTGGGCCAGACGCCGTCCTGCACCCCGGCGACGACGACGGCGTCGAACTCCGTGCCGAGCGCCGTGGCCGGAGTCAGCAGCGTGACCTTGCCAGGACGGTCCGGGGTCGACAGGGAATCCTCGGGGACCTCGCTGTCGAGGACGTCGCGCACGAAGGCCTCGGACTTCTCGTTCGGAGTGCGCTCGACGAAGCGCTTCGCCGCGTCGAAGAGCGAGACGAGCGCGTCGAGCGAACGGGCCGTCTCCGCTCCGGTGGGCAGCAGGGAGATCTCGCGCCACGCCACCTGCAGACGCCGACCGTCGACGGCACGAGCCTGCTCCCACACCCGCCACAGCAGATCGTGGATCGTCTCGCCCTGGTCGGCGGCACGCGCCACCGCCTCGATCGTCTCCGCGAAGCGCTCGGCAGAGCGGGATTCCGGCGAGTCGATGAGCGTCAGGTGGCTGGGGTTCGCCATCGCCTGGCGCAGCAGCTCGCGCGCAGGCGTCGACCCGCCCTGTGCGAGTTCGATGTGCCGGAGGCGGGCGCGGAGACGGCGGAGCCCGATCGCGTCCATCCCCCCGAACGGGGTGCGCAGCGCCTCCTCCAGCGCCTCCGGGGTGCGCTCCTCGACCGGCGTCAACGCGAGGCGCACGATGCCGACGATGTCACGCACGATCCCTTCGCTCCCGAGCGGACGCTGCACACCGGCGGCGCGCGTGGGGACCTCCCTGGCCGCGAGCTCGGTCTCCAGCGTGGTCACCTGACGCGTGTCGTGAGCGATGACGGCCATCCGATCCCAGCGGATTCCCTCGGACAGATGCCAGTCGCGCATCACACCGGCGATGCGGTCCAGCTCTTCGTAGGGAGACGGGGCGACGAAGGTCGACACATGCGCATCGACCTCCTCCGGGTCGACGGGCACTGGCGCCCGACGATGCTCGACGCGTCCGGAGACTCCGATCGCCTGTGTGACGGTGCGAGTCAAGGCGGTGAGCGCCGGATGCTGCCGGTGCGCGCCGTCGAGCACATGCACCTCGCCGACGGCACCGGCGAGCTGCGCGAAGAGCTCCGGGCTCGCGCCACGGAACGACCCGGATGAGATATCGGGATCGCCGAACGCCAGCACCGCGATGCCCCGCCCCCGCAGCGCTCTGACGACATCGATCCCTCCGCGGGTGAGCTCCTGTGCGTCATCGATCAGCACGACGCGCAACGGCGCGAGCGGGCCGAGCGTCGCCGCCTCGGCCGAGCGCAGGATGGCAGCTGCCTCGCTGAGCAGGTCCGCGGCGTCGCGGTGCGCGGAACGCAGAGAGTCGAGTACCGTCCGGTACTCGACGAGGAACTCCGCGGCTGCCACCCACACATCGTTCCCCGAGGCGCGGAGCTCGTCCGGCCGGGCCCCGATCTCGGTGCACTCCGCGAGGAACGCGCGGAGCTCCGAACGGAATCCCTTCGACGCGCGCACCGAGCCGCTGAGCGCGTCCGGCCAGGGGATGCGACCGTCTTCGGCGTCACCGGCGAGCAGATCCGCGATGATGCGGTCCTGGTCGGCTCCGGTGAGCAGCGCAGGCGGCTCCGCTCCCTCGCGCACCATCGCCCCCCGGACCAGCTGGAAGGCGAAGGAGCCGAGCGATCGCGCCAACGGCCCCGGGGTCGCCTGCCCGATGCGGACACCGATCCGGTCACGCAGTGCGGTCGCGGCCTGGCGGCTCGGCGTGAGTGCCAGCACCTGCTCGGGTCGCAGATCGGCCGCATCGAGCAGGTGCACGACGCGGTCGACGAGCGTTCGCGTCTTTCCTGTTCCCGGCGCCCCGATGATGACACCGGAGGCGAACGGCTCGGCGGCGATCACAGCTCGCTGCGCGGCATCCGGTGTCATGCCCTCCACGCTATCCGGACGCGGGGACATCGTCGTGCGCGCCTGCACACGACACCCTCGCGACCCGCCACCGCCCGACGTGTGCGCTCACGGCGAAACCGACGCCGGGTGCCGATCCCGCCCGATGCCCGCGGGGTAGAGTTGGGCCAGTCCCCGAACTTCAAGGAGCACGCGTGGAAATCCGCATCGGCATCATCAACACCGGCCGCGAACTGAGCTTCGACACCGGCGTGAGCGCAGACGAGGTCCGCACCCAGGTCACCACGGCGCTGGAGCAGAACGCCACGCACGTGAGCTTCGCCGATGTGAAGGGCAACTCCTACATCGTCCCCACGGCGAACCTCGCCTACATCGAACTGGGCACCGAGGAATCGCGTCGCGTCGGCTTCGTCGCCTGAGCAGACGATGTACATCCTGCTCGCACTGATCGGCGCGTGTGCCCTGGGCATCGCGGTGCATTTCCTGATCTCCGGGCGCGAGCTGCGCGGAGTGGCGCTCGCGCCCGCCGTGGCGACAGCGGTCTCGGCGATCACCTACACGGGTCTGCAGTGGGCCGGCGTCGGTGAGGACAGCATCTGGCTGTGGCTCGCGAGCGTGCTCGGTGCTCCCGTCGTCGCCGCGCTGGTGACGGTGGCGATCACCGGGATGCGCAAGCGGTCCGATGCAGATGCCAAGGCGGCACTCGGCATCTGACGGGCAACCTAGGACGCGAGGCCCATCGCGTCCATGCGCCGCGCGTGGGCTCCCATGAGTTCGGTGTAGACCGGCTCGACGCGCTCGTCGTCGACCTGGAGCAGCTCCGGCCGCAGTGCGGAACGGCAGACCAGGATGGTGTCACCGACGAGGCGCCGCGCCCACATCGACAGCAGGGACCGCCACTCCTCATCGCTCTCGATCGTCTCCTGGATGATCGCGACGATCTCATGGCCGGCATCGTCTTCGCGGAGGATCTCCGCCACCCGACGACCGGTCTCGCCGTAGCTCGACGCGAGCGCGAGGTAGAAGTCGTCGAGCATCCCGGCGGTGATGTACACGGCGAGGAGCGTCTCCCGGGGTCGCGCACCGATCGTCTTGCGTCGGAAAGCGTCGAGGTTCTCGCGGAACGGCAGCATCACCTGCGTGGGGTCGCCACCGCGCTCGGCGATGACCTCCACGATCCCGCGATGCTTCGTCAACGCCGCCCCGGCCGCACGCGACAGGGACTCCTTCTCGGAAAGCTCGGGGGTCGCCCGGATGAGCCTGGTGAGCGTCTCGAAGTAGCCCAGCTGCAGGTACGCGGCCTGACCGAGGAACCGATCGAGCTCGGGGGCGAGTTCAGCGAAGTCGACCCTCGTCGCATCGCTCTGCTCGCCTCGGCTGCGCAGGGTGAGGATTCGCCGTGGCGCGTCATCGCGCTGCCAGAACCACTTAACCACGAGGTCTTCCTCCTGAGTCCACCACGAGATTCACAATACCCGCGCCGGGCCCTCCTTCCTGGTCCGCACCACCCCTCCGGTAGGCTGGGCGTGTCCCCGCCGTCGGAGCGGGGCCCCGCGCCTGTGGCACAAGAGACGGCGTGGATCCGTTTACGTGGCGATCCCCCAGGGTCGCCGGACAGGCAATCTGAATAAAGTGACAACTTTCGCCGATCTCGGCATCGATCAGGACATCGTCGACGCACTCGCGGCCAAGGGCATCATCGATGCCTTCCCGATCCAGGAGCAGACCATCCCCCTCGGCCTTCCGGGGCAGGACATCATCGGCCAGGCGAAGACCGGCACGGGAAAGACCTTCGGGTTCGGCATCCCCGTCGTGCAGCGCCTCGGCAAGGACCCGGAGCACGGCGTCAAAGCACTCATCGTCGTCCCCACCCGCGAGCTCGCCGTGCAGGTCTACGAAGACATCGATCTGCTCACCAGCAACCGCTCCACCAGCGTCGTCGCCATCTACGGAGGCAAGGCGTACGAGGGTCAGATCGACCAGCTCAAGGCGGGCGCGCAGATCGTGGTCGGCACTCCCGGCCGCCTGATCGACCTCGCGGGCCAGCGCCTGCTCGACCTCTCCAACGCGACGGAGGTCGTGCTCGACGAGGCCGACAAGATGCTCGACCTCGGCTTCCTCGCCGACATCGAGAAGATCTTCCAGAAGGTCCCGGCCGTCCGCCACACGCAGCTGTTCTCGGCGACCATGCCCGGCCCGATCGTGGCCCTCGCCCGCCGCTTCATGTCGAACCCGATCCACATCCGCGCCAACGACCCCGACGAGGGCCTCACCCAGGCCAACATCAAGCACCTCGTCTACCGCGCGCACTCGATGGACAAGGACGAGATCATCGCTCGCATCCTGCAGGCCGAGGGCCGCGGCAAGACCGTGATCTTCACCCGCACCAAGCGCGCGGCGCAGCGCCTCGTCGACGAGCTCAACGACCGCGGCTTCAACGTCGGCGGCGTGCACGGCGACATGGGGCAGGACCAGCGCGAGCGCTCGATGGCCGCGTTCAAGGCAGGCAAGCGTGACGTTCTCGTCGCGACCGACGTGGCCGCCCGCGGCATCGACGTCGACGACGTGACGCACGTCATCAACCACACCATCCCCGACGAGGACAAGACGTACCTGCACCGCGCCGGCCGCACGGGGCGTGCGGGCAAGACCGGCATCGCCGTCACTTTCGTCGACTGGGAGGACCTGCACAAGTGGGCCCTCATCAACCGGGCGCTCGAGTTCGGTCAGCCGGAGCCTGTCGAGACCTACTCGTCGAGCCCCCACCTGTACGAAGACCTGGACATCCCGCAGGGCACGAAGGGCCGCCTGGTGTCGGCGCCGAAGACCGAATCCGTCAAGACCGAGCGCACCCGTCGGCCCGCGCGTGCCGCGGACGCCGCCGCGGAAGGCACCGACGAGACCGGGACGCGTCGCCGTCGCCGCCGTCGCAACAGCGCGACTCCGGTCGGCTCGACCTTCACCGAAGGCGCGTCGGGGGCCACCACCGGCGAAGGACAGTCCGCTCCGGCCGCAGACCGCAGCGCCGAGGGCGCCGGTACCCACGACGGGGCGGGCAAGGAGCACCACGACGGCAAGCCCGCGCCGGCGCGCCGTCGCCGTCGTCGCCGTGGAGGTTCCGGCGCAGGCGCAGCGCCGGTCACCGGAGCCTGACACCTCGACCTCTCAGAAGGGCGCGTGCCGCGGACGAACTCCGCAGCACGCGCCCTTCGTCGTCGCCGCCGCTCAGCGAAGAGACGCCGCCCGCTCCCCGTGGAGGATCGCCGCAGGAACCTGCGGCGGATAGACCCACGCGACCAGGACGACCGAGATGATCATGAGCAGGAACCACGAACTCAGCTTGCTCGCCGAGACCGGCTGCCATCCCGCCGCCTGATCGGGGTATGCCCATGCTCCCGCCCAGGTGCCGATGTTCTCCGCCAGGTAGATGAAGACGGCGACTCCGACGAACACGACGAGCAGCGGGATCCGGATCGTCCGACGCCAGATACGCGCGTGCATCACCGTCGGCAGCCACAGCACGATGACCGCAGCCAGCAGGATCCACCGCGCATCCCACCACCAATGGTGCGCGAAGAAGTTCACGTAGATCGCGATCGCGAGGATCGCCGTCATCCAACGCTGCGGGTATCGCGTGAAGCCGAGGTCGAAGAGCCGGTAGACGCGCACCATGTAGGAGCCGACAGCGGCATACATGAACCCGCTGAACAGCGGCACTCCGCCGATGCGCAGGAAACCGTCCACGGCATACGCCCAGGAGCCGACATCGGTCTTGAACAGCTCCATCACGGTTCCGGTGAGGTGGAACAGGACGATCACCCACAGCTCTCGTCCGCTCTCCCAGCGGAACACGAGCATGGCCACCTGGATGAGCACGGCGGCGATGGTGAGGGCATCGTTGCGCGCGAGCGCCGCATCCGGCGGGTACCAGAACCGCGCCGCGACGATCACGAGCAACAGCGTGGCCCCGAACACGCACGCCCATGCCTGCTTGACCACGAACACCGCGAACTCGATCAGGCCGGCGCGGAAGCCGCTCTTCGGGGCGCCGAGCAGCAGGCGGTGGGCCCACGCATCGACACGGCGTTCCACGGACGTCGCTCGTTGCATGCTCGGAATGTAGCGCTCCCGGTCGACAGGTCACCGGGAGTATCCCGACAGTATCCCGACCGTCAGGGGAAGCGCGGGGCGATGCCGGTGCCCTGCGCCAGGAGGCGGGCGACCATCTCGTCGGACGTCGTGTTCTCCCCCGGACGGTTCGGCTTGCCGCTGCCGTGATAGTCGCTGGACCCCGTGACGATGAGGTCGTGCTTCTGCGCCAGCTCGCGCAGCATCCGCTTGCCCGCTTCGGTGTTCTCGCGGTGATCGACCTCGAAGCCGCCGAGTCCGGCCGCGATCAGCCGCTCGATGTACGGGATGGGCATCATCCGGTCGCGACCCGCGGTGACCGGGTGGGCGATGATCGCCACTCCCCCGGCTTGCGTGATCAGTCGCACCGCGGTCAGCGGATCCGGGGCGTAGTGCGGCTCGTAGTATCCCTCGCGCGGATGCAGGATCCCGTCGAACGCCTCCGTGCGATCGCGCACGATGCCCCTCGCCACGAGAGCGTCCGCGATGTGAGGGCGCCCGACCGTCGCATCCAGAGCCGTCTGCGCGACCACGTCATCCCAGTGCAGGTCGTAGTCCCGTCCGATGTTGCGCACGATCCGCTCCGCGCGCCCGATCCGATCCCCGCGGATGCGATCGGTCTCGGCCCGCAGAGCCGGGTCTCCGGGATCGAAGAGGTAGCCGAGCACGTGCACGCTGCGCCACTCGTGCTTCGCCGACAGCTCCATCCCGGGGATGAACGTCATGCCGAGCGCGACGGCGGCGTCACCGGCCTCATCCCACCCGGTGGAGCGATCGTGATCAGTGAGCGCCACGGTGCGGATCCCGTGCGCGTGTGCCTGCCTGATGACCTCGGCCGGCGCCTCCGTCCCGTCGGACTGGTTGGAGTGCAGGTGCAGGTCGGCGGGACCGGCGAACCCGGCGGACGGAGAGGCCATCCTCCGAGCGTACCGAGGGCGACGGCCGGTGGGCGCGGAGGCACACGGAAGCGGATGTCGGGGCAGGGACTTCACAGGCGGCGCTCCTAGGCTTGAGGGGATGTTTCGACTACTGGGGATCCTCTTCACCGTCCTGCTCGCGATCGCGACGGCGATCGTCGTGTGGCCGCAGTTCTTCCGTCTCGAGCAGACCTATCCGTTCGCGCAGCTGGTGTCCGCGCGCGGCCTGGTCCTCGGCGGATTCCTGGTGATCGCTGTGCTCGCGCTCCTGCTGCTCTTCGCTCGTCCTCTGCGCGGATTCGCCGCGTCGGTCCTCATCGTCGCGCTGCTGGGTGCGGGGGCGACCGGCGTCATCGGGGCGACCCGCGGCTTCGGCACCACTGAGCTCCCCCAGAAGACGGAGAGCAGCATCCGGGTACTGACCTGGAACACAGCGGGCGAAGCCGTGTCCGCCGAGGTGATCGCCCAGCAGATCCTCGCTCAGGGCGCCGATGTCGTGGCCCTGCCGGAGACGACCGAGGACGTCGGCGAGCGCATCGCGATCATGTTGCGCGAGCAGGGGCATCCGATGTGGGTGCACCACGTGCAGTTCCGCCCCGATGTCCCCAACGGCCCCCAGTCCTGGCACACCACGGTGCTGGTGGCCCCCGACCTCGGCGAGTACTCGGTGATCGAATCCTCGAAGGACGGCAGCAGCAACACGGGCTCCGTGCCGAGTGTCGTGCTGATGCCGGTCGACGGCTCCGGACCCACGATCGTCGCCGTGCATGCCGTCGCTCCCCGTGTGGAGGAGATGGAGCAGTGGCAGAGCGATCTGCAGTGGATCGCCGATCAGTGTCCGCAGGGCGACTTCATCCTGGCCGGAGACTTCAATGCGACGATCGATCACATGGCGCCCCTCGGAGTGGACGGTGGTGACATCGGATACTGCCGCGATGTCGCGTCGCGCACCGGCAACGGTCTCGCGGGAACCTGGCCGAGCTCGCTCCCGCCCCTCGCCGGGGCGCCGATCGATCACGTGATGGCCTCGCCGAACTGGACACCGACGGGCTCGGTCGTCCTCGGCGATGCCGGGGGCAGCGACCACCGTGCGCTCGTCGTGCAGCTGGAGCCGGCCGGCTGAACTCCCGCAACCCGCCCTGCAGGTGACAGACTGGAGGGATGAGCACCGGAGAACGCGACACGATCGCAGAAGCCACCGTCGAAGCGTCTGTCGAGAACAGCAACACGAACCGCAAGCAGCCCTTCCCGCAGGGGTTCCTCGACACCATCTCGACGGGATGGGCCGAGCGTCCGGAAACCCTTCCCGCCCCGCGCGCACAGGCACCGTACGCCGCTGTCCGTCGAGCCGCGGTCTCTGCTGCCTTCCCGGGGAAGCGTCTCGTCATCCCCGCAGGATCGCTCAAGCAGCGCAGCAACGACACCGACTACGTCTTCCGGGCCCACTCCGCCTTCGCCCACCTCACGGGATGGGCCGCGGATGCCGAGCCCGACTCGGTCCTGGTCTTCGCGCCGACCGACGCGGGGCACGATGTCACCCTCTTCTTCCGCGAGCGCGCCGACCGCACCACGACGGAGTTCTACGCCGACGCCACGATCGGTGAGTTCTGGATCGGCCCACGCCCGTCCCTGGACGGTGTCGCGGCCGACCTGGAGATCGCGACCGCCCATCTCCACGAGCTCGAGGCCGTGGAGGGAGAGCTCGTGCTCGACGAGGACGAGACCCTCACCCGTTTCGTGTCCGAGCTGCGCCTCATCAAGGATGAGTTCGAGATCGCCGAGATGCGCCGTGCCGTCGAGATCACCGCGAACGGCTTCGACGACATCGTCCGCGAGCTTCCGTCCGCCGTCGCGCACGCCCGCGGCGAACGTGTCGTGGAGGGTGTCTTCCACCGCCGCGCCCGTGAAGACGGCAACGGCGAGGGCTACGACACGATCGCGGCGTCCGGTCCGCACGCCTGCTACCTGCACTGGACCCGCAACGACGGCACCGTGGCCCCGGGCGATCTGATCCTCGTCGACGCCGGTGTCGAAGCCGACAGCCTGTACACGGCGGACATCACCCGAACGCTGCCCGTCTCGGGAACCTTCACCGAGGTGCAGCGCCGAGTGTACGAGACCGTGCGCGAGGCCGCCGACGCCGCGTTCGCCGCTGCACGGGTGGGCGTCCGTTTCCGTGACGTGCATGCGGCCGCCATGAAGGTCATCGCCGCACGCACCGCGGAGTGGGGCCTGCTGCCGGTGACCGCTGACGAGGCGATCGACGCGGACAAGGGCGGCCAGCACCGTCGGTACATGGTGCACGGCACCTCCCACCACCTCGGCATCGACGTGCATGACTGCGCCCAGGCGCGCCGCGAGATGTACTACGACGGCGTCCTGACACCCGGCATGGTGTTCACGATCGAGCCCGGGCTGTACTTCCAGATCGACGACCTGACGGTGCCCGCAGAGCTCCGTGGCATCGGCGTGCGGATCGAGGACGACATCCTGATGACCGAGGACGGCCCCGTGAACCTCTCGGCCGACATCCCCCGCACGGCCGACGAGGTCGAAGCATGGATCGCCCGGCTCCAGAGCTGACCTCGGCGGATGCACGACGGTGAGCTCGCGCTCGAGACCGAGGTCGCGGCACGGCTGATCACGCGCCGCTTCCCCGAGCTGCGCCGAGAGGAGCTGCGACCGGTCTCGTCCACCGGGACGGTCAACAGGATCATCCGGGTGGGCGACGGCCTTGTCGCCCGCTTCCCGCGCCTCGCGGCATCGGAGCCCACTCTCGCGCGTGAGGCCGCGGCGCTCGATGAGTTGGCCGCAGCGAGTCCGTTCCCCGCCCCGCGCTCCTACGGGATCGCTGCCGCGTCGGAAGAGTTCGACTCGGCCTGGGCCGTCCAGTCCTGGATCGACGGCGAGCCGCCGGGCCCCGTGCGTGCTGCCGCGTCGGAAGCCTTCGCTCACGATCTGGTCGTCCTCATCCGTGCACTGCGCTCGGTCGACGTGCGCGGACGGGTGTTCGACGGGAACGGCCGCGGCGGAAGACTCGGCGACCACGATGAGTGGGTCTCGGAGTGTCTGTCGCGGAGCGCACACCTGATCGACGTGGCACGCACCGCGAAGCTCTGGGCGGCCCTGTGCGCGCTTCCGCCCGCCGACGCTCCGCTGATGTGCCACCGCGACCTCACGCCGTTCAACCTCCTGGTCATCGAGCGCGACGACGAGGTCCGGCTGGCGGGCGTGCTCGACGGCGGGGACTTCGGACCTGCGGACCCTGCGCTCGACCTCGTCGCCGCCTGGCACCTCCTCGATGCCCCGACACGACGCCTCGTCCGCGACGGTGTCTCCGCCGGCGAGGCCGAGTGGCAGCGGGGTGCCGGGTGGGCCCTGCAACAGGCGCTGGGCCTCGGGTGGTACTACGAGAAGTCGAACCCGCAGATGAGCGCGCTGGGGATCTCCACCGTCCGCCGCGTGCTCGCGGACCCCGAGCTGTCGATGCTCGTCGGCTGAAAGTCAGGCGACAGCACCTCCGAGGGCGAAGTCGGCCACGATCGGGGCGAGCGACGCACCGATCTGCTCCGCTGGGAGTTTGCGGCCCTTCACCTCGAATGTGTGCCCGCCGCCCTCGATCCAGACGATCCGGGCTTCTCGACAGGTCGCGACAGCCTGTTCGAACTGCGAGATCGGCTGGATGAAGGGATCGTTCGTCCCCTCCACGAAGAGCTGTGGCACGGTGATCGCCGGCAGGTGCTCGACCCGCGGCTTCTCCGGCCGTCCTGGCGGATGAAGGGGATAGCCGAGATAGACGAGTCCGTCCACCCGTAAGCCCTCCGCGACCGCCATCGATGCCATGCGTCCGCCGTAGGACTTCCCCGTCGCCCAGATCGTCGCCGCGGGGTCTGATGTGCGCGCGAACGTCGTGACCGCGTTCCAGGTGGCGATCGCATGCGCGGCCGGCCCCGGCATCCGCCGCCCCTGCTGCACGTACGGGAAGTTGAAGCGCAGTGTCGAGAAGCCGATCGCGCGGAGTGCCTCGACGTACCCGGTGAGGAAGGGATGGTCCTTTCCCGTTCCCGCACCGTGGGCGACGATCACCGTCGCCCCGTTGTCGCCGCGCGTCCAGTCGGCCGACACGACGGTGGTTCCCTTCGGCAGCGCGACCTGGATCTCAACCATCAGGAGGAACGTCCGGGGATCGTCGTCACGCCCGCTCGCCCGGGGCGCCTTCTGCACCCGGCGTCGCGTCGGGCTCGATCGGTGCGGGCGTCCCGGGCTCGGGCGTACCCGGCTCCGGATCGGCGGCCGGTTCGGCAACGGGGTCTGCCGGCCGCGGGGGGATCACGGGCTCCTCGGGTGCCGGCGCCGTCGCGCCAGGCGTGATCCGTTCTCCGTATCGCGGCGGCTCGTCGAGATTCACGGGAGGCCGGACCGGAGCGACGCGTGTCGCTCCGAGAACGTCGCGAGCCTTGGCGAGCGAGGCGGCTTGGACGGTGACCTCGTAGTGGTCCGCCGCGAACTGCGTGACGCTCGCGAAGTCGCGACGACGCCGGACGATCGCGTAGGTCACGAGACTCAGGAGCATCCCGACCGCGACGCCGATGAGGACGAAGCCGACGAAGAGCTGGATCGGGACCTCGGGGTTGCCGAGCACGAGGATCGCGGAGAGGAACAGGCCGATCAGGACTCCGTTGATGGCGCCGGAGCGGGCGGCCGCGGCGTATCCGAGCTTGCCGGTCACGCGCTCGACCGTCCGCACGCTCTGCCCGACGATCGCGATGTCCCGTGCCGGGACCTCCCCGGCGATCAGCTTCGAGACGGTCTTCTGTGCGTTCTCGTAGTCGCGCGTGGAAGCGACGATCTCGCCGGTCTCCGAGCTGTTCGCGGGGCGGTTCAGCATACTCATCCGACTATTCTTCCACGCGCACCGTCAGACCGCCCGAGGCGCGGCCATCCCGCCGATGACCGGGCCCGCCGACTACTCTGGAGGGGTGAGCACACAACGGGTTTTCGCCGCGCGCCTGGCCGGGTGCGCCGTCTTCGATCCCGTCGGCGACCGGCTCGGCAAGGTCCGGGACGTCGTCGTGGTGTACCGAAGTACCGCGGCACCCCGCGTGATCGGTCTCGTGGTCGAGATCCCGGGACGACGACACGTGTTCCTCTCGATCGGCCGCGTCACATCGATCCGCTCCGGTCAGGTCATCACCACCGGACTCATCAACGTGCGACGCTTCTCTCCGCGGGCCGGCGAGGTGCGGGTGCTCGCGGAGCTGCTCGGAAGACGCGTCAGCTTCTCCGACGGCAGCGGTACCGCCGTGATCGAGGACGTGGCGATCGAGCCCAATCGCCTCGGGGAATGGGCCATCAGTCAGCTCTTCCTGCGTCGGCCGAAGACCAGCGCCTCTCCCTTCGCGAAGGGGCCCACGACGTTCGCCGCGTGGAACGAGGTCGCCGAGGAACGCGCGCCGGGCGAATCCCAGTCCGCCGAACAGCTCGTCGCGTCGTACTCCGAGCTGCATGCCGCCGACCTCGCGAACACTCTTCTCGATCTGCCGCAGCAGCGGATGATCGAGGTCGCCGAGGAGCTCTCGGACGACCGCCTCGCCGATGCCCTCGAGGAGATGCCCGAGGACGAGCAGGTGCACATCCTCGACCGACTCGGCGACGAGCGCGCGGCCGACATCCTCGACCAGATGGAGCCGGATGATGCCGCCGACCTGCTCGCCCAGCTCACCCCGGACCGCCTGGAGCAGCTCCTCGAACTGATGGAGCCCGAGGAGGCCGAGGACGTCAGGATGCTGCTGCGCTACGGCCCGGACACCGCCGGCGGTCTGATGACCCCGGAACCCATCATCCTGTCGGCCGATGCGACCGTCGCCGAGGCCCTGGCTCTGATCCGGCGCCACGAGCTGCACCCGGCGCTGGCCGCGGCCGTGTTCGTGACACTCCCCCCGTTCGAGACGCCCACCGGTCGCCTGCTCGGGCTCGTGCACTTCCAGCGGATGCTGCGCTATCCCCCGCATGAACGACTCGGAGCGATCCTCGATGACAGCCTCGAGCCCGTTCCCGTCACCGCGTCGGCGGCTGAGGTGGCGCGTCTGCTGGCGAGCTACGACCTCGTCTCGTTGCCGGTGATCGACGCAGCCCATCGGCTCGTCGGCGCCATCAGCATCGACGACGTGCTCGACTATCTCCTCCCCGATGACTGGCGTTCACAGGACAGCGACGACATCGCCGCCGCTGCGAAGGAGACGAGCTGATGGCCCGCGAGTCGCGTCTGGACGCGCCGGGACGCAGCACGGCCCGCCCGCGCACCACCTCTCGCGACCGCTTCGGACGGTTCACCGAGTGGGTCGCGCGGGCGATGGGGACGCCGGCGTTCCTCGTGATCCTCAGCCTGTTCTGCGTGGTCTGGATCGTCTGGAACACCCTGATGCCCGAGCATCTGCGTTTCGATGACGCCGCGCTCGGGTTCACGGCCCTGACGCTCATGCTCTCGTTGCAGGCCTCCTATGCCGCACCGCTGATCCTGCTCGCGCAGAACCGCCAGGACGACCGCGACCGGGTGCAGATCGAGCAGGACCGCCAGCGCGCCGAGCGCAACCTCGCCGACACCGAATACCTGGCCCGCGAGATCGTGGCACTGCGCATGGCGCTCGAGGAGCGCAACTCGCAGACCGTGACCCGAGACGTGCTGCGCCAGGAGTTGAAGACCCTGCTCGCCGAACTCGAGGACACCGACGACAGGGCATCGGGGGGCGCCGCATCGTGACCGAGGCCGACCTCGTCCGCACCGCGGTCTCCGCCGTGACGGACCCGGAGTTGCGTCGACCGATCGGCGACCTCGACATGGTGCGCGACATCTCCGTCGACGGTGCCCACGCCCAGGTCGGCATCGTGCTGACGATCGTGGGCTGCCCCGCCGCGGCCCGAATCGAAGCCGACGTGCGACAGGCCGCGGCGTCCGTCCCCGGCATCACGGACGTCGACGTCGAGGTGGGGGTGATGACCCCCGCCGAACGCAAGGCGCTGACCGAGAAGCTGCGCGACGGTCGCCCGGCACGGCACATGCCGTTCGGCCCCGACTCCCTCACCCGCGTGGTCCTCGTCTCGAGCGGCAAGGGCGGAGTGGGCAAGTCGACGGTCACCGCCAACCTCGCGGTCGCCCTCGCCGACCAGGGACTCTCGGTCGGACTCGTCGATGCCGACGTGCACGGCTTCTCCATCCCCGGCCTCCTCGGGATCCCGGCCGGGACGCAGCCGACCCGCATCGACGACCTGATGCTGCCACCGGTGGCCCACGGCGTGAAGACGATCTCGATCGGGATGTTCCTGCGTGACGGCGAGTCCGTCGTGGCCTGGCGGGGGCCGATGCTGCATCGCACCGTGTCCCAGTTCCTCACCGACGTCTTCTTCGGCGACCTCGATGTGCTCCTCATCGACATGCCGCCCGGCACGGGCGACATCGCCATCTCGATCGGACAGCTGCTCCCGCACGCCGAGGTCCTCGTCGTGACGACTCCGCAGACCGCTGCCTCCGACGTGGCGATCCGCAGCGGTCTCGTGGCACGGCAGACCGGTCAGCAGGTGATCGGCGTGGTCGAGAACATGGCCGCGTACACGCTCCCCGACGGAACCGAGCTGGACCTGTTCGGGTCGGGCGGAGGAGCAGCCGTCGCCGATGCGCTCTCCGAACCGGACGAGGTCGTCCCGCTGCTGGCCTCGATCCCCCTGAGCCCTGCCCTGCGCCAGAGCGGAGACGCCGGCGCGCCCCTCGTCTCGGGAGCAGCCACGGATGCCGCCGCCACCGCGATCCACGACCTCGCTCGCGCGCTCACCCGGCGGGGACGCGGCCTCTCCGGCCGTTCGCTGCCGATGACCGTCGGCGGACCACGCAAGGAAGAGTGACCGATGCCTCCCCGCTCCCTGATGATCGACGAGGGGCTGCTGCAGCGGATGGCTCGCGATGCGGCGATCTACTCGCTGACCCGGCCGGCCGCCATCGTCATGTGGGTCGCACTCGCCGGCGCGCTGACGCTCAGCATCCTGAATCTGAGCACCCCCCTGCCCGCGGGCGCAGAACCGCCGTTCGGCGCGGGCTGGATGCCGCTGCTGATCATCGGTCTCGCGGTGTTCGCCGTCATGATGTCGGTGTCGTCGGCCCGCCAGGCTGTGCGGACGGCGATGCCCGTCGAGACCGTGGTGTGGGCACAGCTCGAAGACGACGTGCTGAGGCTGGGCAGCGGCAGGAGACAGTCGGAGATCGCCTACGGGACGTTCCAGAGCATGCGCGTGGGCAGGGATGCGGTGCTGCTCAAGGTGCGTGGGACGAGCGCGGCGACCGCCATCCCCCGTGCCCTGCTCAGCGACGCGGACATCGCGACCCTGCGCTCACGGATCTCCTGAGAGCCCCTTCGCGCCTGAAGGTCAGGTGGCCTCGGGATCGAACGGGGGGCGGTTCGTCGCGCTGAACTCCTGCGGGGCGGCGCGGGGGGCGATGGGCTCGGCGATCGTCTCCTTGGCCTGTACCGGCGTCGCCGGCTGCGGCTCCTCGAACAGGGCGTCGCGGATGATCCGACGCGGGTCGTACTGACGGGGGTCGAGCTTTCGCCAGTCGACGTCGTCGATCTCGGGCCCCATCTCCTGGCGCATCCGACTCTTGGTGTCGCGAAGGTATTCGCCGGCCTTGCGGACCATGCGGGAGAAGCTCTCGGCGGCCCGCGGAAGACGCTCAGGACCGATGATCAGCACCGCGATGAGGCCGATCAGCAGCATCTTCTCGAAGGTGAGCCCGAACGTCATCTCTACAGGCTACCGCCGCGCCTGCGGTCCCCGCGCGCGACGAGCGAATACGCTGGAGGGAATCACCGGGCAGGCAGGGAGAACAGGCCATGAGCGAGCACGACGCGAACGCGCGTTTCCTTCGCGAGTCCATCGTGGAGCCGGACTCCATCGCCCGCGCTCGGGCACATGCGGTCGAGCTGGGCGCGATGCCGGTCAGCACGGTCGTCGGCTCCCAGATCGCCGTGCTCGCCGCCGCGACGGGTGCGCGGTCGATCGTCGAGATCGGCACCGGTGCCGGTGTCTCCGGCCTCTGGCTCCTGCGCGGTGCCCCCCACGCCGTGCTCACCACGATCGACAACGAGCCCGAGCACCTCGCAGCCGCACGTCAGGCGTTCGCCGATGCGAGGGTCCCCTCCACGAGGGTCCGTTTCATCACGGGACGCGCCATCGACGTGCTGCCTCGGATGAACGAGGCGTCCTACGACATCGTGCTGGTCGACGCCGACCCCGAGCACATCATCGAGTACGTCGAACACGGGCTTCGTCTCGCCCGCACCGGCGGCCTGGTACTGGTCCCCCGCGTCCTCGCCGGCGGCCGCGTCGCCGATCCCGTCCAGCGCGACGAGATCACGTCCGCCTACCGTTCCCTGGTGCAGGAGACGCAGGAATCGTCGGCAGTGCTCGCGACCGTATCCCCTGCCGCCGAAGGCCTGCTGCAGCTCATCAGCCTCCCCGAGCGCGACTGAGCCCTCCGCACGGATCGCTCCCGAAGAGCCCGGAATCGACGAAGGGCGGTGGATCCGAGGATCCACCGCCCTTCCGGATCCGCGGACGCGGATCCGAGATCGATCAGGCCGGTGCCACGACGGCGGCCAGCACGTCGTGAAGCTCCTTGGCCTCTGCGTCGTTCACGGAGACGACCAATCGGCCGCCGCCTTCGAGTGGAACACGCACGATGATGAGTCGTCCTTCTTTCACGGCCTCCATGGGTCCGTCTCCGGTCCTCGGCTTCATCGCTGCCATCGTGGCTCCCTTTCCTCCGGTGGTATGGGATGAGTTTATCGGGTGTCACCGGGACCTGGAGGTCACCGAGCAACAATTGGGTCGAGCTTCACGATCACGGCACCTGCCAGAACGTGTTCCCGAGCGCGTACATGTGGTAGATCCAGAACCACTGACCGACGAGACACAGCGCGAGGATCCCGAGCCTCCAACGCCGTGAGCGCGGGACGGCGACCGCACCCCACATCGGGCTGAGCGGCAGGAGCAGACGGAAGGTGCTCGACTGGGGGAAGAACACCGCGAGCAGGTAGAGCAGGTAACTCGCGCTCCACAGCCGCAGGTCTCCGCCCAGGGCACGGACCTGCGGGGAATACAGCAGCGTGGCCGCGAGCCCGACGACCAGCAGCGCCAGTGCGATCGGCCCCCACCACTGCGGAAGCCCCCAGAAACCGAACCAGAACTGCGCTGCCTGGACCCAGCCTTCGAACGGGACGAAACCGTCGACACCACCGACGATCCAGTGGCGGCGCCATGCGAGTTCGGTGGCGAGGTACGCGCCGGGGTCGCCGGTGACGATGCCGGCGATCACCTGCCAGGCGAAGCCGGTCACGCTCGCCAGCGCACCCAGTGCGAGGATGTGCGCGATCTCGCGACCGGACAGCGGATCCTCCTTCCGACGAACCCATCGCATGATCCCGTGCAGCCCCAGGTAGAGGGCGAAGGCGAGTACACCGGGGCGGGTGAAGGCCATCACCGGGATGAGCACGTAGAGCCAGGAGTAGCGGTGCGCGGCGGTCGCGTCGAGTGCGAGGAACAGCAGCAGGAGGAAAAGGGTCTCGGCGTAGCCGACCTGGAACATGGCCGCGATGGGCCCGGCGGCGAAGAAGACGACCGCCCAGGTCGCCGCGCCGTTTCCGATGCGGTCACGGAGCAGGCGGTGCAGGGCGAGGCAGGCGAGGTACCCGGCGACGAACGAGATCACGAGAGCGCCGACGCCCCACGAGCCGAACAGGAACCCGACCGTCTTGGCCGCATAGGCGAACACCGGCATGAACGCCCAGGCGTTCTCGGCGACCTCCCCGGAGTCGGTCAGGGGGAGGTCGGTCGGATACCCGTTCTCGGCGACGAGCCAATACCACTGGGCGTCCCAACCGAGGATGAAGTCGACGACGCCCGCGTCTGCACCGAACCGAGAGGCCCCGGTCGACAGGGAGCCCGCCACGAGGAAGAAGGCGGTGGTGACCACCCGCGCACCGAGATAGATGAAGGCCATGCGCAGTGCGAGCGGTGTCTGCGCCCACCGGCGGGCCGCACTCAGTGCGAAGCGAGCCATACGCGCAGGCCCCGCTCCACGGCGTCGATCTGCGCGAGCGGCACGCGCTCCTCGTCGTGGTGCGCGAGGTGCGGGTCGCCCGGGCCGTAGTTCACCGCGGGGATGCCGAGGGCCGAGAACCGGGCGACATCCGTCCATCCGTACTTCGGTCGCGGCTCCGCGCCGACAGCAGCCACGAACTGCTTCGCGATCTCGGCGTCGAGCCCGGGGCGCGCACCCTCGGCGGCGTCCGTGATCTCGATGTCGAAGCCCGCGAGAACCCCGCGGAGATGGGACTCGGCGTCCGCAGCCGACTTGTTGGGAGCGAAACGGTAGTTGACCTCGACCTCGCAGGCATCGGGGATGACGTTCCCCGCGACGCCACCCGCGATGCGCACGGCGCTCAGGCTCTCACGGTAGAGCAACCCTTCGACCAGCACCTCCTTGGCGCGATACTCCGCCAGCCGGGTGAGGATGGGCGCGGCACTGTGGATCGCGTTCTCGCCGATCCAGGCGCGGGCACTGTGTGCTCGCACGCCGGTCGTCCGGACGAGCGCTCGGAGGGTGCCGTTGCAGCCCCCCTCCACCTCACCGTTGGACGGCTCGCCGAGGATCGCGAAGTCCGCCTGGAACAGATCGGGACGAACGGCCGCGAGCAGCCCGAGACCGTTCTTGGAGGCTTCGATCTCCTCGTTGTCGTACCACATCCAGGTGATGTCGACGGCGGGAGCGGTGAGCTCGGCCGCGAGTTTCAGCTGCACGGCGGTGCCGGCCTTCATGTCGACCGTGCCGCGTCCCCACAGGTAGGGCACTCCGTCGATCTCGATGTCCCGCGTCGGGAGGTTCGCATTGATCGGCACGGTGTCGATGTGACCGGCGATCGCGACGCGCTGCGCACGGCCGAGGTCGGTGCGGGCGACGATCGTGTTCCCGTGCCGGAAGACCTCGAGATGGGCCAACGGCGAGATCGCGGCCTCGATCGCATCGGCCAGCGTCTTCTCGTCGCCGGAGACGCTCGGGATGTCGCAGATCGCACGAGTGAGTTCGACGGAGGACGCGGTCAGATCGAGCACCATGCGTCCAGCCTACTTACCTCGTCATGCGTGAAGTCGTCGCCGGCCGGGCGCGATAGCGTGGAGGGATGAGCGACGCACGCACGGTATGGGGTAACGGACTGACCACGATCGCCGGGGACGGCACGGTTCTCGATGCCTGGTACCCGGAGGTGCGACTCGGGGAGCTCGTCGCGGATGAGGCGGGCGTCGCCGCACTCGAACCCCTCGTCGGACGCGACGAGCGACGAGACGTCACGGTCGAGGTCGTGCAGCTGCAGATCGACCTCGACGAGGCTCCCGCCTCCACCGCCGACGCGTATCTGCGTCTGCACGCGCTCTCGCACCTCGTGGCGCGTCCCAACGAGCTGAACCTCGACGGCATCTTCGGACACCTGCCCAACGTCGCCTGGACGAACGCCGGACCGGTGCACCCCGACGTCGCCGCGCGTCGTCGTCCGCACCTCCAGCGCGCGGGCATCCAGGTGCAGGGGCTGGACAAGTTCCCCCGTCTGACCGACTACGTCCAGCCGTCCGGCGTGCGCATCGCCGACGCGTCCCGTGTGCGCCTCGGTGCGTACCTCTCCCCCGGCACGACGGTGATGCACGAGGGCTTCGTCAACTTCAACGCCGGCACTCTCGGTGCCTCGATGGTCGAAGGGCGCGTCTCGCAGGGTGTCGTCGTCGGGGACGGCAGCGACATCGGCGGTGGCTCCTCCATCATGGGCACCCTCTCGGGCGGCGGCACGCACCGGGTGTCGATCGGAGCGCGCACGCTCCTCGGCGCCAACGCCGGCATCGGCATCTCGCTCGGCGATGACTGCATCGTCGAAGCGGGCCTCTACGTGACAGCCGGCACCAAGGTCGTGCTCGCCGACGGTCCCGCGACGCCGGATGGCGGGCGGCGGACGGTGAAGGGTGCGGAACTCTCGGGCCAGGACGGACTGCTGTTCCGCCGCAACTCGCTCAGCGGGGCGGTCGAGGCTGTGCGACGGGCGGGCGTCGGAGTGACGCTGAACGAGGCGCTGCACGCCTGATCCGCCGTCGACGACTCGCGCACGCAGCGGGCATGCAGCTGACGGCATGCCCGCGCTGATAGACTGACCTCGTTGCACGGACCGCCGGTCCCACAACATCGTCGTCGTCACGGGGTCTCCGAGGACCGAAGCGAGCGGAACTGCTCCCATCACCAGCATCAGCTGGCCTTTCGAACGGCGAATCGATGCGCAATTCCTGCGCCGTCGCCCACCTCACCCCTTATCTCGCGCCGTTCACTCGTGCGCTGACGGAGTTTCTGCATGTCTACTTTCCTTGAACTCGGCGTTCCCGCCGAGCTCGCCGCCGTTCTCGCCGACTCCGGCAAGACCGAAGCGTTCGCCATCCAGCGCGACACGCTCCCCGACTCGCTTGCCGGACGCGACCTCCTGGGCCGCGGACGCACGGGCAGCGGCAAGACCATCGCCTTCGCACTCCCGCTCGTCGCTCGACTCGCCGCGTCCGGGGGGCAGCGCCGCGCAGGCCTGCCGCGCGGACTCGTCCTCGCTCCGACCCGAGAGCTCGCAACCCAGATCGCTGCGACGATCGCTCCTCTCGCCGAGGCCGCGGGCCTGCGCGTCACGACCGTCTTCGGCGGCGTCAGCCAGCGTCCGCAGGAGCAGGCGCTGCGCGGCGGCGTCGACATCGTGGTCGCCTGCCCCGGTCGACTCGAAGACCTCATGAAGCAGCAGGTCGTGCGCTTGAGCGCGATCGAGGTCACCGTGCTGGACGAGGCCGACCACATGGCCGACCTCGGCTTCCTCCCCGGTGTCACCCGCATCCTCACGGCGACCCCGGCCGGCGGTCAGCGCCTGCTGTTCAGCGCGACGCTCGACCGCGGCATCGACACCCTGGCCCGCCGCTTCCTCTCGAACGCGGTCAGCCACGAGGTCGACGAGGAGAGCGTGCCCGTCGGCGAGATGACGCACCGTGTGCTCGTGGTCGACTCGACCGACAACAAGACCGCGCTCGTGCGCGACCTCGCATCGGGCACCGGGCGCCGCATCCTCTTCACCCGCACCAAGCACCAGGCGAAGAAGCTCGCGAAGCAGCTCACCGCTGCAGGCATCCCCGCGGTCGACCTGCACGGCAACCTCTCGCAGAACGCTCGCGAGCGCAACCTCGGCGCATTCTCCGCGGCGCCGGAGGACGGCGGCGTGCGCGTGCTCGTCGCGACCGACGTCGCTGCGCGCGGGGTGCACGTGGACAACGTGGACCTCGTGGTGCACGTCGACCCGCCCGTGGAGCACAAGGCGTACCTGCACCGTTCCGGTCGCACGGCGCGCGCCGGAGCCGCCGGTACGGTCGTGACCGTCGTGCTGCCCGAGCAGCGTCGTGACGTCAAGGATCTGCTGCGCAAGGCCGCCATCAGCGCTCCGCTGGAGGACGTGACCACGGCGGCCGTCACCGCTCTCGTCCCCGAGCGCGCACCGCACGTGCGCCCGGCCCCGGTGCAGGCGCCGCAGCAGCAGCGTCAGTCCTCGAAGCAGCGTCCCGCGGGTGGCGAGCGGAACGGGGCGGCGAACCCGCCTTCCCGTCGTCGTCGCCGTCCCCGCTCCGGCACATCCGGTGCCGGCCAGGGCGGAGGCTACTCCACGCAGAGCGGCCAGTCCCGTCAGGGCGGCGGCCGGGGGCGCTGACGCGTCCCGCTCCACCCCTTTTCACGTCGAGGCCCCCTCAGCGCGTCGACGCCCCCTCTGACAGTCGTCAGTGTGAGGGGGCGTCGGCGGGCAGAGGGGGCCTCGACCGCTTACGGTCGCGCGCGGCCGAGACTCAGCGGGTCGGAAAAGAGCGCTCCGAGGATCCGGTGTACAGCTGCTGCGGGCGGCCGATCTTGGTCTGCGGGTCGAGCTGCAGCTCACGCCACTGCGCGAGCCAGCCGGGCAGACGTCCGATCGCGAAGAGCACGGTGAACATCCGCGTGGGGAAGCCCATCGCCTTGTAGATCACACCCGTGTAGAAGTCGACGTTCGGGTACAGGCGACGCTCACGGAAGTAATCGTCGGCGAGCGCGAGCTCCTCGAGCTCCTTGGCCAGGTCGAGGAGGGGGTCAGTGACGCCCAGCGAGGAGAGCACCTCGTCGGCCGCGTCCTTGACGAGCTTGGCGCGCGGATCGTAGTTCTTGTAGACCCGGTGCCCGAAGCCCATCAGCTTCACGCCTTCTTCCTTGTTCTTCACCCGCTCGACGAAGCGCGAAACGCTCTGACCGGAGTCACGGATCTGCCCGAGCATGGTCAGGACAGCCTCGTTCGCACCGCCGTGAAGGGGGCCGGAGAGAGCCTGGATGCCGGCGGAGATCGACGCGAACTGGTTCGCACCGGTGGAGCCCACGAGGCGGACGGTCGAGGTCGAGGCGTTCTGCTCGTGGTCTTCGTGCAGGATGAGGAGCAGCTCGAGAGCCTTCGACATCACCGGGTTGACCTCGTACTCCTCGCTGTGCACACCGAAGTTCAGCTTCAGGAAGTTGTCCACGAAGCTCAGCGAGTTGTCGGGGTAGAGGAAGGCCTGGCCGACGCTCTTCTTGTGCGCGTACGCCGCGATCACCGGAAGCTTGGCGAGCATTCGCACCATGTTGAGTTCGACGTGCTCGGGGTTGTGCGGGTCGGTCTGACCTTCGTAGTAGGTCGAGAGCGCCGCGACCGCCGACGACAGCACCGACATCGGGTGCGCCGTGTGCGGCAGGGCGGAAAAGAAGCGCTTGAGGTCTTCGTGCAGCAGCGTGTGGCGACGGATCTTCTCGTCGAACTCCGCGAGCTCGGATGCCGAGGGCAGTTCGCCGTAGATCAGGAGCCAGGCGACCTCGAGATAGCTGGTCGATCCCGCCAGCTGTTCGATCGGGTATCCGCGATAGCGCAGGATGCCCTTGTCGCCGTCGATGAAGGTGATCTCGGACTTCGTCGACGCGGTGTTCACGAAGCCGTAGTCGAGGCCGGTGTAGCCGGTCTGACGGGTCAGCGTCGAGAAGTCGATGCTGTCGTGCCCCGCCGTGCCGCGCAGTACCGGGAATTCGGCGGTCGTCTCACCGATCGTCAGCTTCGCCGTCTGGTCTGCCGCTGCACTCACGCGGACCTCCTCCTGGTGTCCGCCCCCGCTCGTCGCGGTGGAGTCGGACATGATCTTGATCAAGTCGGAACTGGCGATCTCACGGCGCTGAGGCACCAGGTCGGGTCACGACCGAATCGCTTTTACAGCCTAGTAGGCACTCCGGCCTACTGTGACATCCGCCAAACAGACGGCCACTTCAAGGGGATAACCTACAGAGCTTCGACAGTGAGGCGTCGCGCCGCCTCGAGGATGCGCTCGGTCGGGGCGGTGAGGGCGAGCCGGACATGCTGCGCGGCGTCATCACCGTAGAACGGCCCCGGGCCCGCGAGGATGCCGAGCTCAGCGAGCCTCGCCATCGAATCCCAGGCATCCCGTCCCTCCGTCGCCCACAGGTACAGCCCCGCTTCTGAACCATCGATACGGAAGCCGGCCGCTGCGAGCGCAGGACGCAGCGCATCCCGCCGAGCGCGATAGAGCTCCTTTTGCGCCGCGACGTGCGCGTCGTCGCCGAGGGCCACCGCCATGGCGTGCTGCACCGGAGCGGGCGGCATCAGGCCGAGATGCTTGCGCGCCGTGAGGAGGTCGCCGACCACGCGCGCACAGCCGGCGACGAACGCGGCGCGGTAGCCGGCGAGGTTCGACTGCTTGCTCAAGGAATACACGCTGAGCAGATTCGCGCGGCTGCCACCGGTCACCCGCGGGTCGAGGATCGACGGAATCGGCGAGGCGGCCCATTCGCCATCCCACCCGAGTTCGGCATAGCACTCGTCGCTCGCGAGCACGGCGCCGAGTTCACGGGCGCGACGCACGGCCGCGGCGAGCTCGTCCACCGTCCAGGTGCGGCCGTCCGGGTTGCCCGGGGTGTTGATCCAGATGAGCTTCGTGCCCTCCGGCCAGTCCGCGGGGTCGTCGGCGGGGAGCGGTGTCGCGCCGACGACGCGGGCACCGACATCGTAGGTCGGGTACGCCACTCGGGGGTGCACGACGATGTCGCCCTCTCCCAGCCCGAGCAGCGTGGGTAGCAGCGCGACGAACTCCTTGGAGCCGATCGTGGGCAGGACGTTGTCGACACGGAGGTCGGGCACACCGCGGCGGCGCGCGTACCAGTCGACGATCGCCTCACGCAGGGTCGGCGTGCCGACCGTCTGCGGATAGGCGTGGGCGTCGGTCGCCTCGGTGAGAGCGCGCCGGATGATGTCGGGAGTCGGATCCACCGGCGAGCCGATGGAGAGATCCACGATCCCTTCCGGATGTCGGGCCGCACGCTCGCGGAACGGGACGACGGCATCCCAGGGGTAGTCGTCGAGGTCTCGGACGCTCACAGCGCGCGCCTACTCGCCCTGCGGCGGGAGCGCGGCGACGATCGGGTGATCGAACGCGTAGACGCCGACCTTCGCCGCGCCTCCGGGAGATCCGATCTCGTCGAAGAACTCGACATTGGCCTTGTAGTAGTCCTGCCACTCGTCGGGCAGGTCATCCTCGTAGTAGATGGCTTCCACCGGGCACACCGGCTCACAGGCGCCGCAGTCCACACACTCGTCGGGATGGATGTACAGCGAGCGTTCGCCCTCGTAGATGCAGTCAACGGGGCACTCGTCGATGCAGGCTCGATCCTTGACATCGACGCACGGGAGGGCGATCACATACGTCACCGCTCCAGTCTACGACTCGCGCGCCTCGGATTCCTGCGCGGCGGGTGCCTCCGTGCGCACGGGGACCCGGGCGAAGGAGGGCCAGGCGACGACTAGGAGCACGATTCCCGCGACCACGTACGTCCAGATCTGACCGCTGAGCGAGTCCGGCACGACCACGGACCCTCCGGGACCCACGCCGGAGATCAGCACCAGCATCCCGATCATCCCCAGTCCGGCGGCGACCGCTGCCGCTCGGTCGTGGGTGAGCGCGCGCACGGCGACGAGGATCGCTGCGCACGCGATCGCAGCGACGATCAGTCCGATCGGGACGGGCCCCCACATCACACTGTGGGCGATGGTGCCCGCCACGCCGTAGACGCCGCCCACCAGGGCCGCAGCCACCCAGGACAGCACTCTCGACAACCAGCTCACGCGCACCCGTTGAGCTTACCGGCGCCGGCGGTGTGCCGACGAGATCCGGGGTTCACGATGCGAGGCCGAAGACGCGCAGCAGGGCCGCCACCAGGGCAGCAGCCACCACGACGACGAGGAACGACTGCCGCAACCACAGGAGTCCCCCGGCGACCAGCAGAGCGGGCACACGCGCATCGACCATGATGGCCTGTCCGTCACCGAGGGTCTGCACGGCGACGAGCGCCGCGAGGAGGGCCACGGTCAGCAGATCGGAGATCCGGGCGACGCGGGGCTCTTCGAGTACCGAAGACGGCACGAGATAGCCGGCCGCCTTCATGGCGAGGCAGATCACCGCCGCGAGGAGGATCGCGCTCCAGAGGCTCATGAGGGGGCCTCCGCGCCATCCAGCGGCTCCTCGGCCGGCGACACGGGTCGTCCGAGCCAGTTGAACCAGCCGACGGCGATCGCGACCACGGCCGCGACGAGCACCGGGAGGCCCGGCATGAGGAACGGAGTGAACGCGGCGGCGACCACGGCGGCCGCCACCCCCACCGCGATGGCCTGCCGCTGCCGGAGCCGCGGCCACAGCAGCGCGAGGAACGCCGCGGCGGCTGCAGCGTCCAGCCCCCACGTCTTCGGATCCCCCAGCACGTCACCCACGAGCGCGCCGACGAGAGTGGTGATGTTCCAGCCGACGAAGATACCGACGCCGGTCACCCAGAAGCCGATCTGCCGCAGCCGCGGGTCGCTCTGCGAGATCGCCACCGCCGTCGATTCGTCGATCGTGAAGTGCGCCGCCATCGCTTTGCGCCCGGGCCCTCCCCCGACGATCGGCGACATCCGCATTCCATAGGCGACATTGCGCACACCGAGAAGGGCCGCCGACGCGATGGCCGAAGGCAGGGCAGCGAGACCGCCGGCCGTGAAGACGCCGACGAACGCGAACTGCGAGCCGCCGGTGAACATCAGCAGGCTCAGGACGCAGGTCTGCCAGACATCCAGGCCGGAGGCCACGGCCAACGCACCGAAGGAGACCCCATAGGCACTGGTCGCGAGCACGACACCGAGCGCCTCTCGCCAGACCTCACGCTCCGCGGTCATGGCGCCGATCGCATCCAGGTGTTCGCTTCAGTGAACGCATGATCATCATTCTGAACATTTCTGAATGCATAGTCAAGCGAACGATCGTTTGACATGATGAACACATGGAGGATCTCCGCACACGTCTCGCTCGAACCCTGCGCCGCGAAAGGGAGGCCGCGAGCCTGTCGGTCTCAGAGCTCGCCCGGCGAGCCGGGGTGTCCAAGGCCACGGTCTCGCAGCTCGAGAGCGGCTCCGGGAACCCCAGCGTCGAGACGCTGTGGGCACTCGGAGTGGCGCTCGGCGTGCCGTTCGCGGTGCTCGTCGACCAGCAGGCCAACGCCCCGACCCTGATCCGTGCCGACGACCTGGCCGGGGTCCCCTCCTCCGCCGCGGCCTACAGCGCGACCCTGCTCTCTGCCAGCCCTCCCGGAGCGCGCCGCGATGTGTACCTGATCCAGGCCGACCCGGGCGATCCCCGCCTGTCCGACCCTCACCACCCGGGCACGATCGAACACGTGATCCTGGTCGCCGGCGAGGCGCGGGTCGGACCCGCGGGCGAACCCGTGGTCCTCCACCCCGGCGACTACCTCACCTATGCCGGCGATGCCCCGCACATCTTCGAGGCGACGAAGCCCAACACGAGCGCCGTGCTCGTCTCCGAATTGCGCTGAACGAGGGGCGACCGCGCCGGGTCAGTACCAGTTCACGGCCTGGGAATGCCCCCACGCACTGCACGGGGTGCCGTACACCGAGGAGATGTACCCGAGCCCCCAGGCGACCTGGGTGGCGGCGTTAGTCTGCCAATCGGAACCGGCTGACGCCATCTTGCTACCGGGGAGCGCCTGCGGGATCCCGGTGGCGCCGCTCGGGTTGTACGCCTGGTAGTTCCACCCGGATTCCTTGTTCCACAGGGAGTCCAGGCAGGAGAACTGGTCGCCACCCCATCCGTAGGTGCTCGACATGAGCTGCCGTGCGGTGGCCTTGGCACCCTCCGGCGTGTTGGCTGCGGCCAGGGCGGCCGCCGCCTGCTTCTCCGCCGCGGCCCGAGCGGCGGCCTCCTCTGCGGCGATCCTGGCCGCCTCCTCCGCTGCGCGCTTCTGCTCTGCAGCATCGAGCGCACTGCGCAGCTCTGCGGTCTCGGCGACGACATCCGCCGTCTCCTGCTTGGCCTCCTCGGCGACGGGGACGACCAGGAGCACCGGAGTCACATCGAGCTCTTCGAGCTTGTCGATGTCGCTCTCCAGATCGGAGGTGTCGACGGACGACGTGGTCTCGAGGTCGAGGCCCGAGCTGTCGACCTCGCCGTTCAGCGTCTCCGCCGCGACGACCGCGACCTTCGCCTGCGTCAGCGTCGCGGACGCGACCTTCGTGATCTGCGCCAGGGGCTCTGCACCGGAACGGACAGCCGAGGTGACGACGGAGGGGATGTCCACCGCACCCGACGCGGGCACGGACGCGAGACCGACGCTCACGGTGATGCCGACGAGAGCGGCCGCCGCCACTCCGAGGACGGACAGGGGACGGTGGATCGCTGTGCGGGCAGAGGCCGCTGCGGAGGCGCGCCGAAGCGCACGAGTCTTCTGAAGCATGGGGTCGACTTTCGGGTTGTCGTACGCCGTTGCAGGAGACTCATCGGGAGCTCGTCCCCGGCGCAGTGAACCAGCCTGACTCACGAACCTGAACGAAAACCATCCCTCACCTGGGATTTACATGAGAAGAGGGTCCCGCACGCGCCGTCCGGCGGTGCGAGACCCTCTCACTCGGAACGTGTCCGAGGCTGGTGTCAGACGTTCGCGTCCTGGCGCTTCAGGCGGGCCGTCTCCCGTGCACGGGTGTTCGCATCGAGGTTCACCTTGCGGATGCGGACGACCTCCGGGGTCACCTCGACGCACTCGTCATCGCGGGCGAACTCCAGGCTCTCCTCGAGCGTCAGCTGACGCGGGGGCGTCATCGACTCGAACGTGTCGGAGCTGGCCGCACGCATGTTGGTGAGCTTCTTCTCCTTGGTGATGTTCACGTCCATGTCGTCGGCGCGCGAGTTCTCGCCGATGACCATGCCCTCGTAGACCTCCTGCGTGGGCTGCACGAAGAACGACATGCGCTCCTGCAGAGCGATCATCGCGAACGGGGTGACGACGCCCTGACGATCGGCGACGATCGAGCCGTTCTGACGCGTCGTGATGGAGCCCGCCCACGGCTCGTAGCCGTGCGAGATCGCGTTCGCGATGCCGGTGCCGCGCGTGGTGGTGAGGAACTCGCTGCGGAACCCGATCAGGCCGCGCGACGGGACGATGAACTCCATGCGCACCCAGCCGGTGCCGTGGTTGGTCATGTTCTCCATGCGACCCTTGCGGTTCGCGAGCAGCTGCGTGATCGCACCGAGGTGCTCTTCCGGGGTGTCGATGGTGAGGTGCTCGAAAGGCTCGTAGGTCTTGCCGTCGATCTTCTTCGTGACCACCTGCGGCTTGCCGACCGTGAGCTCGAAGCCCTCGCGACGCATGTTCTCGACGAGGATGGCAAGGGCCAGCTCTCCACGGCCCTGCACCTCCCAGGCGTCCGGGCGTCCGATGTCGACGACCTTGAGCGAGACGTTGCCGATCAGCTCCTTGTCGAGACGGTCCTTGACCATGCGAGCGGTGAGCTTGTGGCCCTTGACCTTGCCCATGAGCGGCGAGGTGTTGGTGCCGATCGTCATCGAGATGGCGGGGTCGTCGACCGTGATGGCCGGCAGCGGACGCACATCCTCGGGGTCGGCGATGGTCTCACCGATCGTGATGTTCTCGAAGCCGGCGATGGCGACGATGTCGCCGGGGCCGGCGGAGTCGGCCGGGTAGCGCTCGAGAGCGCGGGTCTTCAGGAGCTCCGTGATGCGCGCGTTGCTGGTGGTGCCGTCGGCACGGACCCAGGCCACGGTCTGGCCCTTCTTCAGCGTGCCGTTGAAGACGCGGAGCAGAGCGAGACGACCGAGGAAGGGGCTGGAGTCGAGGTTCGTGACCCAGGCCTGCAGCGGGTGCTCGTCGTCGTACTCCGGAGCGGGAACGTGCTCGAGGATCGCCTCGAACAGCGGCTCGAGGTCGTCGTTGTCCGGCAGCGAGCCGTCGGCGGGACGATTCTGCGATGCGGCACCGGCGCGACCGGAAGCGTAGACGACAGGCACGTCGAGCAGTGCGTCGACATCGAGGTCGGGCACGTCGTCGACCAGGTCGGAGGCGAGACCCAGGAGCAGGTCGTGTGCCTCCTCTTCGACCTCCGCGATACGGGCGTCGGGACGATCGGTCTTGTTGACCAGGAGGATCACGGGGAGCTTGGCCTCGAGCGCCTTGCGCAGCACGAAGCGCGTCTGCGGCAGCGGGCCCTCACTCGCGTCGACGAGCAGCACGACACCGTCGACCATGGACAGGCCGCGCTCGACCTCGCCCCCGAAGTCGGCGTGACCGGGGGTGTCGATCACGTTGATCGTGATCTCCTCGCCGCCTGCGTGCTTCCCCTTGTACGTGATCGCCGTGTTCTTGGCGAGGATCGTGATGCCCTTCTCACGTTCCAGATCGTTCGAGTCCATGGCGCGCTCATCGACGTGGGCGTGTTCACCGAAGGAGCCCGTCTGACGCAACATGGCGTCGACGAGAGTGGTCTTGCCGTGGTCGACGTGCGCGACGATCGCGACGTTGCGGAGGTCAGAGCGAAGGGCGTGCGCCATGCAGGTGTCCTAAAAGATGTGGGGTTTTGCCGGGAAGCCGACGTTCCAGGATAACGCAAGCACAGAGCTTGTTCCTGAAAGCAGGTCGTAGCATCGAGATCGTGACCAGACCGCAGGCTCCGTGGGACCTCCCCGACCTCTCCCCCGCCCCGTCCCGTGCGCGACTGTGGTGGGAGATCGCGATCGTCCTGGCGCTCGGCCTCGGACAGTCCGCCGTGTATGCGATCGTGCAGCTCGTCTACCGGCTCACGGATGAGGTCCCGATCGCCGACCAGGTCGCGAAGCTGAACCCGTCCCGGAGCGACCGCGAGATCTTCGACCTCATCTACCAGGTGCTCGCGATCGGGTTCTCGCTGGTCCCGGTGGTGCTGGTGTGCTTCCTGCTCTGGCAGTCGCGGCGCCCGCATCTGGCACGGCTGGGTCTGGACGGCACCAGGTCAGGACGCGATGTCGGTCGCGGCATCCTGCTCGTCCTGGCGATCGGCATCCCCGGCCTCGGTCTCTACCTCGCCGGTCGGGCTCTGGGACTCACCGTGGCCATCGACCCCGCGGGGATCGACGCGTATTGGTGGACCGTTCCCGTCCTGCTGCTGGCCGCGGCCCGCGCATCGCTGCAGGAGGAGTTCGTCCTGCTCGGCTATCTCTTCACCCGGCTCCGCCAACTCGGCTGGAGTCCGTGGACGATCATCGTCTCCACGTCAGTGCTGCGGGCGAGCTACCACCTCTATCAGGGGTATCCGGCATTCCTCGGCAACCTGGCGATGGGCCTGCTCTTCGGCTGGCTGTACCAGCGCAGCGGACGCCTCCTGCCGTTCCTCGTCGCACACTTCGTGATCGACGCCGCCGCATTCGTGGGGTACCCCTGGGCGGCGGCGACGTGGCCCGCACTGCTCGGACTTCCCGGCTGAGTCGATCAGACCGAAGCGGAACCGGCGAGGAGGATCGCGACGACCGCCCAGACCACGATCACCACCAGCGCGATGACCGCCGGCCGATCCCACTCGCGTCGGATCGGCGCGTCGGACGCGGGCGCGGCGTCCCAGAGGTCGCGGATGTCCGTGAGTGCGTGAAGGCCGGATGACGGCTTGGGTTCGGCGTCCTCCCCGCGACCGGGGCGGGGTGGCCGGGCGCGGGCGGGTCCGCCGTAACAGCTGACCTCACGCCCGTCGTCCAGGGAGAACAGCAGCTGCCACCGCAGGTCGACGTCGCGCACGCGACTCCAGTCGAAGCGCGTGCGGCGGAGCATGTTCTGGACGACGACACCGTGGGCATCCACGCGGACATGCGAGACGTAGCTGATCTCGTACACGATCCAGAGGGCGAGCAGCACCCACGGAGCGACGAGCAGCATCTGCCCCCAGCTTCCCCGAACGGCGGTGTCGCCGAGCAGGAACAAGGCCAGGAGGGCACTGAAGACGAGGACGACCACGCCCGAGGGCGCGCGGTATGTGCGCGCGCCCTCGGGTTGTTGCGATGAGGTCACGCTCCGGCGCCTCCGAGCGTGAGGGACGCACCCGGGATCGCCTGGAGGAGGCGCTCGGTGTACTCCTCCTGCGGATTCGCGAAGATCTCGTCGACGGTGCCCTGCTCGACGATCTTCCCCTTCTCCATGACGCAGACGAGGTCGCTCGACACGCGGACGACGGCGAGGTCGTGCGTGATGAACAGATACGTCAGGCCCAGCTCGGACTGGAGGTCCGCCAGGAGTTTCAGGATCTGATCCTGCACCAGCACGTCCAGCGCGGACACGGCCTCGTCGAGGACGATGATGTCCGGCTTGAGCGCCAGGGCCCTGGCGATCGCCACGCGCTGGCGCTGTCCGCCCGAGAGCTCGTTCGGATAGCGACTCGCAAGGGCCTGCGGGAGGGCGACCTGCTCCAGCAGTTCCTTGACACGAGCCCGCTGCGACGCCTTATCGCCGACACCGTGGATCTGCATGGGTTCGGCGATCGTGCTGCCGATGTTGCGCAGCGGATCGAGCGAGCCGTACGGGTCCTGGAAGACCGGCTGCATCCGACGACGGAGACCGAAGGACTGCGCGCGCGACAGGTTGGACACGTCGCGGCCGTCGATCTCGATCGTGCCGCTGGTGGGATCCTCCAGCTTGAGCACCATCTTCGCCACGGTCGACTTGCCCGAACCGGACTCGCCCACCAGCGCGAGGGTCTTGCCACGCGGGATCTCGAAGGACACATCGTCCACTGCACGGAAGGCTTCACTGCGGAAGTTCCCCTGGCGGATCTTGTAGTCCTTGGTCAGCCCTGCGACGCGAACGGTCGGCGGGATCGCGGCGAGGTCGTCGCGCGTCTCGATGCCGCGGTCCGCGACCACGGCCTGGATCCGCTTCGACGCCACACTCGGTGCCGCCGCGACCAGCCGCTTCGTGTACGGGTGCTGCGGATCCTCGAGGATCTGTCGGCTCGGACCCGCCTCGACGATGTTGCCGCCGTTCATCACGATGATCTTCTCGGCGCGTTCCGCCGCGAGTCCCAGATCGTGGGTGATCAGCAGCACCGAGGTGCCCTTGTCCCGCGTGAGCGTTGCCATGTGGTCCAGGATCACGCGCTGCACCGTCACATCGAGAGCCGATGTCGGCTCATCGGCGATCAGCAGCTTCGGATTGGCCGCGAGCCCGATCCCGATCAGCGCCCGCTGGCGCATGCCGCCGGAGAACTGATGCGGATACTGGTGCAGTCGGCGCTCAGCATCTGCGAGCCCCGCCTGCTGCAGCACCTCGACGGTCCGCGCCTTGACCGCGGCACGGCCCTGGGCGATGCCGTTGGCTCGGACGGCCTCCTTCACCTGGAAACCGATGCTCCACACCGGGTTCAGGCTCGACATCGGGTCCTGCGGCACGAATCCGATGTCGCGCCCACGCACCGACTCGATCTCCCGGCGGCCGAGGCTCGTGAGTTCACGTCCCTCCAGCGTGACGGATCCCTTCGTCACCACGCCGGTGCCGGGAAGCAGGTTCACGATGGCCGTGGCGGTGGTCGACTTGCCGGAGCCCGACTCACCGACGATCGCGACGGTCTCGCCGGGCATGACGTCGAAGCTCACGCCGTGGAGGACCTCGCGCATCCCCTCCTGAGAGCGGAAGGCGACCGTGAGGTCGCGCACGCTCAGCAGCGGGGTCTGATCAGCAATACGATCGCTCATCGCCGAGCCCTCGCCTTCGGGTCGAGGGCGTCTCGGATGAGCTCACCCAGAGTCACGAACGCGAGCACCGCCAGGGTGAGCGCGATCGACGGATAGATGAGCGCCATCGGAGCGACGCGCAACGAGGCCTGCGCCTTGCCGATGTCGAGGCCCCAGGACATCACATCACTGCCGAGACCGACACCGAGGTACGACAGGGTCGCCTCGGCGACGATCGCCGCCGCGAGCCCGAGGGTCGATACCACGAGCAGCGGCGCGAGGGCGTTCGGGATGACGTGGCTCACGAGGATCCGGAACTTCGACTGCCCCACGGCCTGTGACGCCATGACGAAGTCCGCTTGGCGGACCCTCAGCACTTCTGCGCGGACCACACGGGCTGTGGAAGCCCAGGCGAACCCGCCGATCGCGAAGGCGAGCGTCCACACGGAACGGGAGTCCCGGAAGACGGTCATCACGACCACGGCGGCGAGGATGTAGGGGATCGCGAAGAAGATGTCCCCGACGCGCGAGAGCACCGAGTCGAGCCATCCTCCGTAGAACCCCGCGAGCGCCCCCATGATGAGGCCGAGGATCGACGCGATCACCGTGGCGATCAGGCCGACCGCGAGCGACGTCTGCGACCCCCAGACGATTCGGGAGTAGATGTCGCAGCCCTGGAAGGTGAAACCCAGCGGGTGCCCCTCGGTCGGGCCGCCGTTGCTGTTGGACAGCAGACAGTCGCGGTTCGGCGGCACCTGTGTGAACAGCGTGGGCCACAGCGCCATCAGCAGGAAGACGAGCGCCAGCACCACCGAGAACCAGAACAGCGGGCGCTTGCGCAGGTCACGCCAGGCGTCACGCCACAGGTTGCTGGGCTTGTCGGCGATGCGCACGGCGTCGACGTTGACGGATTCCGTCTCGACGGGAGCAACATAGTGCTTCTGAGTGGTGGGATCAGGCATAGCGAATCCTCGGGTCGAGCAGACCGTAGAGCAGGTCGATGACAAGGTTGACCAAGACGTAAAGGATCACGAAGACCGTCACGAACGAGACGACGGTCGGACCCTCACCGCGCTGAATCGCCTGGAACAGCGTGTTTCCGACGCCCGGGACGTTGAAGATGCCCTCGGTCACGGTCGCGCCGACCAGCAGCACTCCGAAGTTGGTGGCGGAGTTGGTGATGACGGGGATCAGCGAGTTGCGCAGCACGTGCACGGGCAGCACGCGATTGCGTGACAGCCCCTTGCTGTACGCCGTGCGCACCCAGTCCTGGTTGAGCGTGTCGATCACGGAGCTGCGCATCAGACGCATGCTGACCGCATAGAGACTGAAACCGAGGACTATGGCCGGAAGCCACAGACCTCCCCAGTCGTTGTCCGCGCCCACGGTCGGTTTGAACCAGCCGAGCTGGATCGCCAGGAAGTACTGGGCGAGGAAGGCGACGACGAAGATCGGGATCGCGATCGCGACGAGCGCGATCATGAGCGAGACGTTGTCGAAGAACTTTCCCTTGCGCAGCGCCGAGATCGTGCCGATGACGATGGCGAGGAAGAACTCGATGCCGATCGCCATGACGGCCAGGCGCCCCGTCACAGGAAGCGTCGCCGCGAGAACCGCGGAGACGGGCCTCCCGGAGTAGGTGGTGCCGAGGTCACCCTGGAATACGCCGGTGATGTAGTACCAGTACTGCACCAGGAACGGCTGGTCGAGGTGATACTGCGCGCGCAGCTGTTCGATGACCGCCGGGTTCGGGGTCTTGTCACCGAAGAGCGCGAGGATCGGGTCGCCAGGCATGGCGAACACGAGGAAATAGATGAGCAGGGTGGCTCCGAAGAAGACCGGGATCACCTGCAGAAGACGTCTCAGAATGTAACCGAGCATCCGCTTGTCCCTTCTTGAGGGCAAAGAAAGCGAGGCGAACACAGCCCATGAGGCGGTGACGAAGAATCGTCACCGCCTCATGGGTGAAGTGCCGTCAGACTTTACTCGCCGGCCTTCGTGATCTCGTAGTACAGCGGGACCGAGTTCCAGCCGAACGTCACGTTGTCGACGTTCTCGCTGAACCCACCGGTCACGTTCGAGTACCACAGCGGGATCGCAGGCAGATCCTGGAACAGGATCTCCTGTGCCTTGGTGAAGTCCTCGAGCTGCGCGTCGGGGTCAGGGTTGCTGATGCCCGCCGAGATGAGGTCGTCGAACTCGGGGTTCGAGTAGTCACCGTCGTTGGAACCGGCGCCCGTCGCGTAGAGCGGTCCGAGGAAGTTGTACAGACCCGGGTAGTCGGCCTGCCAGCCCGAACGTGCCGCCGTGGTGATGGTGCGGTCGTTGATCTTGGTGCGCAGGTCCTGGAAGGTCGGGTACGGGTCGCCCGATGCCTCGATGCCGAGCGTGTTCTTGATGCTGTTGCTCACTGCGTCGACCCAGGCGTCGTGTCCGCCGTCGGAGTTGTAGGCGATCTTGAAGTCGCCCTCCCACGGAGCGATGGCGTCAGCCTCGGCCCAGAGTTCCTTGGCCTTCTCGGGGTCGTAGCTGAGGACCTCGTTGCCGGGGATCGAGTCGGACCAGCCGGCGATGACCGGGGACGTGAAGTCCGCCGCCGGGGTGCGGGTGCCGGAGAAGATCGTCTCGGTGATCTCCTCGCGGTTGATCGCCATCGACAGCGCCTGACGACGCAGCTTGCCCTCTTCGCCGCTGAAGTGCGGGAGGAACTGGCCGATGGTGAACGACTGGAAGACAGCCGAGGGCTGGTTGACGGCCCGGTCCTCGAGCTCGTCCTGGAAGACGGGCAGCGAGCTGGTCGGGATCTGGTCGATCACATCGACGTCATTGCCCTGCAGGTCAGCGTAGGAGGCTTCCTGCGTGGCGTAGAACTTGATCGTCAGACCGCCGTTGGCCGGCTTGCGCCCGCCCTCGTAGTCGTCGTTGCGGACGAGGTCGATCTGCACGTCGTGCTGCCATGCGTCTTCGCCGTCGATCATGTACGGGCCGTTGCCGATGGGGTTCTGGCCGAACGCGTCCATGTCCTCGAAAGCGACATCGGGGAGCGGGTAGTAGGCCGAGTAGCCGAGACGCAGCGCGAAGTCCGAGGCCGGCTTGTTGAGCGCGATCGTGAACGTGTAGTCGTCCACCTGCTCCAGACCGGTGAGCTCGGAGTCCTCGTCGTAGCTGAAGCCCTCGATGTCCTCGAAGAAGTAGCTGGAGAGGTGAGCGTTGGAGGCCTTCGCGCCCTCGTTCCACGCCTTGATGAAGTTGTCGGCGGTGACCTCTTCACCGTTGGTGAACGTCTGCCCCTCCTTCAGCTTCACGGTGAGGTGCTGAGGGTCTTCGGTGGTGATCTCCTCGGCCATGTCGTTGACCGGCTCGCCATCGGCGTCGTAGTAGACCAGACCCGCGAAGATCTCGTCGAGGATCTTGCCTCCGCCGACCTCGTTGGTGTTGGTCGGGATCAACGGGTTCTCGGGCTCGGAGCCGTTCGTGGTGATGATGGCGTCGGGATCGGCGTTCGAGCCGTTGCCACTGTCACCGTTGTTGCCGGATCCGCTTGCGCAGCCCGCGAGCGACAGAGCGCCGACCGCGAACAGCGCGACGCCCGCGAGGGCGATCTTGTTGCGCTTCACTTTGTGTCCTCCTGTGGACGTGGGAATTCTGCGCACTCACCATCGAGCGAGCAGGGATACCTGAGCGTAACCCGCACCTTCGCCCCCGCCGCGCTCAGCTAACGAACCGTTACTGAGTGGTGACCATCCGTAATCTCGCCGAAACACTCGCAGACACGAAGACGGTGCCGCACCCCACGGAGGTGCGGCACCGTCTGCTCACATGAGCACGAGAGCTCAGGCGAACGCCTCCACCGGCGGGCACGCGCACACGAGATTGCGGTCACCGTAGGCCTGGTCGATCCGGCGCACGGGCGGCCAGTACTTGCCTGCGACGAGGGCAGGCACGGGATAGGCCGCCTCCTCTCGCGTGTAGGCGTGGTCCCACTCCCCCGCGATCAGCGAGACCGCGGTGTGGGGTGCACGCACGAGCGGGTTGTCGTCGGCGGGCCAGCGTCCTGCGGCCACGGCGTCCGCTTCCGCCTTGATCAGGATCATCGCCTCGATGAAGCGCTCGATCTCGTCCAGGTCCTCCGACTCGGTCGGCTCGACCATGAGTGTGCCGGCGACCGGGAACGACATGGTCGGCGCGTGGAAGCCGTAGTCGATGAGGCGCTTGGCGACGTCGTCGACCGTGATGCCGGTCGCCTCCTTGAGCGGACGCAGATCGAGGATGCACTCGTGCGCGACCCGGTCGTTCTCACCCGTGTACAGGACGGGGAAGTGAGCCGAGAGGCGCTCCGCGATGTAGTTGGCCGAGAGCACGGCTGCCGCGGTCGCCCGTCGCAGCCCGTCAGCACCCATCATGCGCACGTATGCCCAGGAGATCGGCAGGATGCCGGCGGAGCCGTAGGGAGCAGCCGAGATCACCCCGCCGTCGAACGTGAAGCCGCCGAAGTGCTCGGCGCGCTGCGCGAGAGGGTGCGAGGGAAGGAACGGCGCGAGGTGGGACTTCGCCGCCACCGGTCCGATGCCAGGTCCACCGCCGCCGTGCGGGATGGCGAACGTCTTGTGCAGGTTGAGGTGCGAGACGTCGCCGCCCAGATCACCGAAGCGCGCATAGCCGAGCAGCGCGTTGAGGTTCGCACCGTCGACGTACACCTGCCCACCCGCGTCGTGCACGGCGGCCGTGATCTCGACGACCTGCTCCTCGTAGACACCGTGTGTGGAGGGGTAGGTGATCATCAAGGCCGACAGGGAGTCGGCGTGCAGGGCGATCTTCGCGCGCAGATCGTCGAGGTCGACGTTGCCGAGCTCATCGGTCGCGACGACCACGACCTTCATACCCGCGAGCACGGCCGAGGCCGCATTCGTGCCGTGGGCGGACGACGGGATGAGGCACACCGTGCGGTGCTGGTCGCCGTTCGCGTGGTGGTATCCGCGGATCGCCAGCAGACCGGCGAGCTCACCCTGCGAACCGGCGTTCGGCTGCAGCGAGACGGCGTCGTATCCGGTGACCTCGGCGAGCCAGCCCTCGAGCTGCTCGATGAGCTCGAGGTAGCCCTGCACGTCGGAGGCCGGCGCGAACGGGTGGATACCGGCGAACTCGGGCCACGTGATCGCCGCCATCTCGGTCGCCGCATTGAGCTTCATCGTGCACGAGCCCAGCGGGATCATGCCTCGATCGAGCGCGTAGTCGCGGTCGGCCAGGCTCTTGAGGTACCGCATCATGGCGGTCTCCGAACGGTGCGAGTGGAACACGGGGTGCGTGAGGTACTCGTCCTGACGGAGCAGGTCGACCGGAAGCGCCCGCAGCTTCTCGGCGCCGAAATTCCCGAAAGCCCGCTCGTTCTTGCCACCGAAGACGCGTGTCACCTGGTGCAGCTCGCCGAGGGTCGTGGTCTCATCGACCGCGATCCCGACCGTGTCGGCGTCTGCGACATGGAGCAGGATGCCGTAGCCGTCGTGCGCCTGCGCGGCGTACTCGGCCGCACGTCCGGGGACCCGCACCTGCAGGGTGTCGAAGAACTGGGCATGCACGATGTCGACGCCCGCCTCAGTCAGCCAGTCGCGCAGCAATGCGGCCTTCGCGGCCGTCTGCGTCGCGATCTCGCGGAGCCCGTCCGGACCGTGATAGACCGCATACATCGACGCCATGACGGCCAACAACACCTGGGCCGTGCAGATGTTCGACGTCGCCTTCTCGCGACGGATGTGCTGCTCGCGCGTCTGCAACGAGAGGCGGTAGGCGGGCTTGCCGTCGGCATCCACGGACACTCCGACGAGTCGGCCGGGCAGCTGACGCTCCAGACCGGCGCGAACCGCCATGTAGCCCGCGTGCGGCCCGCCGAACCCCATCGGCACGCCGAAGCGCTGGGTCGTGCCGACCGCGACGTCGGCGCCGAGCGAGCCCGGCGATGCGATCAGGGTGAGGGCGAGCAGGTCGGCCGCGGCCACCGCGAGTCCGCCCGCGAGGTGCGCAGCATCGAACACGGCGGTCGGATCCCAGAGCCGACCCGATGCTCCCGGATACTGGACGAACACGCCGAACAACTCGGCGGGCAGCTCCTCCCCCGCAGCGAAGTCGACGAAGACGAGCTCGATTCCGAGGGCCTCGGCGCGCGTCGCGAGCATCGCCTTGGTCTGCGGAAGCGCGTCCGCGTCGACGGCGAACACCGTGGAGGTCGACTTCGAGGCGCGCCGCGCGAGCAGCATCCCCTCGACGACGGCCGTGGACTCGTCGAGCATCGAGGCGTTGGCCGTGGTGAGCCCGGTGAGTTCGGCGACCATCGTCTGGAAGTTGATGAGAGCTTCCAGACGCCCCTGGGAGATCTCCGGCTGATAGGGCGTGTACGCCGTGTACCAGGAGGGGTTCTCGAGCACGTTGCGCTGGATCACCTGCGGCGTGATGGTGCCGTAGTAGCCCAGGCCGATCATCGGACGGTTCACCGTGTTTCGCGAGGCGAGGTCCCGCAACTCGGCGAGTGCCTCGGTCTCGCTCGCGGCAGCAGGGATCCGCGACGTCGCGCTCCCGGCGTCGGACGACGGGCCGGTGTAGATCGACGCGGGGACGGCCTGACGCATCAGCGTCTCGACCGGACTCAGAGCGTCGCCTGCTCCGGAGATGTCCAGACCGAGAGCGCTGAGCATGGTGTGCTGCGCGGCATCCGTCGGTCCGATGTGACGATCGGCGAAAGTGACCACTGCGCGATCAGCCCTCCGTCAGTGCGACGTAGGCGTCGCGGTCGAGCAGTCCGTCCAGCGCGCCCGCGGCGACGGACACCTTGAGCAGCCAGCCGCCCTCGAACGGCGCCGCATTGACGAGCGAGGGATCGTCGACGGCCGCATCGTTGATCTCGACGACCGTTCCCGAGACCGGCGCGTACAGCTCGCCGACCGACTTGGTGGATTCGATCTCACCGACGACCGCTCCCGCGGTGACCTCGGTGCCGACCGCGGGAAGCTCGACGAACACGACGTCACCCAGCTTCTCTGCGGCGTAATCGGTGATGCCGATCGTCACGGTGTCGCCGTCAGCGGCGATCCACTCGTGTTCTTCGGTGTAGTGGAGTGCGGCGAGGTCGGTCATTTGGTCCTCCGGTAGAAAGGCAGGGCGGTCACGGTCGCGGGGATTCTGGTCCCCCGCACATCAAGGAATACTGCGGTTCCCGCGTCAGCGGAAGAAGGGTGCACATAGGCCATCGCGATCGGATGTCCGAGTGTCGGGCTGAGGGCCCCGCTGGTGATCTCACCGAGCGTGGTCCCGTCGCCGTCGACCACGGCGTATCCGGCTCGCCCGGCACGTTTGCCCTCGGCGACGAGGCCGACCAGCACCGGTGCATCGGATGTCTCGTCCTGCTCAGCGGCGAGGAGTGCCTCCTTGCCCACGAACCGCTCCTTCGCCATCACGACGACGCGACCGAGGCCGGCCTGCGCCGGACGGGTCTCGAGGCTCAGCTCGTGGCCGTAGAGCGGCATGCCCGCTTCGAGGCGCAGCGTGTCGCGCGCCGCGAGTCCGGCGGGAACGAGTCCGTGCGGAGCGCCCGCTGCGAGCAGGGCGTCCCAGAGGGCGACCGCGTCGTCGGCTGCGACGAGCAGCTCGAAGCCGTCCTCGCCGGTATAGCCGGTGCGCGCGAGGAGAACGGGCTTGCCGGCGTATCCGGCCGACGCCCAGGCGTAGTACTTCTGCTCATCCCAGGGGGTGCTGACATCGGTGAGGTCGGTGGTCGCCGCGAGGACGGCCTCCGCGTGCGGGCCCTGCACGGCGATGAGGGCGTAGTCGTCGGACACGTCCTGCACGACGACCCCGAAGCCCTCGGTGCGAGCGCTCAACGCAGCGGACACCGCGTCTCGATTGCCCGCGTTCGAGATGATGAGGTAGTCGTCATCGGCCAGGCGGTAGACGATCACGTCGTCGATGATCCCGCCGGACTCGGCGAGCAGCAGCGAGTACTTCGCCTTGCCGACCGCCAGCGCCGACAGACGACCGGCGAGCGCATGGTCGAGGAACGCCCCGGCTCCGTCGCCACGCACGGTGAACTCGGCCATGTGCGAGATGTCGAACATCCCCGCGCTCTGGCGCACCGCATGATGCTCGGCGAGGTCGGACGTGTAGCGGACCGGCATCTGCCAGCCGCCGAAGTCGGTGAACGAGGCGCCGAGCGCCTCGTGGCGTTCACGCAACGGGGTGTAGCGAGGTTCGGACATGGAGTTCTCCCGGGCTGTGTCGGGCGGAACGGCGGCAGGCCGTCCCTCGGAACTCCCCCTCTGTCATAGGCCTGAGAGTTTCACCCGTGCACAGAGGCGGGGCTTTCACCGTCGGCGGATCCGCACGGTCGCGGGATCGCTTTTCAGAGTGGCCGGACCCGCGCGGTACGCATACCTGAGAGATTGGCGGGGAGGCTTGCTCCTTCGGTGCCCGGCTGCGTTCGCCGGGGCTCTCCCGCGTGGGTCATACGGCCTGTCTTCAGTTGTGGGTCCAGTCTAGCCCGTCGGATCCTCGGTGCCGGATTCTCCGGAACGGCCTTCGAATCACGCGATTCGAAGGCGGAGTGCCGACCGTCAGTGCACGATGCCGAGTTCGCGGCGGACCTCGTCACGGAGACGTCCGAGGTTGTCCGGCTCGGGCGCCGCGCCCAGGAGGGTCTTGGTGTACTCGTGCTGCGGGTTCAGGATGACCTCGTCCGCCGGGCCCCGTTCGACGACATCGCCCTTGTAGAGCACCATGATCTCGTCGGAGAAGTGCCTCGCCGTCGCCAGGTCGTGCGTGATGTAGAGCACTCCCAGGTTCTCCTCGCGCTGCAGCTCTGCCAGCAGGTTCAGGACCCCGAGGCGGATCGACACGTCCAGCATCGAGACCGGCTCGTCCGCCACGATGAACCGTGCCCCGGGCGCGAGAGCCCGCGCGATCGCGACGCGCTGCCGCTGTCCACCGGACAGCTCATGCGGACGACGCTCGGCAAAACTCTCCCCCGGCGTCAACCGCACACGCTCGAGGAGCTCCACCGCGCGCTCCCGCACCTGCGTGCGCGACAGCTCCGGGTGGTGCAGGCGCAGCGGCCGCTCCAGGTGGTGCACGATCGTGTGGAACGGGTTCAGCGAGGCGAACGGGTCCTGGAAGACCATCTGCACATCCGAGCGATAGGCCTCCAGCGCCCGACCTCCGGTCCCCGACGGCTTCCCGTCGAGGAGGATCTCCCCGCTGGTGGGAGTCTCCAGCTTCATGAGCATCCGCGCGATCGTCGACTTCCCCGACCCGGACTCCCCCACCAGAGCGACCGTCTTGCCCGCTTCGATCGTGAAGGACACATCCTTCACCGCATGCAGGACGCTCGATCGGAACCCCGAACGCAGATGGAAGTCCTTCACCAGGTTCCGCGCCTCCAACGTCGCCGTCCCCCCGGCGCCGGTCGCGGCCTCTGTGGTGGTGTTCGCGTTCATCGCACGCCCTCCTGGCTGACGCCGGTGCGGACGAAGTCGCCCCGCTCGCCCTTGAGCGACGGGAAGCTCGACAGCAACCGCCGCGTGTATTCGTGCTGCGGGGTGCGGTAGATCTCTTCCGCCGTCCCCTCCTCGACGATCTGCCCCTGCAGCATGATCGCGATCCGGTCACTGATCTCGATCAGCATCGGGAGGTCATGCGTGATGAAGATCACCGCGAACCCCAGCTTCTCGCGAAGACGCATGATCTCCCGGATGATGCCGCGCTGCACGACCACGTCGAGCGCGGTGGTCGGCTCATCCATGATCATGACCTGGGGGTCGAGTGCCAGGGCCATCGCGATCATCATGCGCTGCCGCATACCGCCCGAGAGTTCGTGCGGGAAGCTCGTGAGCCGACTCGGATCGACGCCGACCAGTGTCAGCAGTTCCTCGGCGCGCTCCTGCTTGGCCTTCTTGCTCATGCCAGGGCGGTGCGTGTCGAAGATGTCGAAGATCTGCGCCTTGACGCTGATCACCGGGTTCAAGGAGTTCATCGCTCCTTGGAAGACCATGGAGATCTTGTCCCAGCGGAAGGCTCGGAGCCCTTCGCCATCGAGCCCGACGACGTCGATGTCCTGACCGTCTCGGTCATGGAACACGATCTCCCCGGCCGTCATCAGCGCGGGTGCCTTGAGAAGGCGGTTCATCCCGTACGCCAGCGTCGTCTTCCCGCAGCCCGACTCCCCGGCGAGGCCGAGGATCTCCCCGCGGTTCAGGGTGAGCGAGACATCACGCACCGCCTTCACCGGCGGGTCGACTTCGTACTCGATCGACACGTTCCGTGCCGTCAGCACCGGCTCGCTCATGCGGTGACTCCCTTGGTCTTGGCGGCCTTGCGCACACGACGCGCGGCCTCCGGCGCATTGCGCAGCTTCGGGTTGATGACCTCGTCGATCGCGAAGTTGATGAGCGACAGCCCGGCGCCGAGCAACGCGATCATGAGTCCGGGCGGCACGAACCACCACCACGCTCCGCGACCGAGCGCCTGCCCCGATTGGGCGTCGTTCAGGATCGATCCCCACGTGATCGAAGAATTGGGGCCCAGGCCGAGATAGGACAGACCCGCCTCACCGAGGATCGCGAAGATGATGGCGAAGAGGAACTGTGCCGCGAGCAGAGGGAGCAGGTTCGGCATGATCTCCACGAGGATCACGCGGAAAGAGCGCTCCCCCGCGACCTTCGAGGCGTAGACGTAGTCCCTCGTGCGCAGCGACCTCGTCTGCAGCCGCAGAACGTAGGCGGCGCCGGCCCATGACGTGATACCGAGCACGAACGCGACGAGCTGCCAGCTGCGCTGCGGCACGAAGGAGGCGATCACCATCACGAGCGGCAACCCGGGGATCACGATCATCACGTTGGTGAGGAGCGCGAGTCCGTCTTCCCGCCATCCGCCCAGATAGCCCGCCAGGACACCGAACAAGAGGGAGAGGATGATCGCGATGCCGCCGGCGGTGACGCCGATGAGCAGGGAGCCCTGAGCACCGATGGCGAGCTGGGCGAACATGTCGTTGCCGAGCTTGGTCGTACCGAGCCAGTGCTCCGCGGAGGGCGGCTGGAGCGCGGGGTTCGCGGTGCTGCGCGGATCCTGCGTGAAGAAGGGCGCGATGATCGCGAAGAGCACGATCGCGACCACGATGCTCGCGCCGACGATGAACTTGGGTGAGGTGCTGGGCAGGATACGGCGCCGCTTGCGTCCTTGCTGAGTGGCCAAGGAGATCGTGCTGGCCGGTGCCGTGATCGGCGGCTCCTGCGTCAGGAGCGGGTTCTTCGTGTCAGACATTCTGGCGAGCCCTCGGGTCGATGAAGCCATAGACGAGGTCCATGATGAAGTTGGCGGCGAGCACCGTCAGGGTGATGACGAGGAACAGTCCCTGCATCAGCGCGTAGTCGTTGTTGGTCACGGCCTGGAACATCAGCTTGCCGATGCCGGGGTAGGTGAACACCTGCTCCATGACGATGGAACCGGCGACCACGAAGCCGAGTGTGATCGAGAACCCCGCGATCGAGGGGATCGCCGCGTTGCGAGCCGCGTACGTCGTCATGATGCGTCGCGGACGAAGCCCCTTGGCCTCCGCCGTGAGCACGTAGTCCTCGGCGAGGGTCGACACCATCATGTTGCGCATGCCGAACATCCAGCCACCGACCGAACTGATCACGATCGTGATCGCCGGGAGGATCGCATGCGCCACAGCATCGGTGAAGAACGCCCACGTCGGTTCGGGGCCGTCCGGATAGTCGAACACGTCGTAGCCGCCGAAGATCGGGAACCAGCCGAGGCCGACCGCGAACACGGCGACCAGGATCAGGGCCATCCAGAAGTACGGGATCGACTGGAGGACGGTGGTCGCGGGGATCAGGTGGTCGACCCAGGTGCCGCGCTTCCATCCGGCCCAGGCGCCGAGCACGACGCCGAGGACGAAGGAGATGACGGTCGCGGTGCCGACCAGGACGAGCGTCCACGGAAGAGCGCCGGCGATGAGCTCCGTCACCGGAGTGGGGAACTTCGTGACCGAGACGCCGAGGTCGCCCTGGAACATGCGTCCCCAGTACGCCAGGTACTGCTCCCACAGGGAGGAGTCGTCGCCGCCGAGCAGGAGCTTGATGTTGCGGATGGCCGTCTCGGAGACGTCGCCGCCGGCCCGCTGCATCTTGGCGATCATGATGTCGGCCGGGTTCCCCGGCATGAGCCGGGGAAGAAGGAAGTTGATGGAGATCGCGGCCCAGAGCGTGAACGCGTAGAACCCGATTCTTCGTGCATAGAACTTCATGTCACTGTGTCCTGACTTCCTTCTTCCCCGACTCCTCTCGGTTACTTGACCGGCTGCAGCTGCGTCAGGACGTAGCCTGCCGCAATCGCACCCCAGGACGGCGGGAAGGCGTAGAGGTCCTCCTCGGTCGGCCACCCCGTGAAGTCCTTCGTGTTGTAGAAGGTCTGCGTCGCGTTGATGACGAGCGGGATGTAGGGCAGGTCACGCACGATCTCGGTCTGGATCGTGCCGTAGAGCTCCTTCTTCTCCGCCTCGTCGTTCGTGCTGATGGCCGACTGGATCGCCTCGTCGACGACGGGGTTGTTGTAGCGGCTGAAGTTCCAGCGTGTCGCCGGGATCTCCTCGCCGACCGGTCCCGTGGAGCCGACGGTGGTGCCGCCGAACCAGTCACGGTAGATCTGGAACGGGTCCGCCACGGAGGTGCCGATGACACCACCGACGATCAGCTGGAACTCGCCACCCTGCCGAGCGTCGGAGAACTCCTGCCACTGCACCGTCGACGCGGTGATCTTGATTCCGGCGGCCTCGGCCTGCTCGGCGATCAGCTTCGCGGCGTCGTTGTAGTCCGTCCACCCGTCGACCGAGGTGAGGGTCAGCTCGAGGGGCACGCCGTCCTTCTCGTAGATGCCGCTCGAACCCTTGGTATAGCCCGCCGCCTCGAGGATCTCCCCCGCCTCGGCGACGTTCGCCTCCTGCGGGCTCACCTCGTTGGCCGGGTCCGCGACCCACTTCTCGTCGCGCGGCAGCAGGGCGAACGTCGGCGAGATGTCACCGGTCAGACCGACGAACGCCTTGTCCTTGATGGTGGCGCGGTCGATCGCGACGTTGAGCGCCTGGCGCACGGCGACGTCGGTCTGCGGACCTGTGCAGCCGAGGTCGGCGTTCGAGCAGGTGTACAGGACGGTCGGGTCCTGCGGGGTGTTGATCCAGTCGATCTTCCCGTTGCCGGTCACGTCGTCCGGGTTCGGGATGAACATGCCCGTCCAGTCGAGCTTGCCGGCGGCCAGCAGATCCTGAGCGGTCTGGTTGTTGTCGACGGCGATGTACTGGACCTTCTTGACGCCGAGCTTGTCGGCATCGCGGAAGTTCTCGTTCGCGACGAGCGTGTACGACTCGCTCGTGGTCTTGTCGACGACGTAGGCCCCGGAGCCGACGGGCTCCTCGTTCGTGAAGTTCGCGAAGTCGGTGATGTCCGCCCAGATGTGCTCCGGGAGGATGTAGGTCGAGCCCAGACGCTGGAACTCGGTCGTGTACTGCGCCGAGGAGTAGGTCAGCACGACGGTGGTGTCGTCCGTGGCCTCGGCGGAGACCAGGCCGTTGCCCTCGGGGTTGTTGGCCTCGTAGTTGAAGGAGAACGCGACGTCCTCCGCGGTGAGCGGCTCGCCGTCGCTCCACTTGAGGTCGGGCTTGATGGTGATCGTGATCGCCGTGCCGTCCTCGTTGTACTCGAACGTGTCGCCGATGAGTCCGACGGGCTCGGAGTCAGCCGTCTTGTTGAAGAAGAACAGCGGCTCGTAGATCGGCCCGAGCGCGCCGTGGAGCACGGTCGGTGCGAACGGGTTGTAGTTCACGGCGATCGGCGTCTGGCTGCCGGCCCAGACACGAAGGGCGCGGTCGCTGTCGGCGTTGTCATCGCCGCTGCCGCCGGTGCCACAGGCGGTGAGGCCCAGGGCGAGGACGGATGCTCCGGCGATGGCGGTGAGCGCGAGCTTGCGCTTTCCGTTTCGGATCATTTCTCTTGTTTCCTCTCGGTGCTGCACTGCAGGAGGGATCGCTCCGGATGGAGCAGAACCCCGGGTCTGGGGTTCGCGGGCCCCGGGAGGCGACCGGCTGGCCACCACGAAGGGGTTTGTTAGGACAGTAACCTAACAAACCCGTATGCCGATAAACAAGGCTCCTTGCGCTCGCTGGATAACGTTTCGGACTCGGCGACGGATCGCGTCACACGTGCGCACTAAGGGTCCGCATGACACTAAGATCGTTCTCGGAGGTTAAGGTGTCTATGACTCAAAGCAGTGACATCCGGGTCGCCGTCTCGACGGTGATCCTGACGCTGCGGCGCACGGATGACGGGCGGGCGCGGCTCGCGCTGCCACTCGTGCTGCGCACCCGCGAGCCCTTCGCACAGCAGTGGGCGCTTCCCGGCGGCTGGCTGACCGTGGCCGAGTCCCCCGTCGATGCGGCGGCGCGCACACTCGCGGAGACCACCGGCCTCGCGCCCAGCTACCTGGAGCAGCTCTACGCCTTCGGTGCGGTCGACCGCTCCCCCACCCGTGTCGTCTCGATCGTGTACTGGGCGCTGCTCCGCCAGGACGACGTGACCGCCCAGATCGCGGCGCACCAGGCTTCCGGCCGCGCCCCCGAGAACGTGCGCTGGTTCGATGTGGATCAGCTGCCCCGACTGGCTTTCGATCACTCCGAGATCGTCGAATACGCGCTGTGGCGACTCCGCAACAAGGTCGGATACAGCCGGGTCGCCCAAGGCTTCCTCCCCGAGGAGTTCACGCTCGCCGAGCTCCGGGAGGCCTACGAGTCGATCCTCGGCCGGACCCTCGACCCGGCGAACTTCCGCCGCCAGGTCGAGGCCGCCGGAAACCTCCTCCCCACCGACCGCTTCCGCACCGGAAGCCATCGTCCTGCACGTCTGTACCGCGACAACACCGATGTCGAGCTGGCCGACCGCGGCCCGCTCGGTCCCGAAGAAACGAGCACCCGATGAGCATCACCTTCGTACCCGCTCCCGCCGTTCCACCGCTGGACCCCTCTGTGGACCATGCGATCCAGGCGATCGTCACCGGCGCGTCGACCGACGCCACCTGCGCCACGGACCTCGCCGCCGGCCCCTGGGACTTCGACGCGCGCCCCGGATACGGTCCCGGTTCCTCGATGGGCGACGTCATCCCGACCGGAGCCCCGCGGCAGGGCGAGCTGCCCGCCGAGTACCGGGAGGCATCCGAGGAAGAGCTCGACGGACGGATCCGCGCGGCCAAGGAGACGCTCGGCGACCGGGTCGTCATCCTCGGTCACTTCTATCAGCGCGAAGAGGTCGTCCAGCACGCAGACTACGTCGGCGACTCGTTCCAGCTCGCCACCGCCGCCAAAGGCCGGGCCGACGCCGAGGCGATCGTGTTCTGCGGGGTGCACTTCATGGCCGAGACCGCCGACCTGCTTTCCCAGCCCGACCAGGCCGTGATCCTCCCGAACCTCGCCGCCGGCTGCTCGATGGCCGACATGGCCGACATCGACCAGGTCGAGGAGTGTTGGGAACAGCTCGAGGAGGTCTTCGGCGACCTCGAGGCCACAGACACCGAAGGCCGGGTACCGGTGATCCCGGTGACCTACATGAACTCCTCCGCCGCGATCAAGGGCTTCGTCGGGCGTCACGGCGGGATCGTCTGCACATCGTCGAACGCCCAGACCGTGCTCGAGTGGGCCTTCGAGCGCGGCCGTCGCGTGCTGTTCTTCCCCGACCAGCATCTGGGGCGCAACACCGCCAAGGCGATGGGCGTACCGCTCGAGCAGATGCCGATGTGGAACCCGCGGCGAGCGCTCGGTGGTTCGTCCGCCGAGCATCTCCTCGACTCCCGGGTGATCCTGTGGCACGGCTTCTGCTCGGTGCACCGGCGCTTCACCGTCGGCCAGATCGAGCAGGCCCGCGCCGAACACCCCGGCGTGCGCGTGATCGTGCACCCCGAATGCCCGATGGAGGTCGTCGACGCCGCCGACGAGGCCGGCTCGACCGAGTACATCCGGCGGGCGATCGACTCGGCGACCGAGCCTTCCGTCTTCGCGATCGGCACCGAGATCAACCTCGTTCGGCGACTCGCGGCGCAGTATCCGCAGCACGAGATCTTCTGTCTCGACCCCGTCGTGTGCCCCTGTTCGACGATGTACCGCATCCACCCCGGCTACCTGGCCTGGGTACTGGAGGAGCTCGTGGCGGGCCGCACCCCGAACCGGATCACGGTGTCCGGCGACGTCGCCGATCCCGCGCGAGTGGCGCTGGAGCGGATGCTCGCCGCCAAGCCACCGGTGGCCGCAGGCGTGCGATGAACGTCGTCGTCGTCGGATCGGGCATCGCGGGCCTCACCGCTGCGCTCCACGCCGAGGAGGCCGGTCACTCGGTGACGGTGGTCACCAAGGGTGCGCTCGGAGACGGATGCACCGCGCTCGCGCAGGGCGGTGTGGCCGGGATCTACGGGCCCGGAGACTCGGCAGAGCAGCACGCGGACGACACGATGGACGCGGGTGCAGGACTCGCCGACCCGGCTGCGGTGCGGGCGCTCGTCGCCGACGCGGCAGAGCGGATCGCAGAGCTGATCAGCCGAGGTGTCGCCTTCGACAGGACGGCAGACGGCGAGCTGCAGCTCGGGCGGGAGGCCGCGCACGGCCACGCCCGCATCGTGCACGCGGGCGGAGACGCCACCGGAGCCGCGATCTCCGCAGCGCTCGTCGCCGCTGCCCGCCGGGCGTCCATGAGCATCGTGGAGCACGCGCTCCTGACCGAGGTGATCGTCGCGGATCACGCCGCGTGCGGCGTCGTCCTCCTCATCGGCGGGGAAACCGTCGAGCTCCTCGCCGATGCCGTGATCCTCGCCACCGGCGGCGCCGGGCATCTCTACGCGCACACGACGAACCCCCGCGGCGCGACGGGCGACGGCATCGCCGCGGCCCTGCGCGCGGGAGCCGCCGTCGCCGATCTGGAGTTCGTCCAGTTCCATCCGACGATCCTGGCGTCGGGACCGGCATTCCTCATCTCGGAGGCTGTGCGCGGGGAGGGGGCGACACTGGTCGACGACCGCGGCCGTCGTTTCACCTTCGACAGTCACCCGGACGGAGAACTCGCTCCGCGGGATGTCGTGTCGCGCGCCATCGCGAGGCACGCAGCGATCCAGGCGACACCTGTGCGTCTCGACGCCACCATGCTGGACGCCGAGAAGCTGGCGGCGCGGTTCCCGACCATCGATCGCGTGACGAGGGAACGCGGATACGACTGGTCACGCGAGCCCATCCCCGTCACTCCGGCCGCCCACTATCTGATGGGCGGCATCGTCACCGACCTCGATGGCCGCACCACGATCCCCGGGCTCTATGCGGTCGGCGAGGTCGCACGCACCGGCGTCCACGGCGCGAATCGACTCGCCTCCAACTCCCTGTTGGAAGGGGCCGTGTTCGGGGCCCGAGCCGCGGCCGCGCTCGGGACTCCCTGGCGCCCGATCTCCCCGGAACCGTCTCCCGCGGCCGTCCACGAGCCCGCGCCCCTTTCGTCTGCGCCACCCGCCTTCACCCGCACCGCCTTGCAGCGGCTGATGTGGGAGGACGTCGGGCTCCTGCGCTCCGGCGCGCAACTCGCCCGAGCCTGGGCCACCGTGCGTGCATGGGCCGCCGCCGTCCCCGCTCCGGCCACGGCCACGGAGCACGAAGACGCGAATCTGCTGCTGCTCGCCGAGGCCACTGCTGCCGCCGCCCTCGCCCGCACCGACTCGGTGGGGGCACACCATCGCGTCGACGCCCCCACCCCTGAAGCGCTCCCGTCGTCCCGCGACCGCTCATCGATCCTGGAGACCGTCTGATGCTCACCCGCGCCACCCTCACCCGCGTCGTCGGAGCAGCCCTCGAAGAAGACGCCCCCTGGGGAGACCTCACCAGCACCACCCTGCTCCCGGCGGAGGCGACGGCCACGGCTGACCTCGTGGCCCGCGAACCCGGCGTGTTCAGCGGTGGCGCGGTCTTCGCGGCCGCCTTCGGCCTCACCGATGACGAGCTCGTCGTCGACGTGCACGTCGGCGACGGCGACGAGTTCGCCGCGGGCGATGTCCTCGCTTCGGTGTCGGGCTCGGCACGCAGCATCCTGACGGCCGAACGGGTGGCGCTGAACTTCGCGCAGCGGATGAGCGGCATCGCGAGCCTCACCGCGGCGTACGTCAGCGCGATCGAGGGCACGGCTGCGCGCATCGCCGACACACGCAAGACCACGCCAGGGCTGCGCGCCTTCGAGCGGCATGCGGTCGAATCGGGCGGCGGCCGCAACCACCGCTACTCCCTGTCGGACGCGGTGATGGCGAAGGACAACCACCTGGCCGTGCTCACCCGATCGGGTCTCGACCTCGCGACCGCTCTGCGTCAGGCACTGTCGCGGCTTCCGCACACCACGCACGTCGTCGTCGAAGTCGACCGTCTCGACCAGATCCCGGCGGTCCTCGACGGCGGTGCCCACACGGTGCTGCTCGACAACTTCTCCCTCGACGATCTGCGTGCGGGCGTCGCTCTGATCGACGGGCGAGCGACGGTCGAAGCCTCCGGTGGGGTGAACCTCGACAGCGTCGGCGACATCGCCCGCACCGGGGTGGACGTGATCTCAGTCGGGGCTCTGACCCACTCGGCCCGCGCCCTCGACCTCGGCCTGGATCTGCGGATCGACTGAACATCGTGCTCTACCTCGACCATGCAGCGACCTCTCCGGTGCGTCCGGAGGTGCTCGACGCGATGCGTCCGTACCTCACCGGAGTGTTCGGCAATCCCTCGAGCCATCACACGGCAGGCGAAGCGGCAGCGAGGGCACTCGACGATGCCCGTGCCCGGGTCGCGCGGGTGCTGGGAATGCGCACCGGCGATGTGGTCTTCACCGCGGGCGGGACGGAAGCGAACAACCTCGCAGTGAAGGGCATCACGCTCGCGACCCTCGAGACCGGGAAGCGGCATCTCGTCATCTCCCCGATCGAACACGAGTCGATCCTGGAATCCGCCGCGTACCTGCGACGCTTCCACGGGGTCGAGGCGACGATGCTTCCCGTCGACGACGCCGGTCGGATCGCACCGGCTGCGCTCGCGTCGGCGATCAGAGACGACACGGCACTGATCTCCATCGGCCATGCGAACAACGAGGTGGGCACGGTCCAGGACGCGACGGCGCTGGCGTCCGTGGCCCGGACTTCTCGCGTGCCCCTCCACCTGGATGCGGTGCAATCGGCGGGGTGGCTTCCGCTTGACGGGCTCGGCGCCGACGCCGTCTCCATCGCCGGTCACAAGCTCGGCGCTCCCAAAGGCATCGGCGCTCTGGCCGTGCGAGGTCGCATACCCCTGGAACCGGTGCTGCACGGGGGCGGTCAGGAACGCGGGCGTCGGTCGGGCACGGAGAACGTCGCCGGAGCCGTCGCACTGGCGACCGCCCTGGAACTCGCGGAGAGCGAGCGGGAGGTCCTGGCACCCCGTGTCGCGGCGACGACGGCACAGTTCATCTCCCTCGTGCTCTCCGGCATCCCCGAAGCCGCGCTCACCGGCGACCCCGCTAACCGCCTGCCCGGCACAGCGAGCTTCACCTTCGCCGGGACCAGCGGCGAATCGGTGCTGCTCGAGCTCGAACGCCGGGGGATCATCTCCTCGAGCGGCTCGGCCTGCGCGGCGGGCAGCGACGACCCCTCGCACGTCCTCCTCGCGTGCGGCGTGCCCCCCGAGGTGGCGCAGACCTCGGTCCGATTCACCTTCGGCAGGGAGGCACTGCCCGATGACGCACCGGAACGACTCGCGGAACTCGTCATCGACTCCGTGCACGCGGCCCGAGGCTGATGCCCGGCCATAGACTCAGCTGGTGACTGCCTCCGACCCGATCGTGACGCTGGTCGTCCCCGGACGCGATATCGCCGCCTTCGCCCCTGCAGCCCTCGACTCCCTGCGTGCGCAGACCGAGCGCCGGTGGCGGGCGATCCTCATCGACGACGGTTCCACCGACGACACGGGAGCGATCTTCGATGCGGCTGCGGCCGCGGACCGACGCTTCACGGCGATCCACCACCCGGCCTCCCGCGGCCTCGGAGCCGCGCGCAACCTCGGACTCGACCGCGTCGACACCCGATACCTCGGATTCCTCGACGGCGACGATGAGCTCCTCCCCGATGCGCTCGCACGGATGACCCGCACGCTCGACCACACCGGAAGCGACTTCGTGGCCGGTGCGTACGTGCGTTCCCGCCCGGAGGGGTCCGGCTACGCCGCAGGGCGGGTGCAGCCGTGGGTGGCGGCCGCGACCTCACCGGAGCGACTCGGCACGACCCTCGCCGCGCACCCGCAGGCGGTGTCGAACATCGTCGCGTGGTCGAAGGTGAGCCGCACCGCTTTCTGGCGGGACCTCCGATTTCCCGAGGGTGTCGCGTACGAAGATCAGGTGGTCGCGCAGCTGATGTACACCCGGGCGCGCGCCTTCGACGTGATCCCCGATGTCGTCGTGCGATGGCGTCTCCGCGCCGACGGCACGTCGATCACGCAGAGCAAGTCGCAGCTGTCCGTCCTGCGCGACTACCTCGCGGCGTTGCGTGGCGGCATCCGCGTCCTGCACGACGCGGGCGCCCGCGCATCCGTCACCGCCCGCCTCGACCTGATCCTCGCGATGGACATCGCACCCCTGCTCGAGATCGCGAGCACCCACCCCGACCCGGCCTACGCGGCCGAGGTCGATGCGTTCGTCGCGGAACTCCGGGCACTCCCCGAGTTCGCCGACGCCGCGCCCGACCCCGCCATCGCCGCCGCGCTCGCGTGGTGACGCACGCCCTCCGACCGAACAGGTACCCACGACATGCACGACTACCTCTCCTCTCTCTTCTCCCTCGACGGCCGCACGGCGGTCGTGACGGGCGGCAGCTCCGGGATCGGCCGGGGCATAGCCACCGCGCTCGCCCGCGCCGGCGCCGCGACCGTCATCGTCGCCCGCGGTGAGGCGCGCATCGACGAGACCGTCGAAGAGCTCCGCGCGCACGGATGCCGCGCCGCGGGGGTCGTCGGTGATCTCCGCACCCGTGCGGGCATCCACGCGGTCGCGGAGGCGGCCACCGAGCCGTTCGGCGAACCGGACATCCTCGTCAACTCCGCCGGGATCAACATCCGCCCTCCGTTCCCGGAGATCACCGAGGATGACTGGGATGCAACGATGACGGTCAACGCACTCGCGCCCTTCCTCCTCGGACAGCGATACGCACCCGGCATGGCGGAACGCGACTACGGCCGACTCATCCACATCAGTTCCCAGCAGGCCCACCGCGCCTTCGTCGACAGCGGGATCTACGGTGCGTCCAAGGGAGCTGTGGAGTCGCTCATGCGTTCTGAGGCGGAGGCATGGGGCGGCACCGGCGTGACCAGCAACACCCTGGTGCCCGGGTTCGTGCTCACCCCACTGAACGCCCGTCTGCAGGAGGATCCCACGAAGATCGCCGAGCTCGCGGCACGCACGATGATCGGCCGCAACGGTCTTCCGAGCGACTTCGCCGGTGCTGCCGTCTTCCTCGCAGGCCCAGGCTCGGCCTACGTGACCGGACACTCGCTGTTCGTCGACGGAGGCCTCTCGGTGCACTGAGGCCGAACACAGCGTCTCAGGACTCCGGCGGATAGATCGGCTCATCGGGCCGAGGCTCCGCGAGCAACGGCACCGCCGCCGTGATCGTCGCGACCGCGTCGGCACCCGCAGAGTCGGCGGGCGCCCTGTCCGCACGACGATCGGCGAGCGGGGCGGGGGCTCCTCCGGTCACGGCCTGTTCGACTGCGGCCTCGGTATCGAGCACGCGGGACGCCGCGACCTGTTCCGCTGCGAGCTCGGCATAGAGACCGCCGAGCGCGAGCAGCTCGGTGTGCGTGCCGGACTCGACGATGCGCCCGGCTTCGAGGACGTGGATCACATCCGCCCCCATCACGGTCGACAGTCGATGCGCGATCGACAGCGTGGTCCGTCCCTTCGCCGCCTCGTCCAGCGCCTCCTGCACGACACGTTCCGAGACGGTGTCGAGAGCGGAGGTCGCCTCGTCGAGGAGCAGGACCGGCGGATCCTTGAGCAGCACGCGGGCGATCGCGATGCGTTGCTTCTCGCCACCGGAGAGCCGGTACCCGCGCTCGCCCACGACGGTGTCGTAGCCCTGCTCGAACCCGGCGATGATGTGGTGGATGTTGGCCGCCGTGCAGGCCGCGATCAGTTCGTCCTCGGTCGCATCCGGCTTGGCATAGCGAAGGTTCTCGCGGATGGTGGCGTGGAAGAGATACGTCTCCTGCGACACGATGCCCACGTGGTCGATGATCGACTCCTGGGAGAGTTCCCGGACATCGGCACCGGCGAACAGCACGGCGCCCCCCTTGGCTTCATACAGACGCGGAGCCAGGTAGAGGATCGTGGTCTTGCCTGCGCCGGACGGTCCGACGAAGGCGACGTGCTGTCCCGGTTCCGCGACGAACGAGACCCCGTCCAAGGTCGCACGGGCCTCGGCGGACGCGTCCGGGTAGCGGAAGACGACGTCGACGAATTCGAGCCTTCCGCGCGGACCGGGAGCCTGGTCGACCGTGATCGCGTCGGGGGCATCCTGGATCTCGGGCACCAGGTCGAGGTACTCGAAGATGCGCGCGAACAATGCCGAAGAGGTCTGCACGTCGAGGGAGACGCGCATCAGTCCCATCAACGGCATGAGCAGTCGCGCCTGCACCGTCGTGAACGCGACCACGGTTCCTGCGGTGATGGCCCCGGTTCCGCCCGCGATCAGATACCCCGAGACGAGGTAGATGACGGCGGGCACACTGGCCATGAGCACCTGCACGACCGCGAAGAAGCCCTGACCGCTCATCGCCCTCCGCACCTGCAGGACGACCTGATTGCGGTTCTCCGCCTGATAGCGCTCGGACTCCGTGCGCTGGCGGTTGAACGCCTTCGACAGCAGCATCCCCGACACGCTCAGCGTCTCCTGCGTGATCGAGGTCAGTTCGGAGAGGGATTCCTGCGTCTCGCCGGCGATCCGCGCGCGCACCTGGCCCACACGGCGCTGGACGAAGATGAGGAACGGCATCATGACGACGGCGATGAGCGTCAGACGCCAATCGATCAGGATCATGGCGACGAGCGAGGCGATGACGGTGACGACGTTGCCCAGGATGCTGGTGACCGTGTTGGTCAGCACGCCCGAGACCCCGCCGACGTCGTTCTGCAGCCGGGACTGGATGACCCCCGTCTTGGTGCGGGTGAAGAAGCCGAGTTCCATCGCTTGCAGGTGCTCGAAGAGTTTGACCCGCAGATCGCCCGTCACGTTGTTGCCGACCGTGGACGTCAGCCAGGTCTGGGCGACACCGAGCACCGCGGAGAGCAGGAACAGGCCGACCATCGCGGCGACGAGCCAGGCCAGCAGCTCGAGGTGCGGGCCTCCCCCGGCGACGGGGAACAGCGCGTCGTCGAAGATGCGCTGCACGATCAGGGGCGGGACGACGGCGATCGCGGCGCCGACGATGACGAGGATCCCCGTGAAGAAGATGCGCCAGCGATAGGCGCTGAAGAGCGAGACCACCCGCGAACCCAGCCCGGCGATCCGTGGCGCCTCGGCGTTCAGCTTCCGCTGCGCGTCTTCGTCGACTCCGCGGAACCCACCGCGGTGTCCCCCGCCCATGCCGCCGCCCATGCTCATGGCGCCAGCGTACCCACGCGCGGGGACATCACGGCCCGCGCACCCGTCCTCCACGGATATCTGTGAGTTCGGAATGAAATGTCGGCGATTGCCGTTACGCTGATTGACTCTTGCGAACTCTCGCGAAATCCGTTTCTTCTTCGCCCTGGAGGCCGCCCATGTCTGCCGTCGATACCGGCTCCATCTCGACGACCCCCGCCGCGGCCGGGGGCGAGATCTCCCGCACCGACATGCGCGTGATCTGGCTGCTGCTCGTCGCCGCCTTCGTCGCGATCCTCAACGAGACCACGATGGGGATCGCGATCCCCCACCTGAACACCGACCTGGGCATCCCGCCCGAGCTCGGCCAGTGGCTCACGAGCGCGTTCATGCTCACGATGGCAGTCGTGATCCCGACCACGGGCTTCATCCTGCAGCGGTTCACCACGCGCCAGGTCTTCATCGCCGCGATGACCGCGTTCTCGCTCGGCACCCTCGTGGCCCTCGTCGCACCCGGCTTCACCGTGCTGCTGGTCGGTCGCGTGATCCAGGCCGCCGGCACCGGCATCATGATGCCGCTGCTGATGACGACGATCATGAACGTCGTGCCACCGCAGTCGCGTGGCCGGATGATGGGCCGTGTCGGCCTCGTGATCTCGCTCGCTCCGGCGATCGGTCCGACCCTCGCCGGTGCCGTGCTCGAGTTCGCCAGCTGGCGCGCACTCTTCGGGATCATCCTGCCGATCTCGCTGATCGCCCTCCTCATGGGCGTGAAGTGGATGACGAACCTCGGTGAGACCCGGTCCGTCCCGCTCGACATCCTCTCGATCCCGCTCGCAGCGCTCGGCTTCGGCGGCGTCGTGTTCGGGCTCAGCCAGTTCGGTGCCGAGGGCGGATCGGGTGAGACCGCCGGCATCATCTCGCTGATCGTCGGTGCGCTGTCGCTGGGGCTGTTCGTCTGGCGTCAGCTCCTGCTGCAGCGCATCGATGACGCACTGCTCGATCTGCGCGTCTTCCGCTCCCGCAACTTCACGCTGTCCGTGATCATCATGTCGATCCTGGCGCTGTCGATGTTCGGCACCCTGACGCTCCTGCCGCAGTACCTGCAGAACGTCGCCGGGCTCAACCCGCTCCAGTCCGGCCTGATCCTCCTCCCCGGTTCCCTGCTGATGGGACTGCTCGGACCGATCATGGGCCGTGTCTACGACGCGCGCGGCACTCGCCCGCTGCTCATCCCCGGCACGATCCTGGTCTCGTCGTCGCTGTTCTTCTACTCGACGGTCGGCGAACACACCATCTGGTGGGCGCTCATCATCGTTCAGGCGGCCATGTCGGTCGGACTCGCGATGTCGTTCACGCCGCTGTTCTCCGCCTCGCTGGGTTCGCTGCAGCGCTCCCTGTACTCGCACGGTTCCGCGGTGTTGAACACGCTGCAGCAGGTTGCCGGGGCCACCGGAGTCGCCCTGCTGCTGGTGACCTACTCCACGATCCTGCATGCCGGAGAGCAGGAGGGCCTGTCGACCGCGGTCGCGGGGGCTCCCGGTGCTCGCACGGCGTTCCTGATCGCGGCGTTCATCTCGCTCGCGGCCGTGGCGCTGAGCCCGTTCGTCCGCAAGCCTTCCGACGATGCCGGCGAGGCACTGCCCGCCGGACACTGATCGTTCGGAGGCTGCCCGCGATGGCGTCTGTCTCTTACTCGCTCTTCGGCGCGGGGAACTGGCAGACGCCATTGCTGCAGTAGCCCGCAGCTTCGCCCTCGAGCAGGTTCAGGGAATCCAGGAGCGGTTTCAGCCCGACGGGCTCGTCCTGCTGCACGGAATCCTGCCGCGTGTTCTTCATCCCTCGATGCTACGCCTGTCGGGAAGGGGTGGCGCCGGATCCGCACGGCCAGACGTGCCCGCAGATCGACCGCGGTTCTCCCGTACGGTTGAGGGATGGTCAAACGACTCCTCGCCCGCATGTTCTGGGCGTTCAGCAGATGGACGCTCGTGAGCGAGGCAGCGCCGACGCGGCCGACCGTTCTGGTCGGCGCTCCGCATACGTCCAACTGGGACTTCGTGCTGATGCTCGCGATCGCCTGGCGACTCGGCATCGACGTTCATTGGCTCGGCAAGAAGAGCCTCTTCCGTGGATGGCGCGGGCCGATCATGCGTGGGCTCGGCGGAATCCCCGTCGACCGTGCCGACCCCGCGAGGGTGGTCAACGACGTCGTGGGCCAGGTGCACGCGGGTACCGTCTTCGGGCTCGTCGTGACACCTGACGGCACCCGAGGCGGCAACGAGTACTGGAAGTCGGGGTTCTATCGGATCGCTCGCGAGACAGGTATGCCGGTGACGCTCGGCTTCGTGGATCGCACGACCATGACGAGCGGGCTCGGTCCGACCATCGATCTGACCGGCGATGTGTCGGCCGACATGGATCGGATCCGAGCGTTCTACGCGGACAAGGCCGGCGCGCGGCCCGAGCGTCGCACCGAACCGCGACTGCGTGAGGAAGGCGCCGAGACCACGGAGCCCGACACCGCGTAAGCGCGGGTTCCGGCGATCAGCCCGCCTTCGCGGGGTGTGCACGGGCGTACTCGAGATCCTCGTCACTCAAGGACTCCACCATCCCGACGACTGCACCGGTGATCACGCGGATCTCCTCGCGCACCGCCTCGTCGAGGTGCGGACTGTCGGCGTCGAGCACGGCCCGTCGCCCGTCTTCGGAGAGTTCAGGCCACCAGTCGCGGATCGGAGGGAGCGTCATCATGCCTTCTTTCGTTCCACGGATGCAAGCGTCTGGACAGCGGCCGAGCGGGGAAACCACACTGAGACCATGACATCAGATCCTTCGGGTGGAGGGAACGGTCTCGACGGCCGTGACGAGACCGCGAACGAGCGGGCCGATCGCAACTGGGAAGAGCTTCTCCAGGAGCTTCGCGTCATGCAGACGGGGACCCAGATCCTCACCGGCTTCCTCCTCGCGGTCGCCTTCCAGCCACGCTTCACCGACATGGACGCGCTCCAGCGCGATCTCTACGTCGTGCTCGTCGCGCTCGCGGCGGTGGCGACGATTCTCGCCCTCGCACCCGTGGGGATGCACCGCGCACTGTTCGGTCGGCGTCGCAAGCCGGAGCTGGTGCGGATCGCGGCGCGGATCGTCCGCATCGACCTCGTCGTGATCGGCGCGCTGACCATCGGCGTGACGACGCTGATCATCGACTTCACGGTCAACCGCGTCGCCGGCATCATCGCGCTCATCGCGGCGCTGGTCCTCGTGACGGCGCTGTGGGCGGCGCTTCCGCGGATCATGCGCGGCAGCGCCCACGCCCGCGGAGCCGCCACCGAGTGACGGCCCCGCGGTACCCGCAGTCAGCGTCCTGCTGGGCTCCGGTTCTCTGCGCTGACCATCCATGCGAACTGCTCGAGCCGTTCGATGATGGCGTGCAAGAGGTCCGCAGAGGTCGGGTCCTCCTCGTCGACGGCGTCATGCACGTCTCGTGCTGTTCCGACCGCCGCCTCCAGTCGCTCCGTGACGAGGTCGATCGTCTCGGTGGTCGAGACCTCGCCGGCGGGGAACTCGGGAAGCGAGCTCGTCTTCGCGATGGTCGCACTGCGCCCGTCGGGGACGGCATGCAAGGCTCGCATACGCTCCGCGATCGTGTCGCTGAAGGTGCGTGCATCGTCGATGATCTCGTCGAGCTGGCGGTGCGTGTCGCGGAAGTTGCGCCCCACGACGTTCCAGTGCGCCTGCTTTCCCTGGATCGCGAGATCGAGCAGATCGACGAGCACGGCCTGCAGGTTGTCCGCAAGGGTCTTCGAGGCGGTGAAGCCCTTCTCCGCGTTCTGCTGCCTGGTCGTCTTCGCCGCGTGCTTCGTCGAGTCGCCGGTCTTCTTGGTCGTCGTGCTTTTCGCCATGATGTACCTCCTGTGGCTGACGCTAATCCGGCGCGCAACCGAGAGCGAGGGGGTTGACACCGCGGGGGCGGAACCCGGAATCTGACACGCGTGAGTGACGCGGACATCGTGAACGAAGACCAGGAAAAGACGCAATCGGAGATCGTCATCTCTCCGATCAGCGATGAGGACGCCGGCGAGGTGCTGACGGTGCAACGCGCTGCCTTCGTCTCGGAAGCCGCCATCTACGGCAGTGTCGACATGCCGCCCCTGACCCAGACGCTCTCCGAGTTGGAAGCAGAGCTGCGCTCCGAGTCGGGACTGACCGCGCGCATCGACGGGCGCCTCGTCGGCGCCATCCGCTACGTCGAGAGAGACGGTCTGCTGCTGATCGGCAGGATCGCGATCGCACCGGACGTGCAGGGCGAGGGAATCGGCAGACTACTGCTCGAGAGCGCCGAGAGGGCGTCCGGAGCGGACGTCGCGGAGCTGTTCACGGGGAGCTCGAGCGAGGCGAACATCCGCCTCTACCGATCGTGCGGGTATGAGGAGCACGAGCGCGTTCCGGACGGCGACGGCACCGCGCAGGTGTTCCTCCGCAAGAACCTGCGAGCAGGGTAAGAGTCTCCTCCGAGGACGCGCAAGGGGGTTGAGAGCATTCCCGACGTCGGGCATCGTAGCCAGGACATGTCGCGACCGCGGCATGCCCCAACCGGAAGGAGAGTCTCGTGCTCACCCTCACCGACAACGCCTCCGCAATCGTGACGACTCTCGTCAGCCGTCAGACGGACGCCCCGGACGCCGGGCTCCGCATCCACTCGACCGAGGCCCAGGGCCCGGAGGGCAGTGCACGTCTCGCCGTGCTCGTCGCCACCGACCCGGAGCCGCAGGACCAGGTCGTGGAGGTCGCCGGTACCCGGCTGTTCCTCGACGAGTCCGCTGTCGCCGCCCTCGACGACAAGATCCTCGATGCCGGCGTCGACGACGAAGGCTCCGTGTCGTTCGCCGTCACACCGCAGGTCGCCTGACCGAAGGATTCCGGATGCCGCGGCCGACTCGGCCGCGGCATCCGTCTGTCTGCACCGCGTAACCTGGAGCGAGCTCGCACGCCCGTGTGCGCAGTCGAAAGGCCATCGTGAAGATTTCCCTGCTCCGCCGCTTCGTCGTCCTCGCGGACGAACTGCACTTCCCGCGCGCGGCGGAGAAGCTCGGCATCCCGCTGGCTTCTCTCTACACTTCGATCGACAAACTCGAGGCCGAGGTGGGTCACCCGATCGTCCATCGCGACGGGCCCACGCGTTTGACGCCCGTCGGCGAACTTCTGCTGGTGGAGGCGCGGGCCGAGGTGGCCGCCGCACCGGAGCCGGTGCGCAGCGTCCCTGCCCCGGCCGGAGGCAAGGCCAAAGCCTCGAAGGGCAAGGGCCGGGCGCCCGCGGTGAAGGGGCAGCCGAAGCCGTACAAGAAGCGTCAGGGGCGCTGAGCGCCCGTCAGGGGCTCAATCCCAGTCGAGGTACTCCTCGATGACGACCGCGGTCTCGATCGGGTGCGTCATCGGGAACAGGTGATCAGCGCCGTCGATGCTCTTGACGCTCGCGCGCTCGGGTGCCGTGGACTGCAGCTGCTCACCGTTGGCGAACCGATTGGCGAGGTCCTTGGTGCCCTGGATGATCAGCACGGGCATCACCGGCGCGAGAGGCAGGTCGTTCTCTTCGACACCGAGCAGTGCGAGACCGTTCACCCGGTCGGCGTGCGCCAAGGCGAAGGCCCGTGCGACCGTGCCGCCGAAGCCGTGCCCGCCGATCCAGGTATCACCCAACCCGACGTGGTCGATCACGGCGAGGGCGTCCTCGACCCGATCGTCGAGGGAGACCTCTTCGCGCTTGGCCTCGGCTCGATGGCCGATGCGCAGCACGTGGAATCCCGCTTCCTCGGCGAGGTAGTGCGCCACGACACCGAGGACGTCCGCCGCCAGATCGCGCTCCTGGATCAGGACGAGCTTGACAGGACCGTCGCCTTCATCGACGAACGGGATCGCGCGACCGTCGGGTTCGAAGATCTGGGTGTCGGTCATCGGCGTGAATCTCCTCGTGCCGTCGGTGTCAGGAACTCAGGCGGGACGTCCACGGCGGACGCCAGCGGCCGGACCGCGGCCGGAGCCGCCGTCCTCCAGCCTAGCCGCATGTGCTCTCCGGCCGACGCTGCCGCTCAGACCTCCGTCACCTGCCCGGCCTCCACCCGCCAGTGCCGGTCGGTCTTCACGGTCGCGAGCATCCGACGGTCATGGGTGACGAGCAGCAGAGTGCCCTCGTAGGACTCGAGCGCCTGTTCGAGCTGCTCGATCGCGGGCAGGTCGAGGTGGTTCGTCGGCTCGTCGAGCACGAGCAGGTTGACGCCCCGCGCCTGCAGCAGCGCCAGTCCTGCGCGGGTGCGTTCCCCGGGCGAGAGCTCATCGACGGCGCGCATCACGTGATCGGCTTTGAGACCGAACTTCGCGAGGAGCGTGCGCACCTCCCCGGACGCCATCTCCGGCACGAGCTCCTCGAAGGCGCCGGCGAGCGGCTGCGTGCCGACGAGCTGCGCACGGGCCTGGTCGATCTCGCCGATCTGCACGCTCGCACCGAGGCTCGCCGTTCCCTCATCGGGGAGTTGCCGCCCGAGCAGCCCGCGCAGCAGCGTCGATTTCCCGGCGCCGTTCGGTCCGGTGATGCCGATCCGCTCCCCCGCGTTCACCTGGAGCGACACCGGGCCGAGCTGGAAGGATCCCTGTCGGAAGACGGCGGAACTCAGCGTGGATACCACCGAGCTGGAACGCGGCGCCGAACCGATCGTGAACTCGAGCTGCCATTCCTTGCGCGGCTCCTCGACCTCTTCGAGCCGAGCGATCCTGCTCTCCATCTGACGCACCTTCTGCGCCTGCTTCTCACTCGACTCCGCAGACGCCTTGCGTTTGATCTTGTCGTTGTCGGGCGCCTTCTTCATCGCGTTGCGCACGCCCTGGCTCGACCACTCACGCTGGGTGCGGGCACGGGCGACGAGGTCGGCCTTCTTGTCCGCGAACTCGTCGTACTTCTCGCGCTGGTGTCGACGGATCGTCGCCCGCTCCTCCAAGTACGAGTCGTAGCCGCCGCCGAACACGCGGTTGCTCCCCTGCGCGAGATCGAGCTCCAGGACGCGGGTGACGCATCGGGCGAGGAACTCGCGATCGTGGCTGACCACGACGACACCTCCGCGGAGGCCGCGCACGAACGCCTCCAGCCGCTCGATGCCGTCGAGGTCGAGATCGTTCGTCGGCTCGTCCAGCAGCGCGATGTCGAAGCGCGACAGCAGCAGTGCGGCCAGACCGACGCGCGCCGCTTGTCCGCCCGACAGCGATGTCATCAGCGTGTGGGCCGGATCCTCGCCCAGATCGAGGCCGAGGTCGGCGAGCACTGCCGGAAGCCGCTCTTCGAGGTCTGCCGCCCCGCTGGCCAGCCAACGATCCAGCGCGGCCGAGTAGGTGTCGGCGGGGTCTGTGCCAGGCGCAGCGAGCGACGGATCCCCGAGGGCCGCTGCGGCAGCATCCATGTCTCTGGTCGCCGCCGCACACCCAGTCCGGCGTCCGATGTAGTCGACCACGCTCTCACCCGCGACGCGCTCGTGTTCCTGCGGGAGCCATCCGACGAAGGCATCCGCCGGCGAGAGCCGAATGGTCCCGGCCTGCGGCTCTTCCACACCGGCCAGCAGCTTCAGGAGGGTCGACTTCCCTGCGCCGTTGGCCCCGACGAGGCCCACGACATCACCCGCGGTGACGGTCAGGTCGAGGGAGTCGAACAGGGTGCGGTGGCCGTACCCGCCGGCCAGCCCTTGGGCCACGAGTGTTGCGGTCATCCGTCAATCCTGTCACCCGTGCGGATGGTGCACGGACGCGGTTCCTCCGACAGCGGTGACGACATTCGATCTCTCGAGTCGTCGCGTCAGCACGAGTGCGATCGTGAGAGGCACGGCAGCCACGACCCCGAAGGAGATGTCGATGAGCTGCCAGCCGATCGGCAGACCACGGATGGCTCCGGCGATCACCGCCAGCGGGACGATACCCGCGCACATGATGAGGCCCCAGATGGTCACCCACACGTTGCGCACCGGATCGATGAGCGGACCGATGAAGGCCACCGCGATGGCCAAGTGCGCGAACGCCAGCCAATCCGTGCCATAGGCCAGGAACGGATAGTCGTTCCCGGTGACGTCGAGCCCTTCCGCTACCCGCTGCACCCAGAAGGCGACGTCGGGGAAGGTCGCGCTGAGGCCCGTGTTGTTCAGGATGTCGCGCCCGAGCGACAACTCTTCACGGAGCGGGAAGGCGGTGACCCCGCTCACCACGAGCCCGACGATGACGATGACCAGGCAGACACGGATGACCAGCGCGCGGCGTCTCCCGAGCGCGGCGGGATACGAATCCGGTGTCTCGACTTCCATCACTACCTCCCGGTTTCGCCGAGCTCCGGTGTCGGCCGGGTCTCATCGATCACCATGGGTCCTCCGACCGGTGGGAGTCAGTTGTGGTGGCGGAACCCCACCGAGTTCCACCACCAAAGGCTGCGCTACGCAGCCTGAAGTGGTTTGATCGCCGCGATCTGCTCGGCGGCACGATCCTCAGCCAGATCCAGTTCGTAGCGCGTCTGAAGATTGAGCCAGAACTGTGCCGAGACACCGAAGTATCGCGCAAGCCGCAGGGCGGTATCAGCCGAGATCCCCCGCTTGCCGTGCACGATCTCATTGATCCGACGCGGCGGCACACCGATGGCGACAGCGAGCTTGTTCTGCGTGATCTCGAAACCCTTGATGAAGTCCTCCATGAGGACCTCACCCGGGTGAATCGGGGGAATCTTGTCAGTGGTAGTCAACGATCTCCACCTCCTCTGGGCCAGCGTCGGTCCACACGAAGCAGATCCGCCACTGGTCATTGACTCTGATGCTGTATTGGCCGGCTCGATCACCCTTCATAGCTTCCAGCCGGTTTCCTGGCGGGAGACGAAGATCGTCAATCGATTCTGCAGACCCCACTTGCCGAAGCTTGCGCAACGCCACCGAGAGGATCCGAGGATCGACCGACGGTACGCGCTCACGACGCCACAGACGTTCGGTCGCCTTGCTCCCGAACGATCTGATCACACCCAAGAATATAACGGACCCCGTTAATGATGCTAGACGTTATACCGGGACCCCACGACGTGCCATAACCAAGCAGCCTCATAGGATCGCCGGATTCGCGGCACACCTTCGCCTACTCGGCCACCCCGCTATTCACAAGCGTTGATTGGGAGCGTACGGTCGGTAGCGTTGCCAACTGGGTGACGCTCGGAGCGAACTCGACCTGAATGAGTCTCATCGGATACGTACCTTCGCCCGATAGCAATCCGGCGCACGTCGACGGTGGAGAGCAGCGACGCCGTGTAGCTTCGTCAGTTGGCTCGATCCCGGGAGCGCGAACACGCGGCACCGTCTGCACGCGCATTGCCTCGATCCGCCGTGGCGCGGATCGAGGCGATGCGAGTGCCGATGTGGGATCGGCGAAATGAAGTCGGCACAAAGCTGTGCCGCACCCCATCCGGACATGTCCTGAAAGCGATCAGACCTCTCCGCGATGATTCATGTGATCTGTCACATGAAAGCGAAACGGTGGCATACCACCGCGATCAGGCCAACAGAACCTGTCACTGTCACGCCGGTGTCGAAATGAGCCGCGCCCGTTCGTGGTCCTGATAGCCGGATGCAACGATTCCGGCCCGATCAGGAAGGGCCTCCTCCATGTATATGGATCCGATGTTGACGATCATCTATCACCAGGCCGAGACCCGGCGGGCCATGGTTGAGGCGGAGCGACGTCGCGTTGCCGCTGAACGCAGCGCGGCCGCCAAGGCCGAGGGCTCGCGGCGAAAGCCTTCCGACCGCACACCGATCCGGCGGCTTTTCCGGAAGACTGTCGCAAGCTGAACGGCCCGCTCGGAGTATATGTAGCGAGGAGATGATGACGATGCCGGAACCTCGGGACGACACTCGGGATGTCGCGACGGTGATCACGCGCACGCATCGGGAGGAGTGGGCGCGGATCGTCGCGGGACTCACGCGGCGGTTCGGAGACCTCGACCTGGCCGAGGAGATGACCGCGGAGGCGTTCGCGACCGCTGTCGAGCATTGGCCAGCACACGGCATACCGCCGAACCCTGCCGGGTGGGTGACCACGACAGCGAATCGCAGGGCGATCGACCGGCTGCGACGTGAGGCGCGTCGAGACGAGAAGCACTGGGAGGCGCTGCGGCTGCACGATCCGGAACCCGCCGCCCCGACCGGCGCCATCGAGGATGATCGGCTTCGGCTGCTGTTCATCTGCTGCCATCCGGCGCTCTCGCTCGACGCGCGCGTCGCGCTGACCTTGAGGATCGTCGGCGGGCTCACCGTCGCCGAGATCGCCCACGCGTTCCTCGTGCAGGACACGACCATGGGTCAGCGGATCAGCCGGGCCAAAGCGAAGCTCAAGGCGGCCGGCGTCCCCTTCGCGATCCCCACGGCGGAGGACCTCCCCGAGCGCATCGATGCCGTCCTCGTTGTGCTGTATCTCGTCTTCAACGAGGGATACCTCGCTTCCGGCCCCGACACGCCCGCGATCCGGCGCGAGCTGACCGCCGAGGGGATCCGACTCACCCGGCTCGCACATGGACTCCGTCCCGCCGATGCCGAGGTGGTCGGTCTGCTCGCGTTGATGCTGCTCACCGACGCCCGCTCTCAGGCCCGCGTCTCGGTCGACGGTGAGCTGGTGCGGCTCGATGAGCAGGATCGGGGGTCCTGGGATCGAGAGTTGATCGCTGAGGGTCTGCAATTGCTCGGATCACGGGAGGCTGATGAGCCCTCCGGCAGATACCGGCTACTCGCGGAGATCAATGCCGCCCACGTGACCGCCCCGCACCCGCGTGACACCGACTGGGCGCGCATCGCGAGCCTCTACTCCCGGCTCGAGGAGATCGACCCGAGTCCACTCGTCACCCTCAACAAGGCCATCGCGATCTCCGAACACGACTCACCCGACCTCGCTCTCGCGATCATCGACCGACTCGCCGACACGCTCGACGGCCATCACGCCTTCCACGTCACCCGTGCGGAACTGCTGCGCGCGACCGGCCGCTCCGCCGACGCCCGAGCGGCCTATGACCGCGCAATCGGTCTGGCCGGGAACACCGCCGAGACCACTCACCTCATCCGCCGACGGAATCAGCTCGCACCATCGAATGGAGAACCCTCATGAGCAGCAAGTACCTCGTCATCCACATGTCCGACCCCACCGGCACCGATCTGACCCAATCCGAGGACCAGGCGATGCTCGAACGCTGGGCTGCCGAGGGCGAAGCGGCGGGACGTCTGGGCGAGGGGGCACCTGTCGCGGGTCCCGAGCAGGCGAAGTCCGTCGTCGTCCGTGACGGCCGCGCCCTGATCACCGACGGCCCGTTCCCCGAGTTCAAGGAGTGGTTCGCCGGCTACGACCTCATCACCGCCGATTCGATCGACGAAGCCGCCGAGTACATGACGAGGCATCCGGTCGCGACCCTCGGCCGCATCTACATCCTGCCGCAGGTGAGGCTGCCGTGGGATCAGGAGTGATCGTCACCAAGAATGACGCTAGTTGTTGAAGCGGAACTCCACGACGTCGCCGTCCTGCATGACGTAGTCCTTGCCTTCGAGGCGCGCCTTGCCCTTGGCGCGGGCTTCCACGACGGAGCCCGTCTCGACCAGGTCGTCGAACGAGACGATCTCCGCCTTGATGAAGCCCTTCTCGAAGTCGGTGTGGATGACACCGGCCGCCTGCGGCGCCTTCGAACCCTTGGGGATCGTCCACGCACGAGCCTCCTTCGGACCGGCCGTGAGGTAGGTCTGCAGGCCGAGGGTGTCGAAGCCGATGCGGGCGAGCTGGTCCAGGCCCGACTCGTCCTGGCCGGTCGACGCGAGCAGTTCTGCCGCATCCTCCGGATCGAGGTCGATGAGCTCGGACTCGATCTTCGCGTCGAGGAAGATCGCCTTCGCGGGAGCGACGAGAGCGGCGAGCTCCGCCTTGCGCGCATCGTCGGTCAGCACGGCCTCGTCGACGTTGAACACGAAGATGACGGGCTTCGAGGTGAGCAGACCGAGTTCCCGGATCGGCGTCAGATCGATGCCGGCGACCGACAGCAGCACGCCACGCTCCAGAGCGTCCTTCGCCGCCTTCGCGGTCTCGAGCACGACGGGCTCGATCTTCTTGCCGCGGACTTCCTTCTCGTACCGGGTGATCGCCTTGTCGACGGTCTCCAGGTCGGCGAGCATGAGCTCGGCGTTGATCGTCTCCATGTCGGACGCGGGATTCACCGTGCCGTCGACGTGCACGACGTCGTCGTCGGCGAACCCACGGACGACCTGCGCGATGGCATCGGCCTCGCGGATGTTCGCCAGGAACTTGTTGCCGAGTCCCTCTCCCTCGCTCGCGCCGCGCACGATGCCGGCGATGTCGACGAACGACACCGCAGCCGGGAGGATCCGCTCGCTGCCGAAGATCTCGGCGAGCTTCTCCAGACGCGGGTCGGGCAGGTTCACCACGCCGACGTTGGGCTCGATCGTCGCGAACGGATAGTTCGCCGCGAGCACGTCGTTCTTGGTGAGTGCGTTGAAGAGAGTGGACTTGCCGACGTTGGGCAGGCCGACGATGCCGATAGTGAGAGCCACGGGGCATGAGTCTACCTCGCCCCGCCTGACGGGATCGCCGGAACCAGGCGCTTCCGTCGCGAGCGGCTCAGTCCCGGATCGCTCGGAACGCCCTGGTCACATAGGGCAGATCGATCGTGCTCTCGCCGTCGAGTCCGAGTTCGTCGAAGAGGTCGTCCATCTCTCGCCGGATCCGCGCCTTCTCTTCGGCGGGGGCGGTGATGACGAAGCTGCGCGAGGACGCCATCCGGTGCAGGTGGTCGCGCGAGATCGGACGCACCCACTCCCACGACTCCTCCTCCAACGGCCCGAACGGCGCGGCGACCTCGGGCCCGCCGTCGGCCAGCATGACCTCGGCATTGCTGCCGTGCATGATCTCGGTGAGGCGCCGCACCCAAGAGACGCGCTCGTCGCGGATGTTCCAGATCAAGCCGAGCACTCCCCCACTGCGCACCGTGCGACCGATCTCGGCCGAACCGGTGACCGGATCCACCCAGTGCCAGGCCTGCCCGAGCACCACGGCGTCGAGGCTGGAATCAGGGAGCGGAAGGGATTCCGCCGTGCCCGCGAACGTCGGCACGCCGGGCACAGCGAGCCGAAGAGCGGCGAGCATCTTCGGATCCGGATCGATCGCGACGATCTCCGCGTCCGGCGCCCCGGCCAGGACCCTGGTGAGTTTCCCCGTGCCTGCGCCGACGTCGGCGATCCGCCGCGAGCCGACCGGCATCTTCTCCAGCATCCACGCGACCGCATCGAAAGGGTACTCAGGCCGTCCGACCTCGTAGTCCCCGGCCTGTGCTCCGAACGACGTCGCCATCTCCTCAGCCATGCCGCCAGCCTACGGCGAGTCTGCGTGCTGCTCGGCGCGCTCGGAGGGAGAGTGGTTGTGTGCCCTTGGACTTCACTGCGATCGACTTCGAGACCGCGAACTCCAGTCCTGCCTCGGCCTGCTCCGTCGGACTCGTCCGTGTGCGCGGAGGCGAGGTCGTCGCCACTACGGGATGGCTGATCCAGCCGCCGCCCGGGCACGACGAGTTCCAGGAGTGGAACGTTCGCATCCACGGCATCCAGCCCGAGGATGTGCTTTCGGCCGCCACGTGGGTCGACCAGTTCGACCGCCTGTGCGCGTTCGCCGGAGCCGACGTGCTGGTCGCCCACAACGCCGGGTTCGACCTCAATGTTCTGCGCCGCGCCTCCGAGGCCACGGGGCAGAGTTGCCCGCCTTATCGTTCACTGTGCAGCCTTCAGGTCGCTCGCAAGACGTACGAGCTCGAGTCCTATCGCCTGCCCGTGGCCGCAGCCGCCGCCGGCTTCGCGGAGTTCGCACATCACGACGCTCTCGCAGACGCCCGCGCATGCGCACAGATCGTGATCGACGCGGCAGCCCGAGCGGGCGCCGCCGACGTCTTCGCCCTCGCCGATGCCCTGAGTCTGCGCGTGACCGCCCCTGTCCCCCCTATCGCGCCCGTACTGGAGCGCGCGGTCGCCTGATCCACCGCTCATCCGCGTGCGCGGCGACCTCGGAATGTCGGACGCCGGGAGCATCATGAACACATGGATGCACTCTCTGTCGTTCTCGTCCTCGTCGCCCTCGCGGCGGGCGTCACGGTGGGCTGGTTTCTGCGGGCCGGCCGCGGAGCCGCGGAGCTCGCCCGTGCGCAGGCCGAACTCGCGGCTGCGCGCGACGACCGTGACCGCCAGTACGACCTCTACCGCGACGCCGTCGAGCATGCCAGGACCGAGCAGCGCGCCGAAGCCCAGAGAGTCCAGCAGCAGAATGCCGTCCTGACCGCCCTCGCGCCGGTGCGGGAGAGCCTGCAGCAGATGCAGACCAAGGTCGCCGCGATCGAGCGGGAGCGTCACGCGCAGTTCGGCACGCTCGAGGAGCAGCTGCGTCGTGCCCAGGAGTCCGACGAGGCGCTGCGGGCAACCACGGAATCACTTGCGGGAGCCCTGCGCTCGACCGCCACGCGCGGTGTCTGGGGCGAGACTCAGCTCCGCCGTGTGGTCGAAGCCGCCGGCCTCACTCGGCACATCGACTTCGACCTGCAGGCGACGATCTCCTCCGACCGCGGACAGGGACGACCCGACATGGTCATCCGTCTCGCCGGCGGCAGCTCGATCGCCGTCGATGCCAAGGTGCCCCTCGACGCCTATCTCGAGGCCTCCGCACTTCCGCAGGGAGACGCACACGAATCACAGCGCCGCGCGCACATGCAGAAGCACGTCAAGGCGGTCCGCGCGCACATCGACGCGCTGGCGAAGAAGGCGTACTGGACCGGCCTCGACGCGAGCCCGGAGTTCGTGATCTGCTTCCTGCCGAGCGAATCGCTTCTGGCCGCCGCCATCGATGAGGATCCGACGCTGCTCGACTACGCATTCAGCCGCCGCGTGGCACTCGCGTCACCCGTCAACCTGTGGGCGGTCCTGAAGACGGTGGCCTTCACTTGGACGCAACAGGAAGTGTCCTCCGAGGCCCGCACCCTGCTCGCGCTCGGCACGCAGCTGTACGACCGCCTGGGAACCCTCGCCGGGCACGCCGACGATCTGCGCCGCGCTCTGGAGCGGACGGTCGACAGCTACAACCGCTTCGCCGGCTCCCTCGAGACGCGTGTGCTGGTCACGGCCCGACAGTTCCCTGGGGTCGACGAAACCGCGCTCGCCTCCGTGCCCCCGTCGACCGCGGCGAGCGCACGCCGCTTCACGGCTCCCGAGCTGCTCGCCGCAGACGATCTTCCCGAGAGCGCCGATGTCACAGTGGACCGCGTGAGCGCCGCGGCAGTCACCGCTGACGTCGGCGACGTGCGAGCGCGCCTGGCAGGAGACGAGACGTCGACGCCATGACCGAGTCCGTCGGGGGTGCGACAGAAGAGGTCAGGCGATGCCGGGGACGCCGCTGAGAAGCAGGATGACCAGACCGCTGGTCGCGAGGAAGGCTCCGATCATCCACCACGCGCTGATCTCGTGACCCTCGTCGCGGCGGACCCGGAACAGGACGTCAGCGCGACGCGCGGGATCCACCAGAGCTGAGGGTGGAGGTGTCACGGGAGGAGTGGCACCGAGGCCGGGTTCGGCATCGGCACTCACCCGGAGAATACGCCCCGTGTTCGTGGTGACTATCTTCGTTGCGGCGGCCTTCGAACCGCTCGTGTGCTGCGTTGTCATCCGTTCGCCCTCCTGTGCCTGCGGTGCCTTGCGGCTCCGTCCACGGCGACAAACCCAGTGACAATTGTGACACGGCGCTCCCGAAAGCGTGGCTCACGCCACTCGGAACCGATACCGGCTCGATAACGATGACCCGATGCGCCGCGCGGCCGTCACCGCGAGGACGCGGCCTCAGACCGGGCGGAAACCGGGGACACGCAAGCTCAGAGCCACTTCGAGACGAGGTGCTCAGAAGCGATACGACGCAGTGTTCCGGAGGCACCGCGAAGCACGACGCTCTCGGTGTACACGTAGCCCCGCTCACGCCGTACCCCGGCGACGAGCTGCCCGTCTGTGACACCGGTCGCGACGAAGATCGTGTTGCTCCCCTGCACCAGATCATCGGCCTCGTAGACCTTGTCCATGTCGAGGCCGGCGTCGATCCCCCGCTGGCGCTCCTCGTCGTCGCGCGGCCAGAGGCGTCCCTGGATATGTCCGCCCAGGGCCTTGATGGCGCACGCGGTGACGATCCCCTCCGGGCTCCCCCCGACGCCGACGCACATGTCGGTGCGGGCATCGTGCCGAGCTGCGTTGATCCCGCCGGCGACGTCGCCGTCGCTCATCAGGCGGGTACCGGCCCCGGCATCGCGGATCTCCTGGATCAACCGCTCGTGACGCGGACGGTTGAGCACGGAGACGACGATCTCATCGACGGGCTTGTCGAGCGCACCGGCCAGCTTGCGGATGTTCTCGCCGATCGGAAGGCGGATGTCGACGACTCCGACGCCGGCGGGCCCCGTGACCAGCTTGTCCATGTAGAAGACGGAGGAGGCGTCCAGCATCGTCCCCCGGTCCGAGACCGCGATCACGGAGAGTGCGTTCTGCCGACCGGCTGCGGTCAGCGAGGTGCCGTCGATGGGATCCACGGCGATGTCGCACAGCGGGCCGCGGCCGGTTCCGACGACCTCGCCGTTGAAGAGCATGGGCGCGTTGTCCTTCTCGCCCTCACCGATCACGACACGGCCCTGGAAGTCGACGGTGCCGAGGAACGCGCGCATCGCATCGACGGCGGCACCGTCCGCGGCTTCCTTCGCACCCCGCCCGATGAAGGGGACCGCGCGGATGGCTGCGGCCTCGGTCGCACGGACCAACTCCATCGCGAGGTTTCGATCGGGACGAAGAGGGCTCAGATCCGCTGTCAGACTCACCATGCGGTCAGCCTAGCGAGCGAAGAAGCGGAACTGCCCGGTTTTCCTGCCCGTGACAACGAAGGAATCTCGATTCTTAACGTCACCGCAGAAGCTGGGCCGCCCGCACCCCGTCACGTCTGCGGCAAGTCCGTATGCGCCCCGATAGAGTGGCACCTGTCCCGGCTTCACCTACCGCAGGAGTTCATATGCCCGTCGCCACCCCGGATCAGTACGCCGAAATGCTCGACCGCGCGAAGGCCGGCGGCTTCGCATACCCCGCTTTCAACGTCTCGAGCTCGCAGACGATCAACGCCGTCCTCCAGGGGCTGACCGAGGCCGGCTCCGACGGCATCATCCAGGTCACCACCGGCGGTGCCGACTACTTCGCCGGCCACACCGTCAAGGCCCGCGCCACCGGTGCGCTCGCGTTCGCCCGATACGCCACCGAGGTGGCGAAGAACTACCCGGTCACGGTGGCTCTGCACACGGACCACTGCCCGAAGGACGCTCTGGCCGGCTTCGTGGAGCCGCTGATCGCCGCCTCCGAGGAAGAGGTCAAGGCCGGGCGCAACCCGATCTTCCAGTCGCACATGTGGGACGGCTCGGCGGTTCCCCTCGCGGAGAACATCGAGATCGCGAAGGACCTCCTCCCCCGCATGAAGAACATCAACGCCATCCTCGAGGTCGAGATCGGCGTCGTGGGCGGCGAAGAGGACGGTGTGCAGCACGAGGGCTCGAACGAAGCCCTCTACACGACGTTCGCCGACGTCGACCAGGCTGTGCAGGCACTCGGCCTCGGCGAGCAGGGTCGGTACATCGCCGCCCTCACGTTCGGCAACGTGCACGGTGTGTACAAGCCCGGTGGCGTGAAGCTTCGCCCGGAGCTCCTCGGCGAGATCCAGGCGCAGGTCGCGGCGAAGTACAACACGGGCGCGAAGCCGCTCGACCTGGTCTTCCACGGCGGATCCGGCTCGACCGATGATGAGATCGCGCTGGCTGTCGCCAACGGCGTGATCAAGATGAACATCGACACCGACACGCAGTACGCGTACACGCGCGCGATCGCCGACTACATGTTCAAGAACTACGACGGCGTGCTCAAGGTCGACGGCGAGGTCGGAAACAAGAAGCAGTACGACCCGCGTGCCTGGGGCAAGATCGCGGAGACGGCGATGGCCGCCCGCGTGGTGGAGTCGACCCGTCAGCTCGGCTCGTACGGTCAGTCCCAGAGCTGACCTTTCCGCGTCGAAAGAGATGCCCCGGCCGCGACGGCCGGGGCATCTCTCGTCTGGGGGTCGGTCCGGCTGCCGGACGACCTATCCCTGGCGTCCGCGACGGATGCGTGTGATCCAGATCGCGAGATCGATCAGCGCGTCCACGACGAGCAGGACGCCGAACGACCTGCCGCCTCCGCGCGTCCGTGAGGTCAGCCACATTCCGGCCGAGAACTCCGCCAGTGCCAGCGCGATCCCGACCACCGGCCGCCGCCGAATCGCGTCTCCGAGGCGCGCGAGGGGTCGGTCCCGACGGGTCAGAGCCGTGAACTCTCCAACGCCGGCGATGGCCGTCTCCCGCACCGTCGCCCACGGCCCCAGAGGCAGGAACCGTCGGTTCGGACACGCGCCCTGACCGCCGAATGCGGCGTCGATCAGGTCGGGCGCGATCCCGAACGCTGCCAGGAACGCACGCTGACGAGCTTCGGTACCGACCACTCCCCCCAGCGACTCCGGCATCAGCGCGCGATGGGCCGCATCCACATCGAGCCGCACCATCGCGGCGAGCTCGAGGAGTTCATCACGGCTTCCGTCCCCCTCAGCGAGCAGCCGTCGGCAGATCTCCGCCGTCTCGGGGATACGGATGGCTTCGATGTCGAGAACGGGTCGGGTGCCGCGCTCGGCATCGATCCAGAACGGGATCGGGCCTCCCTTCGGTGGCGTCACTTCGATCCAGGCGTCGGAGTCGACGCGGTTCAGCTCGATCACGGGCAGCTCCGCCCGGGAGGTGGTCCAATCGCCCGTCGGCTCCGAGGTCTCGAACTGCTGGAGAGACCATTCCCCGGACTCCTGGTGATCCACCACCATCCGACGAATCGACGAGAGCAGGCGCGCGACGGCGGGACCCCGATGCGAGAAGGCGCAGACCTGCACGGTGGGGAGGGTGAAGGTCGAGGTGTCCGAGTCGAGCTCCTCGTCTTCCAGATCGTCCTCGTCTTCCTCGTCTCCCACGTCTTCGGGGTCTTCGGGGTCTTCGGCATCGATTCCGTCGTCGTCAGGATCGGTGCCGTCCTCCAACCAGAGCGTGAGCCCCTGAGATCGGAAGGCCTCACGCAGGTCGGCGACAGAGAGCGTCGACGCGATCCGGTCCTCCTCGGAGAGCGTCAGCACATGCCCATCGTCCGTCACCGGGATCGCGAGCAGGGCGGCGGAGTGGTCGTCCCACTCGTCCTCCGCATCCCGCACGCCCGCGGGGACACGCAGACCGGCCAGGATGTCGTGCGCGAGCGACCGAGGGTCGGAGCCATCGCCGCGATCGACGGACGCAGAAGAGATGTGGACGCCGAAGCTGTTCTGAAGCATCCTTCGACAGTACCGGGGCGTCGGCCGCCGCTACGGCCCGACCGACGTGAGGTAGGCCGTGAACGCCGGGTCGCTCATCATCGGGACGGCGATGCACATCGAGACGATGATCCCCGTCACGATCGCACCCACGATCGGCAGCCACCACGTGAGACGCCCGCGACGCAGGCGACGAATGGAGAGTGCAGCTGTGATCGCCCACCCGACGGCCAGGACGATCGCACCGATCGTGCCCCACGTGCGTCCCTGCGCGAAGTTCGTGAACTCCCCGTCGATGCCGAGGATCCTCATGGTCTCGTTCATCACGTTCGGAAGGTCGAGATACGACAGCCCCGTGACGATGACGTTCACCAAGCCGTACGCGAGAAGCGCGATCGTCACGAGCCGATCCACGGGGCGCCGACGCGTGGTCGAGCCATCACCCGGTGCCGGGGACGCAGCGGCGGCGGTCGGTGCGACGGAAGGCGTCGGCGGCGCGACGGCGACCTCGTCCAGCGGCGGCAAGCCGGCGGCTCGGCGCTGCTCCTCCGGCGTTGCGAGTTCGCCGTACTGCGGACGTTGATCGGTCATCCCGCCATGCTAACCGTCCCGGCTTCGCACGGCTCACAGCGAAGCGGCCGGACAGCGTGACACCGCATCACGCCCGGATACGATAGCGGCCCCGGAGAAGTGGGGACTCCTCGGGGCCGCGGACGTGAAGCGCTGGGGACGCATCTCATCCATAGTGACCGCCTGCGCTGGGGACGCTCGGACGATCAGTAGCGATCTCGTATGGCGCTACTCCCCTGATCATAGGAAAACGCATGCCGCGGCACCAGGGGTCTCTGTTCAGATAGTGAACTCCGGGCCTGCATCGCCATCGAGAGAAGCGGCGCCGAGCTGCAGGGACAGTCGCCGCGCCTCGCGCTGCAGCGTCGTGACCAGCGCGCGGTCGACCACGGCGCGGTCCGTGGGCAGGGAGATCGCCAAGGAGGCGGTGACCCCGGGCGCGATCACCGGCACGGCCACACACGTCGCGCCGATCGCGTACTCCTCCTGATCCACCGTCCACCCCGGGGAGTGCTCCAGCTGCGTCAAGAGGGTCCGGCGATCGCTGATCGTGCGCGGTGTGAGCTCCTCCAGGCGATGTCGCGAGAGGTAGTCGAGCCTCTCGTCATCCGGGAGGTCCGCGAGGATCTGCTTGCCCAGCGCCGTCGCGTGGGCACTGGACTGCAACCCCACCCACAGCTCGACGCGCGGGTTGCGGATCGCATCGACGATGTCGACGAGGTGCATCTCACCGTCGTGGAAACGGGAGAGGTAGGCGGTGGCTCCCACGACCTCCGTCACGTCGCGAAGAGCCGCCCGGACGCGCGCGAGGAAGACTCCCCGCGAATCGACCTGCTGCTGGAAGGCGGGGAATCGCGCACCGAGCACGAGCCCGTCCGGTTCGGCGTTCAGATAGCCCTCATGGACCAGGGTGCGCACGAGGTTGTAGGTCGTGCCCGGCGTCAGCCCCGTGATCGCCGCGAGCATCTTGGCAGGCAGCGGACGGGGAGAGTTCGCGACGATGTCGATCAACCGCAGAGCGCGCTGCACCGACCCGATGAGGGTGGGCTCCGCCTCCGCGGCGCTCAACGCTACGCGCCTCCTCCAGCTGCGCGACCGCCGAGCGCCCGCTCGTCGCGTTTCCCCGCGGCATCCTGACGCAGCTCCTTTGGGAGGGAGAACATCAGATCCTCTTCGGCCGTCTTCACCTCTTCGACGTCACGGTAGCCGGCGTCGCCGATCGCGTCGAGGACTTCGCGCACGAGCACCTCGGGGACGGACGCCCCGCTGGTCACCCCGATGGTCTCGACACCGTCGAGCCACTCCTGCTGGATCTCCTCGGCGTAGTCCACCCGGTACGCGGCCTTGGCGCCGTATTCGAGGGCCACCTCGACCAGGCGCACGCTGTTGGACGAGTTGGACGACCCGACGACGATCACCAGGTCGGCGCCCGCAGCGACCTTCTTGATGGCCACCTGGCGGTTCTGCGTGGCGTAGCAGATGTCATCGGACGGCGGATTGTGCAGTTCGGGGAAGCGCGTGCGCAGACGGTTGACCGTCTCCATGGTCTCGTCGACCGAGAGAGTGGTCTGCGAGAGCCAGACGACCTTGTTCGGATCCTTCACGACAACCGTGTCGGCCTCTTCGGGAGAGTTCACGACCGTGACGTGCTCGGGAGCCTCTCCCGCCGTACCTTCGACCTCTTCGTGCCCGTCGTGGCCGATGAGCAGGATCTCGAAATCGTCCCGCGCGAAGCGCACGGCCTCCCGGTGCACCTTGGTGACCAGGGGGCAGGTGGCGTCGATCGCGTGCAGGCCGCGGTCGGATGCTGCGTTCACGACCGCCGGGGAGACACCGTGGGCGCTGAACACGACGTGTGCGCCCTCGGGGACCTCGTCGACCTCTTCGACGAAGATCGCACCCTTCTCCTCGAGTTCCGTCACCACGTGGATGTTGTGCACGATCTGCTTGCGCACGTACACAGGCGCTCCGTAGCGCTCCAGCGCCTTCTCGACGGCCACCACGGCGCGGTCGACACCGGCGCAATAGCCGCGCGGTGCGGCGAGCAGGACCCGCTTGCGTCCGACCACCGGGTTATCCTGAAGCCGCCCGGCCGCCGCCCGCACTCGAGGGAGACGGGGAATGGGAAGATGAACGGCAGTCGAAGTCACCCCTGAATTCTACCGCCGCACAGCTGTGCGGGGCCGGGGAGACTCCAGACGGGAGCGGGAGCGGATGACAGTCTTCGAAGCGACGACGGGACAGGGAGAGACTCCGCCCGCCGACTCCGTCGCCCCGCGCGACTCCACGGCCGACGCACCCACCTCGGTCACCCGCCTCAACTCGACCATCCGCGACTTCATCGCGCGCTGGAACACGGTCTGGGTCGAAGGGGAGATCACCTCCTGGAATGTGCGTGCCGGCAACGTCTTCGCACGCCTGAAGGACACCCGATCCGACGCCCAGATCTCGATCCGCGTGTGGTCGAGCGTTCGCGGGCGCATCCCTTCCGACCTCGGCATCGGCGATCACGTCGTGGCTGCGGTGAAAGCCGACTACTTCGTCAAGGCAGGAGACTTCAGCTTCACGGTCTCGGCGATGAAGCACGTGGGCCTGGGCGATCAGCTCGAACGCCTCGAGAAGCTCCGTGTCCAGCTGCGCCAGGAGGGCCTGTTCGACCCCGCCCGCAAGCAGCGCCTGCCCTTCCTCCCCCACGTCATCGGGCTGATCACGGGTGAGCGGTCGGACGCCGAGAAGGACGTGCACCGCAACGCCGAGCTCCGCTGGCCCCAGGTCCGGTTCCGGACCGAGTACGCCGCGGTCCAGGGCGACCGATGCGTGCCGGACACCCTCGCCGCGCTCGCACGGCTCGACGCCGACCCGGACGTCGACGTGATCATCATCGCCCGGGGCGGCGGCGACCCGCAGACCCTCCTCGGCTTCAGCGACGAGCGACTCATCCGCGCCGTCGCCGCTGCGTCCACCCCGGTCGTCAGCGCGATCGGACACGAGAACGACCATCCCCTGCTCGACGACGTCGCCGACCTGCGCGCATCGACGCCGACCGATGCGGCGAAACGCGTCGTGCCGGACGTGGGTGAACAACGTGCCCTCATCGCCCAGCTGCGCTCGCGCGCGACGACGCGCCTCACCCAGCGCCTCTCGCACGACATCGCGCAGCTGGAGCAGCTCCGCTCGCGCCCTGTCCTGCGCTCCCCCGATCCGATCATCGACGCCCGCTCCCAAGAGCTGTGGCTGCTGCTCTCGCGCGGGCGCGACACCGTGACCCGGGAGATCGATTCCGCCGGTCGGCGGACCGGGGAGCTGCGTGCCTCCCTCCGCGCGCTCTCCCCCGCGGCCACGCTCGCGCGCGGCTACGCGATCGCGCACCTGGACGGCGGCGTGATTCTGCGCGACGCCGCCGATGCCCCGGCAGGCAGCGCCCTCACGATCACCGTCGATCGCGGCTCCGTCGCTGCGCGTTCGGAGGGCGAGATCCCGGAGTCCCCCTGAGCCGGAGCGCCACGCCGCACGACGTAGGATGGAGGAGTGAGCGCCCTCAACGACACCCCCGTGGACACGCTGTCGTTCGAGGCAGCCCGTGACGAGCTCGTCAAGGTCGTCGCCGAACTCGAACAAGGGTCGCCGACCCTCGAGCACTCGCTCGCGCTCTGGGAGCGTGGCGAGGCGCTGGCCGCCCGGTGCGAGGAATGGCTCCTGGGCGCGAAGCGCCGTCTGGAAGAAGCCAGGGCCGCATCATCCACCACCGAGACCTCGGGCGCGGAGTCATGAGCAAGCAGACCAAGCAGCCGCCCATCATCGCGGAGCTGGGTCGTCCGGAGACGCCGGACGAGACCGCAGCGCGCAAGGCCGCCTCCAGCAAGGCGTATCGCTCGAGTCAGACGTTCCGGAACCTCATCGCAGCTCTCCTCGTGACGGTCGCCGTGGTCGCCGTGATCATCTTCGCCGTCCCCCGCGGGGAGCCGGTCGAGCCCGAGCCGATCGACGTCGCCGGCATCGCCGCGGGTGTGGAATCCACGATGGACAGCCCCGTGCTGGTTCCCGAGCTGGGCGACTTCTGGCGGGCGAACAGCGCGAAGCTGCTCGGCGGCGCCACCGTCGTCTGGGAGGTCACGCTGGCCCCGTCCGCCGATGACGAACGCGGGTTCATCAAGGTCGCTCAGGCCTTCGACGCCGATGCGTCCTGGGCTCCGCAGCGCCTGAACGGCATCGCCCCCACGGACACGGTCCGCATCGGCGGCCTCGATTGGGACGTCTACGAGCCGGGCAACGCCGATTCGAACGCCAACGTCACCTACGCGATCGGCACCCAGGCCGGCGACGACTACATCCTGCTCTACGGCTCGCGCTCGCCCGATTCCACGGCAGAGCTCGCGGAGTCGCTGATCCCACAGATCCGTTCACTCTCGGAGGCCTCATGACGCACCCCTTGACTCCTTCCGCAGCCTGGCAGCAGATGCTGGACGGCAACCGTCGATTCGTCGCGGACGAGCCCCGGCACCCGAACCAGGACGTGGTACGGCGCAAGGATCTCGCCGCGGCGCAGCACCCCGTGGCGACCCTCTTCGGCTGCTCGGATTCCCGCCTGGCGGCCGAGATCATCTTCGACCTCGGTCTCGGCGACCTGTTCGTCGTGCGCAACGCCGGTCAGGTCATGGGCGAGTCGATCGTCGCGAGCCTCGAGTACGCGGTCGCCGTGCTCGAGGTTCCGCTGATCGTGGTCCTCGCGCACGATTCGTGCGGAGCGGTCCGCGCCGCGATCGACGGGACGGCGATCGATGCCGCTCCCCTCCCGCCGCACATCTGGAAGCTCGTCGCGCCGATCGTGCCCGCCGCGCGGAAGGTCCTCGCCGAGAGCGGCGGCGGCACGGTCGCCGACATCGACTCGGAGCTCGTCGGACGCGAGCATCTCCGCAACACCGTGAACGACCTGCTGCAGTCCTCCGAGATCATCAGCAACGCCGTCGCCGAAGGTCGTCTCGGCCTCGTCGGCGCGAACTACCGTCTGGCCGAGGGCACCGCGACGCCGGTGATCACGGTCGGCATCGACACCGAGGGGAACAGCCCCGTGACCAAGGAGGGTTCGGAATGACCGACAACGACCAGCGCAGCGGCGAGAGCTCGCAGGGCTACCGGATCGAGCACGACACCATGGGTGAGGTGCGGGTGCCCGTCAACGCGCTCTACGGGGCGCAGACGCAGCGGGCCGTGGAGAACTTCCCGATCTCGGGCAAGGGTCTGGAGTCGACGCAGATCGCCGCGCTCGCCCGGATCAAGAAGGCCGCCGCCCTTGCCAACAAGGAGCTGGGCACGCTCGACGGTGCCATCGCCGACGCGATCGCCCAGGCTGCCGACCAGGTGGCTTCGGGTGCCCACGACGGTGAATTCCCGGTCGACACCTACCAGACCGGTTCCGGCACCTCGTCGAACATGAACATGAACGAGGTGCTGGCGACTCTCGCGACCCGCATCCTCGGTGCGACCGTGCACCCCAACGACCACGTGAACGCTTCCCAGTCCTCGAACGACGTGTTCCCGACCTCGGTGCACATCGCCGTGACCCAGGCGCTCATCGACACGCTCATCCCCGCGCTCGACCACCTCGCCGTCGCGCTGGAGGCGAAGGCGGAGCTGTGGAAGGACGCCGTCAAGTCCGGCCGTACGCACCTCATGGATGCGACGCCTGTGACCCTCGGCCAGGAGTTCGGCGGCTACGCCCGCCAGGTGCGCCTCGGCATCGAGCGCGTGCAGTCCGCCCTCCCCCGCGTCGCCGAGGTTCCCCTGGGCGGCACGGCTGTCGGCACCGGCATCAACACCCCGCTCGGCTTCCCGCAGAAGGTCATCGCGCTGCTCGCGTCCGAGACGGAGTTGCCGATCACCGAGGCGAAGGACCACTTCGAGGCACAGGCCAACCGCGATGGTCTGGTCGAGGCATCCGGCGCACTGCGCACGATCGCCGTCTCGCTGACGAAGATCAACAACGACCTCCGCTGGATGGGCTCCGGCCCCAACACGGGTCTCGGCGAACTGCACATCCCCGACCTGCAGCCCGGCTCCTCGATCATGCCCGGCAAGGTCAACCCCGTGGTCCCCGAGGCCGTCCTCATGGTGTGCGCCCGAGTGATCGGCAACGACGCGACCGTGGCCTGGGCCGGGGCCTCCGGGTCTTTCGAGCTCAACGTCGCGATCCCGGTCATGGGCACGGCGGTGCTCGAGTCCATCCGCCTGCTCTCGAACGCTTCCCGGGTGCTCGCCGACAAGACCATCGACGGTCTGCAGGCGAACGTCGAGCGTGCCGCCGCCTTCGCCGGCATGAGCCCGTCGATCGTGACCCCCCTCAACAAGCTCATCGGCTACGAGGCGGCGGCGAAGATCGCCAAGCACTCGGTCGCGAAGGGCATCACGGTGCGCGACGCCGTGATCGATCTCGGCTACGTCGAGCGGGGCGACCTCACCCTCGAGCAGCTCGACGAGAAGCTCGACCTCCTCTCGATGACCCACCCGGGCTGATCCGAGCGTTTTCCGGATGCCGCGAGGACACGTTCCTCGCGGCATCCGTGGTTTGCGGCTCCGTTTCGGGCTTCGGCTCCGGGGCTCCGGCCCTCCGTCCCTGGTTCCCGGTACGGGTGCATGAGCCGCCGTCACATGCATGAGCATCCGGCGCTGCTGGTCATGCATCTGCTCGCACCTCATGCAGGTGAGCGGAATTCACGCCCGCGCTCGCGCCAAGGCAGCCAGAACCGCGGCCGCGACCACGTCCCACGAGTGCAGGATCATCGCATAGTCGAAACGGAGCGTCTCGAAGCCGAGGTCGGAGGCCCTCGCGTCTCTTAAGAGATCTCGATGACGGTGCGCGGATCCGGCGTGGTTCTCGCGGCCGTCCGCTTCGAGGATGACCCGGCCCTCGATCACGAAGTCCACCCGCCCCACGCCGGTGATGGCGACCTGGAAATGCACCTCGATGCCCATCAGGTGGAGCCGCAGCCGCACCAGGGACTCCAGACCGCTCTCGGCATCGGGGCGCGCGAAATCGACGAGCCAACGCGCTGTCAGTGGGAGCCGGGCGCGGATGCTCGCTCGCGCGGCAGCACTCAACATCCTCTTGTTCCACGCCGACTCGTACGCGGCGAAGAAGAACTCTGCTCCGTAGCAGGTGAAGGCGTGCACCAGCGCCACGTCGATCGGAGCGACGCCGAGATCCATACGACCGGGGGTGAAGTGTGCGATGCAACCGCATGACGGCGGGTGATGTCGCCGACCGCCGACCCCCATCCAGACATGCACCTGAGTCGGCTCCTCCAGCGTCCACACCTCTCTCGCACGCAGCGCACTCCCGCAGGTGAGGGCACCGCCGTGAGCCGCCGCCGTGATCGCCTGGTCGGACGCCTCTCCCGACGCGAACACTCCCGGTCGCACGCGGCTTATGCGGCCTGATCTGCACTCCGCGGAGAGCCGTGAACGCGAACACCCGAATCCCTGGAGCGTGGTTCCGCGCGCGACTCCCCCGAGGTGCTTGAGGATGAACACAACGTCGATCATCGTGTCATCCTCACTCCGGCGGACGACGCCTCTCGTCCACCATCCCGAGGGCGGTGGGACGCGGCGCGAGGTCGGCGACTGTGCAGGAGAGGACTCCGCGGAAGCACGAGCTCTTCGAGAGCTCAGATGCCGGAGGACCGCACACCCGCATGACCTCACTCAGGCGAACAGTCATGCATCCGGAAATCCGTCATGCAACCGTCCCGCCCCACCGCCCTCGGGATG